>CAZUAH010000033.1:0-49357 GCA_964617665.1 uncultured Pirellulaceae bacterium
CCGCCAACAGCAGCGGATTGATGAAAGTTGTCGCTGGGCGATAGGCGAACGTGATGCTGGACGTAGTACGAACCGCCGGTTCGCGCCTTCCGGCTCGGAAGAACTCGTCGATCGGGAGCGAGGGCCACTCGAACTGGTCCAGCAACGCTTGCTCGACCATGGCCACACTCACCTCGGCCGCGACCGGTTTACCTTGCGGATCGGTTGTGGTGACCGTCACCTCCATTGGCTCGCTAGGTTTCACCGGACCTTTTGCGCCGTCTTTGCGCTCGTACGACAACGATACCTTCAAATCGCGCACTACGGTAAACGGGCTGGAGGCTTCGTGGAAACGGAGCGGCGGTGCGGACGTAGTCTCTCGATCTTTACGTTCTGCGTTGCCGGGCTCTGATCGAACGTCGACCATGACCGCCGCTTCCAGCTCGAAATTCGGAGCCAATTTGGAGGTCATAGCGACCGGCAACTTGTTGGCTCCCGTCTTCAACTGCACCAGCCGGTAATCCAAAACACGGTCCGCCTGGAACGTGACCAGGGCCAAAGCTGGTTTCTCTCGCCAGTGGAGCGTTACTTCTGCGTCGTCACCCACCTTGTACGTGTGTCGGTCCGCGAGAATGCGCAGGCGCACACGATCCTCGTCGTCCGATACCAACACGCTGAGATAGCCACTGACCGGATTTCCCCAACGATCTTGCCCTTCTGCTCGCAGATGATACCGGCCACCTTCTTCCAGTGTCAGTGTCTGCCGCGCTATGCCGTCTTCGACCGCTGTCTGGACCGCGTGCTCCTCGACAGGTCGCTCGCCCACCTTTCCTTCGATGGTCGTCACCTTTGCCACCTTGAGACGCAATTCCTGGCCAACCGGTTTTCTTTCAGCGTCTTTTGTGGTGATCGTGACCTCGAACGATTCCCCTGCGACGAAGACATCCCGTCCCGTGCCTAGTCCGATGGAGAAGCCCTGAGTGGCCAGATAAAAGTTGACTGTGCTTTGCACATTCCATTGAGGCAGCTTTACGACGAAAGGCAGAACCTGTTCTTCATAGAACTCCCGCGTCGGAAGCTCGAAATGGACCTCGCCTTGATCGTCCGTCTTGGCCGTGTACTGCCGATCGTCCGCCAACTGATACGTGAGCTCCCGACCAGCCAGCGGAGCGCCGTAGTAGTACTCGGCCCGGATCGTGCCCTCGATCTCCTCGCCGCGATAGTAAACGTATCGCCCTACGTCGACCGTCAGCCTAACCGGCTCCAACTTGTATTGGTGAACGCGGAAGCTCCCCTGGTAATTCCGGTCGGATCCATTGCGGACATGGACGCGGTATTCGCCTTGAGGACTGGTCGCAGGCAGAGGGAAGCGGGCATGGAACGTCCCGAATTCGCCAAGCGTCACCTTCTCCTGCCAGACCAGTCGGTCACGCGGATCGAAGACCTCCAAGTCGAATTGCTTCTGGTTTTCCACCATGTACGCGCCGTCAAGGACCTGGCGAATACAGCCGCGCACGCGAACTTGCTGTCCGGCGCGGTACGCGGGGCGATCGGTATAGATGTAGCCTTTGTCGGCCAGCCCTTGGGCCACACCGACTCCCTCCAGCCCCACGACGTTTGACGCGACGTGTGCATCGGCGATCGCCAGGACGCGTACGTCAGCGGCGTCGCGGAGTTGATCGTAGGTCGCCTGAAATACGCCATCGTCGCCCGCAACGGCATCGGCAAACGTCTGCTGGCCGTTGGAAATCAACAATCGCGCGCCCGGCCACGGCTTTCCGGTGAGCATGTTTTGGGCAAAGACAAAGACTTCGTTTCGCGAAGCCTTGACGATCACGTCCAAATCGCTCTGGATCACCAAGGCGGTCGCTTCCAGGGTCTCGCTGCTGACGGTCACCGCCATCGCTCCGCGTGCGGCGTCGGCAGGCAAAGGTATCTCGATCGCGCTCTCCAGTTGTTGATGTTCCTGATAGTCCGGGATCTCGAACTCGAAGCTGACATCGGGGTCGATCAAAGCAATGTCCAAATTTTCCACCTCGCCGGCCAAATGCATCTTGCGGAAGTAAGACTCCATGTTGACTTTGTAGGCACGCACCGTGACCGACAGGATGTTTCGCGTGGTCAACTTCAGTTGCGGCTTCTCGTCCGAGCGGAACACGCGTTCCGTGACGACGGTCATCGTCTTGGACCCCAGTCGCGATACGGCCTCCTGAGCTTGCCGCGCGTGGCTGCCCGAAGTGACCTTACGATACTCTTCGAGGGCCTCGTCCAACTCGACTAGTTCCTCTTCCATCACAACCGCGATTCGGTATTGGGCGTGCGACGCTTCGTCCGATTTGGGAAACTTTGACACCACTCGCCGCCAGTCGTCGATCGCGGCTTCCCACTTCTTCTCCTCGTAATTCATCTGGCCGAACAGGAACAAGATTTCCGGGCTGCGTTCGTCCAGCGGATACTTCGCCAGGAACTCACGCAATAGCGGCCGAGCGGCTTCGTACTGTTTCGATTCGGCCTTTCCGGCAGCGATCGCATACTCGGTGTCGATCACCTTGCGCTGAACGTCGCTCCACGCGGCATCGCTGGGATGTTTCACCAGGTACTCGCGCCACGCGGCCAGAGCGTCCGTGTATCGCTCCTGCATCAGAAAAGCTTGGCCCAATTCCTGGCGGGCCTTAGGGATTTCTTCGCGCGTCTCGTAACGTTTGTCGGCGAGCAGCTTTTCGAGTTGTCCAACGGCGTCCGCATAGCGTCCCTGGGTGGAATAGCTGTAAGCAATGTCCAGGTGCGCCTGCCCGGCGTGTTCGTGCGTCGGGAACCGCGTAAGGAAATTCGCCAAAGCGGCCACGCCCATGTTCATCTGCTCTTCCGTCTCCGGGCTGGGCACGCCCCACGTGCGCGACAGTTCGAAGCTCGCTTCAGCAATCCACTTCGACTTCGACTCGCCATGTGCGGCCAGCAGGTCCTGCCAGGCACGCCGAGCCTGTTTCGAGGCTTCATCCGCTAGGTGGCATTCGCCCAGCCGGAAACGAGCCTCGATTACCTGGGAACTGTCCGGATGCGTTTGGATGAACGCGTCGTACAGAAAGGCCGCCGCGGACGTCTCGCCCAGCAGTTGACGGCAGCGGGCCACGAGCAGTTCGACGTCCAGTCGCTGCTCAGGCTTCGGGCCTGCGTCCAGGGCCTTCTCGTAGAACTGAACCGCCTGTGCATAATCAGGTTTGACATCTTCCTCCGGCGGGTCGAAATAGGCGTTAGCATATTCCAGGTAGATGTCGGCAAACTGCTGCTTGCGCTCGGCCGACAGCAGCGATTCGGCCTCGGCGCGATAGATCAGCTCGGCACCACGAAAATCGCCCTTCTTGACTAGCGCGACCCCCGATGCGAACCGAGCCCGTCGCGCCCAAGGGCTCTCTGGAAATTGTTCTTGCAGTTCGGCAAAGAGCGCTACAGCCGCGTCGTACTGCCCCTGAAAATGGAGGATTCTCCCCTTCAAATAGGTGAGACGATCCCGTGGTGCGTCTTCTTGCTGGAGCGCCTTATCGACCGCCGCAATCGCCGCTCCCCAGTCGCGGTCCTGGACCAATTGCCTGAGATTATCGTCCACGAACGGCACGTCGATCGTTGCAGATTCCTCGGCAACGGCCGAAACGGACACGAGCAGAGTGCAAATGGCGACAAGAAAATACGAACGCCGGGATAGACAACGGAGCATGGGGAGACCTCCTCTTCCTATTCACGCGAGCCCCTAGCGAATGGCGAGGCAGAAGTGCCCTCACCTCCTATCATACTTTGCTGAGAAGCAAAGCGGCAACAATTTGAGGCGCGGGCTCGGCGGTGCCCATTTGAGTGCTTCGTTTAACCACCGTGCCCAACGGGCCGCGCGTCGGCGAGGGGGTAGGAATTCTCACCGGCGTAGAGCGGGATGCCAATTCCAACTCAACCCCCGCGCGGGCCGCTGGCCCTGCGGTTAAACGGGTTGGGCATGGCGACGGACGTAGCGGTACACCAGATCGGCGAAGCCCGTCCGCTCGGTCTGTGCGGCTAACCGTCCAAGACCCAACCCTCGCGATACAAGCGGCGGATGAACTTGTCGGCTTCGGGGCAGTTGGTGGCCTTCAGGGTCTTGCAGTCCCACTCCAGTTTCTTGCCGACGCGGTAGGAGACGTTGCCCAGCAGATTGTGCTCGATCAGCTTGCCGGAATAGTCGAAATTGCACGTTGTCGGCTCGCCGGTCTTACAGGCGTGGATCCACTCCTTGTGATGCCCGAGAGACGGCGCGATCCACTCTTTGGGCATGGGGTTTGCGCGGCTTGCCGAGAGCCTCCAGGATAACCAGCTAGACGTTGTACCGGCAAAAAGCTGGGCAATGGGCGACATCGATTGTCCGTCTTCAATGATGCCCCCGTGTGAGTTGGTATTGCCCCGGCCCTGCGCGGAATCGTGTCCCTGGGCCCAGCATGGTTAGAGACGTGGCTCGGTCGCCTTCTAGGCGGGCGACTTCCACGCCGTCGGTCCATCCGGCAAGACGCAGTTCGAATATGTGTACCGCTTCTGTATCCAGTTCGCACACGCGCTCCGGTGACTTCGAGCTTCGCCTTTGCCAAGTTGGGTAAGTGTAGCGGACATCGGGCAGGATCAATAGATCTACACAATCGTCGTTGATCTCCAGGACGTACATCCCTGTCCCGCCATAGCTTGCCAAAGGTGAGGTCCCACAGCCAGCGATGATTTCTGGTGCGTTGGGCACGCCGAGCGGATTCCAGTCGACGTCGTCCGAATGCATGAATGCTTCGTCACTTTGCCAGAGGCTCAGGTCTCGGTCGAAGGAAACAGCCCACTTCGGGCCGACCATCTCCTTCTTGGCGGCCAGATCGAAAGGAGCGTATCGGGGAGTCGTGGCGAATACGCGACTGGCGATGCGAAAACTGACGGCTTTCTGCGGTGTACAGTAGGCGTTCAGATAGTGCGAGCCGGCTCGATGCTCGGCCACGGGCGACAACGTGTACTGCCACATGGGCGCGATCTGGGCGCCAAGGGAACGGAACAACCGCGCCATGGCGGGATAGAGGTACGCAGTGTGGTTGTACATCGACTCGAACTCGTACGCCATCTTGGCTTTCTTCTCGAAGCGCTTTCCCAGCATCCAGCGCAGGTAGGAGTAGTCGCGGTAGCAAGTCTGCAGGTACGGCAGGTAGTTGTTCACACTCAGATCCGCTGGATTGGCCCAGAACGGATTGGCTACATCGCTCTGGCCGGGATAGCAGCAGAAGGACACGCCATCGATGGCACTGTCGCCGGCAGCCTGGAAAACATCCTCGTGATTGTTGACCATCCGGGGCCAGTTCAGATTCCAGATGACCGGCGCTGGACAACCTGTACTGCGAACCGTGTCGCACATCCGGTTCAGGTATCGAAGCAGCGCCTCGTAGCGATAGGCGGGGTAGAGCACTTCCGGCTCGGCGTCGCCTTGTTGCTTTGATCGCCAAGCGTCAAAGGCCCCTGTACATTCCCGCAGACTCGCCTCGGAACGCAGGTCCCGCAGAGTCGGATACCGTGGTTCGTTCATGATCTCGACAACAGCGATCGTCGGATCATCGGCGTAACGCACGCCTGTGTAGCGATTGGTCCGGTCCAGGAAGTCGCGCACGTAGCGTCTCGACTTGGCTGCCAGCGCGGGGTCAAATATCCATTCGGCTCGCTCATGTCCGGCCACGAAGGAATCTCTGCAGAAGCTCCAATTCATCTCGTTCATCAGCGTCAAATACACGTAGATCCCGCGGCGGCGGCACTGGGCCAATAGGTCGTCCAGCACGTCCAAGTAGATTGTGTCGCAGATCTCTCCGTTCGGTCCGCTGAAGTCGGCCGGAAGCAGGTGCATGCGAATGACGTTCACCCCGAGCAACGGCATGTGAGCGAGATTCCGGGCCGAGATCTCTTTGAGGGCCTCCGCCGTATGAGGCACGCCTGCAGATCTTAGACGCCCGTTGTACTCCCACGAGAGCGCCGTCTGAATGTTCACGCCCCAAAGGGCAACCTCGGTTCCGCCTTCGTAGTGCAACACACCGTCTCGGGCCGTGATGCGCCGCAAAGGCTGAGGATCGCCCGTCGCCGCGACGGATACGTTTTGCAGGTCGATCTCCTGGTCTCGTTGCGGCCGCTGCAGCGCAAATGATCTCAGCAGGCTCGGCGACGGTTTTGCGACCGGCAGGATGCGTACGTCGTCCAGCCAGCTAGATCCCGCGATGCCGGTGTGAAGCCAGCCTTGGGCGCCGGGGAACCACTCGAATCGGACAACGTCGTTGTCGAATGAGTGAAACAGCAATCGGATGTCACGCCATTCGGTTGCCTTGCCGCAAGACAACGTTGCCAAGGTGGACCAGTCCTTCGTCTGCACAACAATCAGGGGTTCCAGTTTCCCATCACCACGTGCGCGGGCTCGGACTTCGTACACAGTGTCCGGAGTCACCGGAACGAGCTGATCGACGTGAATGTTGTGCGAGCCTTCTCCCGTGTTACGGTATCCCAAACAACGACCGCCATTTCCCGTCGGATCCGGCACGACTTTGATTGATGCGTGCTGGGCTCCGTGTTTGCGCACAACCCAGGCCCCTGGGTTGTCCTTATTGGCGATAGCCAGGTCTTGCCGTTCAAAGTCGCCGTCTTTCACGAGAGCCAGCGATTGCGCGCCGGAAGCGATGGAAGCGGCAGCAAACAATATGATTATCCAGTACGGTTCTGCTCGCATTGGCTATCTCTGTTGGGTTGATCGGGGCAAATGCCCGGCATGTCTACTCAACGTGGTGCGCGCGGAATGACTCAGAGTCTGGCTCCATTCAAATACACCTCGTGCCGCCCTCTGCGCATCACCACGACGACGTGCTGCCAAGTGTCAGCTCGCAAGACACTGGGGAAGTCCTCTTGATGGGGGCCGATGATGATGCGCAGACTCAGGTCCGGCCAGGAGTCGATAAGAAAGCCGTCTCTTCTCCCGGCTGTGAGTTTGTCGAAGATGCGGCCGGCCTCGCCTTTCGCCGGCATAATCCATGCCTCGAAGGAGATTGCGCTGGTGAAGTCTTCGGGTTTGGTCGCCAGAACGTCACCCGCTTTCGGTTCAAGCAAGCATTGGACAACCGTCTCGCCTGTCAACTTTTCCGAGCGATCACCCGTGGCCAAGGTGCGGATCATATCGGCCTTTAGCGCACCGCGGAACATCGTCACTCTACCAAACTTGCCCTTGAACCGACTGCCACCCGCATGATCCGTCCCGATGCGTAATGGGTGTTGGTTTTCTGGCACGACGGGGCGTACTGGAACTGGTTGTGGCTCGTAGACAACTACATCCTCCTTGCGAGCAGCAGGTTCGATGTTCCATTCCACCAGTTTGCCGCTAGTGACCTTCCCACAGATAACCGTGCTGTGCGCCAGATGGAGCTTGAAGTCTGCATCCCAGTCTGCTGGCCAAGCGGGAAGAAGGAGAATCTTCTCGCCAGCTTCCTGCACAAGCATGCGTTGTAGTGCCGTGCATCCGGAACCGAAATGATCGAAGTCTGGGCACGAATCCGGTCCCTGGCTTCCGTACAAGGGGAAACGACATTGGGTCGACGCATTGCGGAAGCGATGAACCAGCCCATCTTGCGATTCGGCGGCGTTCCCGGCATAGGCCCAATGGATCTGGTCCTGTGTCCAGCATCGGTAACCAAATGCGTTTCTGAGGGTACGGTGTTGCATCGTCCAATCGACGATGTCAGCCGTTCCCAGTCCCAGACCGAAACAGCGGAATGGGAAGACAGGGTAAAGTTCGCCATTCTCCGAATTGCGTCTTAGTTCCCACGCCTCAGCAGGTGCGATGGCCTTGCGTCCGTCGATCTCATGCAGAAAGACCGACGGTATCTCAGCCCGGAAACGGCGCCAGTTGGCTTGGTCGTCCTCGGCCCCGGCCTTCATTGCCAGCAACTCGTCGAGGCAGAACTGAAGCCCCGCCACATCGGGCGCGGGGTTCACTGCGATCCACCACGTTTCAAGCACCATGGCCGGATCTAGCCGGAGTTTTCCGTTTGCATCACGCGCATAGTGTTTGTCGAAAAACAGCAGGACCTCGCGAGCAAACGGCACCAAGACCGTATCGCGGAATGTCTCGTCCCTGGAGTATTTCGCGTGCTCGATCATCATGGCTACGGTTTCCAGACCGCAGGTGAAGTAGTAACTGTGATAGTAGCCTTTGCCCTGATTCTCGCCCGGCTTGGTCTTGGGCGGTTTGCCGGTCCGGCCGCAGTCTCGTTCACCTCCGGTCGGCTCGATGTTCTCGCGGTAGTAGGCACCATCGTGTCCGAACCAAGCCTTGGTGATCGCCTTGCGAATCGGAAGCACGTTCCAGTAGTAGTCGAAGAAGGGCTTCAGCACGTCGCCATCACCGCTCATCAGCAACGGCCAGTAGAGCAGCCGCTGGTTTTGAAAAGTGAATCGTCGGCCCCAGTCGCGTTCATCCTCGTGAGTTAACCATGACCCGTCCGGCTGTTGAGTGGCAACTTTTCGTCCCTTGCTCCTTTCAGTGCAGCGCAATGGCTGTGTGAACAGCCCACCGTTGAACTTGGTTTGAATTCGCCCGCGGCTTTGGCAGGCCATCAGGAAGCGGAAGACGTTGTAACTCTGTGCAACCAAGGCTCCGCCGTCCATTTCGCCTCGGCGACCGGACTGTGCTTCGCCGCTGAGCTTCTCTCGCTCCTCAGGCGGCAGCGAATTGTCGGATACGATGATCCAACTTCGATCCCAGAACGCCGACCACCAGCGACAGTGCGCGGCCCAATCCTCCTTCACGTCTCCCAGCTGGGTCGCCTGTTGTTCGATGGTATCGATCCATGTGGAAATCTCGGGCGTCTGCTTGGTCAGGGCATGGATACGGATGTCGAAACTTCTGCCTTTTCCGTTGAGTGATCCGTTTTCCAGTGTCAGGTCCGGGCTTTCGAGGAGATTGCCAAAAGTGTTGAAGCGGTATGGATCAGGATGCTCAGAAATCATCGTCTCCACGTCATAGTATTTCATCTCGGTGGGGAATACGCTCCGATCACCCACGGCGAAATACCAGAGGATGTTGCCATTACGCTCCAGACGAACATCTTGCGTGACGTTGTCGATCGGTTCGCGTGAGCAGTTAAACTGGCAGTCGTCGAAACGTTCCCAAAACTCCGGAGCGGCACTAGCGGTGACTTCATCGGGCGAATCGATCTGCACGTTATAGACCGGCCGGTTGGCATCCGCCCAGATACGCAGGCTTACGCCGTTGGCTTCAATGTGAATCGAACCGGTCGGCAAGTCGAGAGTCTGCCGGAACGGCTTGCCCTTGTCGAAGGGATTCGGGCTAAGCGAGATGCGGACACGGCCCGTCTTGTAGATGTCGCCGTTGTAGTTGAAGGCGTCGTTTTTGCCCAACAATAGGTATAGGTCGCCATCTTCGATTGCATAGACACCAGCGGCAATGTCACCGTTGCCCAACGGCATCTGTCCGCTGGCGTCTTTCGACGGGCTATCCCAAACGACGTTGTAGCGTGACATCGGCTCGCTTGCGGAGGCACCGGCCATCACGGATCCGAGGACAGCAACTAGTGTCAGCAGTGGTGAAACTTTTGTCGGTCTCATCGGAGGATGTTCCCTTGCAGTGGTAGTAATTTCTGGACGGCTGCGATCCCGTCCTACGGGAGCTATTCATCTGGACGGGCGTCCAGTCGCGATCATCGTCAATGCCGTCGTTGTCTTTGTCCGTCACGCCGGACAACGGGTTATTGAGGACAGCTTCCCACGCGATCCTGCGAAAGACACGATCGAGTTCGCGGCTGGGATAGTCTGGCGAACCGCCAAATCTGATATCCCCTTCGATCAATTCGGGTGACCGACCGTACATCGTGGCATAGAACACGTAACCCTCCAGGTTCCCAAAGCCAAGGCCAAGGTGCCCCAGTCGATCGCGCCACAACGAACGTTCTTTTCCTCCTACGGCTTTGTGAATCCCTTCGACGCCCGGCAGTTCGCCTCGGTGGTAGTATTTGACGGCCAGGACCATGGCTTCGCATGTTGGCAGGATGAACACTTTACCCGGATATTCTTCGTTCAGCGTCCCAACGAGTTCCTCGTAGGTCGCATGCTTTTCCTGGCCCAAACGAACAAGAGTCTCTGCGGTCAGTTCATCCTCGCTGGTCGGAGTCTTGTCTAATTGCCCCAGTTGCGGCCACGCATCCGAAAGATAGAACTTCATCTGCGGATTGTATTTCAGGCAGAAGTCGATCCAGCATGCGTAGTAGGCAGAACGATCGTTGAAGTAAGGTCCCCACATCATCGCATCCCATTCGGCATTTGCGATCGACGCCAGCAGTTTCGGAGTGGGATTGCCATCGAACTGAAAAATCCCGTTCTCCTGTTCCCACTTGTAGCGAGCGCTCCCAGTCATCCCTCCTCCGGTGTGCGTGAGCGGAGGCGGCTGGTCGAAGCCCGCGGCCTTGACGATCTGTGGAAACGTCTTGTACCCAGGCCCCATGAAACTGTGGCCCGTGCCGACAATTCGTAACGATCCATCCGTCGGTTTTGGGTAGGACGTGATCGGGTCGCGGTTGCCCGTTTGGACCTTGGCGTAGGCTGCCGCAATCTCCTCAGGAGATCGATAGCAGACCGCGTGATCGGGAAACCGATCAGCCTGCCAACCCGGATCGACCTTGAACTCTCGCGGAGCCCCACGCCCGCCGCCCGCCGGCTTTCGGGACTTCTGTAGTTTCTTCCTGTAGGCATCAGCCTCCTCGATCGTCAGACGACCGTCGCCATTGGCGTCCGCTCCCGGAAAACGCTTGAGCCATCGGTGAAGTTGCTGCTCGGAGGGCTGGGCAAATGCGAGTCCACTACATACAAACAGGCAGAGCAGGAATAGCATACATCGTTTGGTACTCATAGAGTTTGTCCTTTCTTTCTTCGCGATCAACATCGTGCCCGGTACGAATAGTACTACAGCTCGCGCCAGGTTGGTATAATGCTCACGGAAACCGGGCGGCACAAATCCAAACTGTGAGTGAGGAAGACAATGTCCCAGATAGACGACGTTTTTCACCAGTTCGCGGCGGCATTCGCTGGTGCACTCGAAGATGCGAGACCAATCTGCTTTCCAGATCAACTGCGTCGCGATGCGATGGATCTGACTCTCGCCAGCCTGAAACATGTAGACGCATACTTGTCGTATTTGCATCACAATAAGACAAGAATCGTCGAACAAGAATGGCACAACACGGTTCTATATGGCGGTGCCTACATTGGAGAAGTGATTCGCAACGAAACGAATAACCATTACCGCTGGATTGACTACAACGACTACATGCCGGATCATCCGGACATGCAATCCTTGATCCCCGAGCGCAGTACCCCAACGTGCGCATTTCTTGTCGACGATCACGACAGGATGTCAATGCCGCTGAACAAAGTGGCGCGTTTCATTAACGAAGGCGAAGAAAACAGCGTTCATTACTTCGCACATTGCGACATCGTGGAGGCGCAGAAGCATGACCGCTGAGGCGCTGACGTCGCGGCTCTCCTGCCGGCGGCTTATTGTGGCTCGGTCTTCACTACGTCACGGAATGGCATGCAGGCTCGACATGGACAATATCGAAAAACAAATCCCATCGCGCGCGGTTATCGCTGACGTCAAAAGGCACTTCTCGTGAATCTGATCCATCCG
The DNA here is from genome assembly GCA_964617665.1 of uncultured Pirellulaceae bacterium. Taxonomy (GTDB): domain Bacteria; phylum Planctomycetota; class Planctomycetia; order Pirellulales; family Pirellulaceae; genus JADHUC01. Next base: position 11,687 of record CAZUAH010000033.1, read on the forward strand.
AGTCATCTCACTCTTGCTGCAGCGTGTTGCATTCTACCTGTGGGCTCGACCGCCGCGCAAAACGGCGATGAGCTTCCGGTGTGGACTCCGGACAAGAATGTCGTTGCGCGCCTGGGAGAGAGATTCGCTGACTCACAGATTAGCATCAGGCCACCACGCGACTTGAAGAAGGCGAATCGACCGAATCCGCCGCGCATGACCGATCGCGGAATTTACAACTATGGGTGGACGCCAGGAGGAACGTTTCCGAGCCTGAGGAACTTGTCCGTTGGACTAACTCCGTTTGCCAAGCCGTCCTCATCCGCTTTGGACAAGACAGTCAAAGGGATGAAGAACGCGATCCAACGGAGTCTGGAGGAAGTAGAGTTCGGCGAGGTCCATCGAGGCCGATTTGGTGGGATCGAGGCCCGCTCTGGCCAATACACCGCACGAATCTGCGGCGAGAAGATCATCGCGTTCTATCTCGTTTGCATTGACAGCGAAGGCTCATTTGCGGTGTCGGCGATGCTTCCGAGTTCAGAAGCAACCGCCGAAAGAACGCAGGAAGTAAAAGCGTCCATGCTCACCTTCAAGCGAACGAAGTAATTCTAACCGCACATACCAAAGGACGTTTGGCGATGAAACACTCGATCAGACTGATGACGACCGTGATTGTCGGCGTCCTGTTGGCGTATTGCCAGCGGGCAACGGCCAGCGAGGGGCAGCCCGTCCCGGAAGCGCGGGGCATTCTGCAGGCCAGCGGCGTCCGTGGCGGATTGGTCGTCCATGTTGGTTGTGGGGATGGCCGGCTCACCGCGGCACTCCGCGCCGATGAAGGTCATCTCGTCCATGGCCTCGATCGCGACCCCGAAAAAACCAAACAGGCTCGCGCCCATATCCAATCCCTCGGCCTTTACGGGGACGTCACGGTTGACTTTTGGTTGGGCCATCGGTTGCCATACGCCGACAACTTGGTGAATCTGGTTGTGGTAGAGGCGAGATGCGAGGCTCGGGATGCGGAAAACGAGATCCTGCGCATTCTGGCTCCTCGCGGAGTGGGGATTGTAGTGGAGAAGGGAAACGAAGCATGGTTATCCCGTATCGCACATCCCGTATCCCGCATCGGCGACGGTCTTGTGATGTTCGCAAAGCCGATCCCCGCCGAGACGGACGAGTGGACGCATTATCTTCACGCTCCCGACAACAATGCGGTGGCCGACGATTCAGTGGTCGGACCGCCACGACGTTTGCAGTGGGTCTGTCCGCCGCGATGGTCGCGAAGTCACGAGCACTTGGCAAGTCTGAGTGCGGCAGTCTCGGCTGGCGGGCGTCTGTTTTGCATCCTGGACAGAGGCCCGATCGCTTCCGTGGCCATGCCGCCGCAATGGACCTTGGTGGCTCGCGATGCCTTCAACGGAGTGCAGCTTTGGCAGCGGCCCATCGAGTCGTGGGAGTGGCATCTGCGTGGGTTCCGCAGCGGCCCGACGGACTTGCCGCGCCGGCTTGTGGCCGTCGGCGATCGCGTGTACGTCACGTTGGGTTACGGCCAACCTGTCGTCGGCCTGGACGCGGCCACAGGAAAGACCCTCCGACAATACGACCAGACCGAAAATGCGCAGGAGATCGTCTGCTGCGATGGCGTGCTTTACTTGGTGATCGGCGAGGAATCGCCGGAAAATCCCGATGACCTAACACGCCGCACCAAATTGACCAAGGAGCACGGTCTGCCCATCTACCAGGAGGTGCGGGCACGAACACGAGTGATGGCCGTAGACGCCGATAGCGGCCGCACCCTCTGGAACAAGGCCGCGGAGGAAGTGGGCTACGCGATGCCGACCACGCTGGCCGTTGCGCAGGGCCGCGTGTTCTTTCAGAACACGGACCACGTGATCTGTCTCGATGCCAAAGACGGTCGTGAGATCTGGCGAGCCGATCGTCCGGTCAGCCGACGACGACCATCGTGGACGACGTCGACGCTGGTCGTGTATGACGGGGTGGTGCTTTCGGCCGACCGCGGGGCACCGAAGACCTCGGCCGAAGACGTTGGGCCGCAGGTGGACTGGACGGCGACCTATCATCACACGGTCACGGCGAAGCCTGGCGAGTTGATCGCGTTCTCGGCCGACACCGGTCGGCTTCTTTGGTCCGCTCCTTGCCGCGAGAGCTTCAACTCGCCGGTCGATGTGCTGGTGGCCGGTGGGTTGGTTTGGACAGGCGATCTGGTGAGAGCTGCTGATCCGGGCATACTCCACGGGCGCGACCCGCACACCGGCGAGATCAGTCGCACGCGACCACGCGATCAGCAGTTCTACGAACCGCTGATGGGCCACGCACGCTGCTATCGCCACAAAGCGACGCAGCGTTATCTAATCACCGGCCGCAGTGGGGTGGAATTCGTTGACGTCCAAAACGGCGTGGCAATTCCGAATCACTGGATCCGTGGCGAATGCCAATACGGCATCCTTCCATGCAATGGGCTGCTGTACGTTCCACCGCACCCTTGTGCGTGCTTTGTCCTTGCCAAATTGAATTCGTTCCATGCACTGGCAGCACGGAAGGATTCGAAAGCTGAAGGAGTTGAAGAGTCGAAGGGCGAGGCGCGTATAGAAAAAGGCCCTGCATACGGTACATTTGACCTTCAGCCTTCAGTCTCCAGCCTCCAGCCTTCATCTTGGCCCACCTATCGGCACGATGCGGGGCGGAGCGGAACAACGGCGGCGGGCGTCCCGTCGGACCTGAAACCGGCTTGGGAATCACGGTTGGAGGCACCGCTCACGGCGCCAGTGTCCGCTGACGGACGTGTGTATGTGGCTTCGGTCGACACATATTCAGTCCATGCTCTTGACGCGCAGAGCGGTAGGCAACTGTGGCAATTCAGGACGAGCGGCCGTGTGGATTCGCCACCGACGATTTGGAGTGGGCGAGTCCTGTTCGGCTCGGCCGATGGCTGGGTGTATTGTCTTCGCGCCGACGATGGTGTGCTCGTTTGGCGCTACCGCGCGGCCCCGGTGGACCGCCTGATTGTTGCCGACGGGCGACTCGAATCCGCCTGGCCGGTCCACGGGAGTGTTCTGGTGTTGCCCGGCCTCGATTCCCAGCAGGGGGTAGTCTATGCCAGCGCCGGGCGATCCAGCTACTTGGATGGCGGAATCGTACTGGTTCGTCTCGACGCCCAGAGCGGACGAGAAATCTCGCGCACGTTGATCGACAGCCGTGACCCCGAAACCGGGCAGCAACCACATCCTCTTCCCCAGCCAACCTCCGGAAGACGGTTCGGGCCTACCGCGGACGCCGATGAATCCCGCCGACGCCCCGGCATCAGCATGCCCGGCGCGTTGAATGACATACTCTCTTCCCAAGACAACTCGGTCTTCATGCGTCACCTGCGGTTCACCCTTCGGGGAGCCCCACAAGACGAGACTGTGCCGCATCTTCACAGCCCGGCGGGATTCCTGGACGACTCGTGGTGGCACCGCGCCTACTGGGCTGTTGGTTCGATCATGTACAGCGGATACGGAGGATGGCCCAACATGGCCCATCTGTACCCGAGCGGGCGGTTGCTGGTGGTCGACGGCACCAAGGTCTATGGATTCGGGCGCGACGACTATCGCCGACACGGCGGCAGCCACGCGGGGTCCGAGGGGGCCGGCGGGGCAGAATATCGCCTGTTCGTCCAGGACATGTCACTCGATCCCCGCCGGGATCCCGTCGCGGAGGTCTTCGCTTGGCAACAACGGATCGAGCTCCACGTTCGCGCCATGGTATTGGCAGACAAGACACTATTCGTTGCCGGCCCGAAGAACCCGTTGTCCGCGGAAGATCCAACAGCCGTCTGGCAAGGGCACGCCGGCGGCTTGCTATGGGCCGTTTCCGCCAGCACGGGAGAGCGACTGGCCGCGTATACACTCGACTCCCCTCCCGTCTTCGACGGGCTGATCGCCGTGTCCAACCGATTGATCTATTCCGCCGCCGATGGCCGAGTGGTATGTATGGGGCGCGCCGAGTAACTTCAACCACACCCGACAAGAGACGATCCGACGCGATGCCCCGTCGATCCGCGTTCGCGCATCCGGCGTCTTCAACCGTCACTTGACCAAGCAAACCCGCTGATTCGGCGGGCTTTCCTTGATAGGTTACAAATACAGTTATACTATCGTGGATGGAACAATGAGAGACCGGGCGGATCATCTTCATGGGAGATCCAACAATGCGAAGGTGCTTTCTTGCGAATTGCTGGGCGGTGGCTCTGGCTGCGGCGACGTTTGCCTTTGGCCAAGATCGCACCGGCCAGGAAGTGAATGACGCGAAGACTGCCGAAAAGCTGGCTCGTGAAGCCTTCGAAAAGGTCTTCGAGATCCCTGACGACGCCGTGCTCGCCGTGTTGGAGAAGAACGGCATGCACGGACGTTTTGAAGTGAAAGTACTGTTGAATCGCATGCCCGCCGGCTGTTTCGGTACAGAGAGACAACCCACAGCGTGGGTCAAGGCAAACGGCGACGTCAAACTGTGCGTATGGCGGCTCGACACGCCGGGAAAGGACCTTCCGGAACCTTCGGCGATTGCCCAGGCCTTTGTTTTCGGTGAGAAGAAGGACCCCGATACAGCAATTACGCTGATCCGCCGGTGGCTGGATGCCAACCGCGACCGCGACGACTACGCTGTGCATTTCGATTACGCCTACGCTCGTTTGACGTGGGTGTACCGTGAAGCCCAGAGGACCGACGAGATGGTCGAGACGCTGGAAAGCGAACTGGAGAAGACGGACAACCCCAAAGCCCGCTATGCCATCTATCAGGAACTAGCACGCTGGTACGCAAGCGAGAAACAGATCGAGAAAGCGGTCGAGTGTTGGGAGCTGGCTCGTGACAGCATGAAGGACGGCACGCACGCTTGGTTCGTAACACGACGAGCCTTGCCGTTTCGGGAAATCGGCAAGTTGTGGCTCGGCGTCGGAAAGGAAAACCAAGCGGTCAAATACTTGGAAGCGTTTCGTGATACGGAATACGTCAAGGGCACGCTCGAAGTTGAAACGGCAGAATTGCTTGGCGACATCTACGAGCGTCGTAAGGAATGGGGGAAAGCGGCGGCCCTATACAAAAACGTGCTTACCTACGACCCGTCGCGCGCCGCCAGTCCGGAGTATGTCAATCGCTTGCTGAACGGATTTCGTGTTCGTCTGCAGCGATTGCCTGACGACAGAGAAACGGATTGACTCTACTCCGGTGGCGGTTCTTATGCCGCTAGTCATCCCCGAGTGCGTCCATAATCGCCGTGACCACCTTTTTGGCGAGCAACTTGGAGCCTTCCTCCGTGAAATGAACGTTGCCGGGCGCGGTTGTCATGGTCTTCATGTGGGGCACCATCAACGCGTGCAGATCGTTGATCGGGATGCCATGCTCTTTCATCACTTCCGCAGCAACACGGTTGTAGACCACATCGTCGCCCACCTTGCGCCCGGCTTCCTCTTCGGGAACCGGTGTCGTCGAGGCCCAAATCAGTTTGGCGTCGGCCTTCTTGAGAATGGCAACGATCTTCTGCAGGTTCTCTCGATATTGTTCTGGCGTGTGAGTGAGCTTGCCGTGGACTTTGTCGCGACGTCCCTGGGTCTTCGATTCTGGATTTCGATAGCACAGGTCCCACAGCCCCCAATTGAAATGGATCACGTCCCACCGGCCATTCTTCGGGTCCAGCCACTTGGGTAAACCAGCCAGCCCCATGCCAGTGTGTCCTGCATTTCCCCGAACGCGATGCACTTCCGCCTTGCCTTTCAATAACTCGATCACTGGCCGGGTATAGCCAATCGAAATCGAATCACCGATCAACAAAACGCGCGGTAGAGCGGAATCGTCCGGTGGATCTTGCTGGCTGGCCGGGCAGGTCGATGCCAATAGCATGCCAGAAATGACAACTAAGAAAAGGACGGTTCGCAACATCGTCAACATGGTGTCACCCTCGCCAGTCTTGGATTGAACGAGAATTCTATTTCGATTGGTCTTTTCTACGCGAAGCCTTCTGCTTCAGCCGATTCAGTTCCGGTTCCAGGTCGCCGAGCCAGCGGCGGCAGGCGTTTGGCCATTCGGAGGTGGGATAGGAGATCGGGTCGATCCCGCCACCGTGGCCGCCGGTTGCGTACACGTGACACTCGGCCGGAATGCGGGCTTCGCGAACGTCCAGGTAAAAGTTCAGCATTCCGCGCGTGAAACGGTCGTTTCGTGCAATGGCCATGAACATAGGCGGTGTCGCGTTGCGTCGGAGGTCCTTCAACAACGGATCGACGTCGTTCGAATCACTGGGTTCGGTCAGATATGCCGGGTAGACCAGCAGGGCGAAATCGGGACGGCAGTTCTGCTCGTCAACATCGTCGACTGGTTCGTACGCATCGGTGGCGAAGTTCGTGCAGAGCGTCGTGCACAGATGGCCGCCCGCTGAGAACCCGCAGATTCCCACTTTGTACGGGTCGATATTCCATTCGTCGGCCTTTGCCCGGACGATACGCATTGACCGCTGCAAATCCTGAAGGGCGTGATGGTGTTTGGGGGAATCGCCGCCGCGTCGCGGGACACGATATTTGAGCAGGATCCCCGTTATTCCCTGTTCGTTCAGCCACTGGCAGATTCGCGCCCCCTCGTGTTCCGCTGCCAGCCCGTTGTACGCGCCGCCCGGGCACACAATCACCACCTTGCCCGTTGCCTCCTTTTCCGTCGGCTGAACAACCGTCAATGACGATCGCGTCACGTTGCGGATGTTCAGCGCATTGCCGCCGCGCGATCGAGCCGTGACGAGTTCCGGCCCCCGTTCTAACGTTTCATCCGGCCCAGTGCCGTCGGGCCATACGGGGACAACAGGACAATCACGGCCAAGAATCTGTCGGAGCCGCTGATCGCCAAGAGTGAGTTCATCGCTCGGCGCGACGTCGGGCAGCGACTTGGCTTTATAGGCATGTGACTGGGGTGGTGCCGGCGCGTCGATTATTCCATGATCGCCCAGGAACCGATGGCACTCGCCGGCCCATTCGCCAAAAGGGTACTTCGCGATCGCGCCGCCGTGCCCGCCGTCGGGATAGACGTGCAGTTCGGCCGAAACGTCAGCCTCCATTAGCGCCAAATAGTATTCGATCGAACCGAACGTGAATTTGTCGGGCCGAGTGATTCCGATCAACGTGGGCGGGGTGTCGTCCTTCGAGATTCGATCATAGTGCAGCTTCGCGTCGCGCTTGCGCGACATGATCGGATCGGTCAGATACGCGGGGTACAGCAACACGGCAAAATCAGGCCGGCAACTGACACGGTCGAAATCGTCGATCGACTCATACCACCGTTCCTTGTGATTGATCGCCAGCGACGCTGCAAGGTGCCCTCCGGCAGAGAAACCACCGATCCCGATCTTGTTCGGCGCAATCCCCCACTCCGCCGCACGGTCACGCAGGATTCCGATGGCCCGTTGCGCGTCCTGCAGCGGTTGATGGTTCATGGGGTAGTCATGGTGCCGCTTGGGAACGCGGTATTTCAGCAACACGACGGTGATGCCACGCTGGTTCATCCATTTCGCGGTCTCTACAACGGGTCCACAGCCCAGACTTCCGTATCCGCCGCCGGGACAGAGTACCAAAGCAGCGCCCGTATTCTTGTCGACCGGCGGTGAAACGATCGTCATCGACGGCCTGGTGACATTCGAGATGATCAGCAAACCTTCGCGATCGCGATAAGTCGTCTTGAATACCTCGTCGCCAAACGGCTTCGGTTCATCCGGCACCTTGCCGTCGGGCCACAGTCGAACAACGGGGCAATCGCGCCCAATGGCTTGGCGAAATCGCTGCTCGCCGATCGTCAGATCCGCCGCATGGGTAGATGAGGAAGCTAGTAGAAGGACGAAAGACAGGATCCGTTGCAGTGTTTTCATTGAGACCATTTTTCTTGCCGATTACGGCAACTTGACAGGCCCGCCTTTGCGAACAGCGAAACCGAGCGTTTCGTGCTCCAGATAGATCGTTGTCGCCGCAGTTGGATTGAAACGGTCGGTGCGGTAGTAGATGAACCACAGACCCTCGGATTGGTCGCCATACGCGGCCGCGCCGCTGCCGATAGCGTGCGTCCTCACTTCTTCAGGCCAATCCTCGGGCAGCTCTCTCTGAACGTGCCAGTTGCCTGATTCAAAACTGCCAAACATGGTGCGCCACGGGACAATCGTACGGCTGCTTGCCTTCCAATTGCCAACGCCGTAGCGAAAAGAAACGTAGGGACGGTTCTGAGCATCCACCATGGGCCTGCCGATGTTCGTGAGCTCATCGCCCGAATCGAATACCAGGCAGTGTTCATCGGCGAATGCCTTGCTCACGGGAAGCTCGACGTCTCGGCCTTCGATGTCTTGCCAGACTCCCCGTTCATCACGAACGATGTAGTACATGTTGTAACGGTACACGGCCTCGTGCAGTCCCTTGTACTTCAACGGGCGCCACGGATGCTTCTGATCGCCTTTCACCCGAGCGGCGTTGTCGTCCTTGTGCACCCAGAAGCAATGCACAGTTTTTCCTTCTCGCCCCGGATGAAAGCTGCAGTAGGCCGCAGCCAAGCGGTCGGGCGGTGCAAGGCGCATCTCGATGACCTTTTCGGGCTCCGACCAGGTGTCACCGTCGTCCGCCGACTGTCGCATTGTCCAGGGCTCCATGTGTCCGCCGGCCCGATAGAACAGACAGATGCTGCCGTCGGACATCAGCATGCTCTGGGGATAGGTTGCACGAGGCGTCGGTGCCGGTCGCTCGTCCCATGTGCGGATGTCGTAGGGCTTTGTGCTACGCGCATATCGCATTTGTCTGCCATGACAACCGTAGAAGATGTGAATGTGGCCCCGCCGGTCGATGCAAATCGAGGGGTTGCCGTGCGCGTCTTTGCCCAGGCCGAATTCCGAGGCAAGAACCGGCGCACTCCACGTCTGGCCTTTGATGTCGTAGGCCATCGTAACCGGCTGCCCCTTGGTATTCTGAAAGGCGCAGAACACCGTGTCTCGAGCAACGACCGCATGCGGAGCGATCACCGTGCTGTAAAACGGCGGATACTGATGGTAGTTGCCCTTCACCAACGCCGGCCCGATCGTGGCAAAGGCTTTGTTCGCCGATGGTGGTTCGGCGTTGGTGCGCGTCGTGATGAGGACGCACGAAACGATTGTGGCAAGAATCGGTCGTGACATGCTACGAATCATAGAGGGCTCTCCAGTAGGTCCCGTCTGCCGGACGGGACCGACCTAGATCCAATGGAAATTTGTTATTCTGAGACGGTTGAGCAAGTTTCGTTGGATGGGTGGCCGGGGTTGGAGCGAGTAGCGAAACCCCGGTTCGAGCTACCGGGGCTTCCCTTCGGTCCAGCCCCGGCCACCCCCAGCCCCCGGCGAAGCCGGGTTAAATTCACCACTTCTCTTGCTCGCCCTTCAGACCTTGTCGGCCGTGGGGCAGACAAAGCCTTTGCGGTACTCGCGAGTGACCATTGCCGTGGCTTCAGGCGAGTCGGGGAATACCTCCTCTTCGGGATCGAACTTCAGCAGCGGTCCCATGGAAATCGGATACTTGGCCAAATCGACGCCGTTGTCGCTCAGGTGCATCAGCGTGCGCTGCAGAGTGGCGTCGTCGTCATCCAGGCTCTTGATGCCGGCCAGGGCACTCTTGGCTTCCTCGGGCGACACTCTATTGTCCTCGCCCAGGTAGTAAGAGACGTTGGCCAAGTGGGCCAGCGCTGCGGACAGATGGCCTTCCCATGCATCGGAGTTTAGTTCGTCGGCGTTGCGGCTGATGCACGCGCTGATGAAGTTTTTGAAATGGTCGCCGCCGCCGCCGAACTCCTTGATCACGTTGAAGTCTTTGTCGTAGGCGATGCACTGTGTGTAGGTCTTCTGGACAAGGTATCCTTCGCTGCCGTAGAAGACGACGCCGATTTTGTTACCTTTGGTACTCTGGAACAGCTTGTTGAGTTCTTCGTCAGCCGAATCGTTGACCGACAGACCGCGAGTCTCGAACACCATGCACTTGTCGCCGTAGTCGTAGATCCCGACTTCCGTATTCGCCGTGTCGCCGGCGTCTACGTAGCTGTCGTCGCCGCGTTCGGCCTGATATCCGAGACGGCCGCCGTACGCGATAACGCTGCTGGGATGCGTGTCGACGCCAAGTCCCCAGCGGGCAATGTCCGTCTGATGCGGCCCCTGGTTGCCCGAGTCGCCGTTGCCGTACATGCGTTGCCAGTGCCAGTCGTAGTGGAATCGTTCGCGCGTGAGCTTCGGGGCGGTGAACGGAGCGGGGCCGGACCAGAGGTTGAAGTCGACTTCGGCCGGGATCGGATAGTCGCCTTTCGAGCCGATGGACTTGCGCCGCTTGTAGCACAGCCCGCGTGCGAGTTTTACTTCGCCGATACCGCCGTCTTCGATGAACTTCACCGCATTCTGAATCGCCGGGTTCGATCGGCATTGCGTACCGACCTGACACATGCGGCCGTACTTGCTCGCCGCGGCGACCAGTGCGGAACCTTCGGCGATGTCGTGTGAAATGGGCTTTTCGATGTACGCGTCTTTGCCCGCCTGCATCGCCCAGACTCCGGTCAGCGCGTGCCAGTGGTTCGGCGTTGCCGTGCTTACGATGTTGACCGCATCGTCGTCGAACGCTTCTCGCATATCGCGAACAAACTTCGGCTTGACACCCTTCTGCTTCTTGGCCACTTGTTCACAGCGGTTCTGGCCCACTTTCTCGTCGGCATCGACGATGTACAGAATGGTCGTACGCGAATCGCCTTGGAATGCGCCAATGTGGCTGCCGCCACGCCCGCGGACGCCAACCACGGCCACGCCGAGCGTTTCGTTCGCATTCTGGGCCCTGGCAATGTATGGAGCGGCGGACACAGCGGCTGCGGCTGCAAGCGAATTACGGATGAAGCGACGGCGAGTGATCTTGGTCATGGAATACTCCTTCTTGGGATAGCAACTTCGGTCGGTCGCATACGATTGTAATTGAAAGTGGGCGTGCGTGTGAGACGTGGACTGTTAGAAGTACGACACACCGCTCGCGTCACGTCTATCATGCGAGCGGGAAGGTCGTCGAATGCGATTTGTTCAGGTTACTGGCGGAACGATGGCGGCATTTTGCCGCAGCAATTCGCGAATCGCATCAAGCGGGATGTCAAGCGGTGTCGACTTGCGTTGAGCAGCCAACGCACCCGCGGCACCGGCCGCTTGTCCGGTTGCCATGCACGTGGCCTGCACACGAAGACCGGAATTCGCCAGACGGTCGCTGCTGATACTACGGCCCGCCACCATCAGCCTTTGGCTAGCCTTCGGTACCAATGCTCGCAGAGGCACGGTGGGCACAATGCCCTCGTCGAGCTGTTTCGGTCGGACGCCGCTTCGCGTGTGCAAATCGACGGGGTAGAAGGCATAGCTGATCGCATCTTCGAAAACCCGGCCCGTCACGTAATCCTCGTGAGTTATGACCACTTCGCCTTGAATGCGATAGCTTTCCCGAAAGGCCGCTTCAGGCTGGATCTGCACCAAGCGTGCGTGTTTCTCGTCGCTGGCTTGGCGTGCGCGCAGGCGACGGAGGATTTCACGGCGTCCGGTCAAGTTCGCTCGCGTCCTGGTTACGGAATTCGACGAGTCTGCGCCGTGGACATACACGGCACTCAATCGCTCGCGGCCAGCCTGAAACTCCTCGCCGAACTTGTACAACATCGAACCCGGTTGAGTCTCTTGTTCGCGCAACCGAGGTAGACCCAGCATACCCACCACATCTGCTCCGCCGGTACAGTCGATGAGTTGCCCGCAGATGATTCGTCGCCGAGTGCCCGGGCCGACGGTGTCGACACACCAGCCGTCCTCCGTCGCCTGAGCCGACAGGGGAAATTCGTAGTAACAGATCGTCACGCCAGCTTCGACACACGCCTCTTCGGCCAGCACGGCATATACGTTTGGATTGATCAGCACCTGATGGTGCCAATGCCGTCGCGGCGGTGTGTCGAAATCGGGCAACGTGCCGCCATCCGTTTCGACCGCCTTACATACCAATTCCCAGCCAATGCCCGAGATGATCTGCTTGCCCCACGCGTGGAACAATCCCGGGAAGGCCACGCCGCCCACAGTCATCGTGCCGCCCAGTTGACTGCCTTGCTCAACCAGAACCGTGCGCGCCCCGGCCCGAGCCGCTTGGATGGCGGCAATCGTACCGGCCGTTCCGCCGCCGATGACCAATACATCGGCTTCGTTTCGAAGAGTATCGCCTGTGCCTGTGGTGGCGTCCGGCTGTGAAGCCTGCGACTCGTCGCCGCCAGCGAGTGATGCAGCGGCCAATGTTGCACCCGCGGCGGCCGTACGTTGCAGGAAACCACGTCTTCGTAAACGATCTTTTGCCATGATGTCGCTCATTCTGCGGTGATGCGTCTTGCCAACCGCTCAATGATCGACGAGTTCCCGGTCGAGGTCAATAATCGTCCGAGACCTTCTGCAACATTTTCATGCTTGTGCCGAGCCGCTCCAGCTGGATGAGTAGGTCCATGACTTCTTCGTGCGCGTGCTGGCTTTGCTTGATCACCAGACCGCCCGGCATAGCCTCGACGGTAGCCAGTCGAGGATTCTGCTGTGTTTTGCCGTCGTCTGGTGACGTTTCGTCTGACGACACGCTCGTTCGCCAGGTGTCGGGGCGAATTGTGCTCTGAATCACCTTGGCGAGTGCTTCAGAATCGACGTCGCCCAGCCGGTGCAGACTGTACACGTGCGTCTCGACATGAGCATCCGCGGCTTCGGACGTTGTGATCATCAGCGTCTCGTGCTTGGTGATGTAGGTACATCCGAGATCATCGAGGATTAGCCGCAAGGCCGATCGCAGACGGATTCCCTTCAGGTTCCGAGTGATCGGGGTGTCGGTTCCAATTCCACAATCGTCCAGTGCCCTGGTGTCGAATTCGATAGGTATGACATGCTGGTCTTTCAGGAACTCGACCACTTCCTCGAGCGGCGTTTCGATGAATTCAAGATGAGTGTCTTCGTCCAAGGCTGCCTGTATTTTTTCCTCTGTGATCGACCGCTCTTTGAAGTCGATCACGTCGTACCTGTCGCGAAGCATCTTGTCGCGCGCCGTTCGCTGGTCGACCATGTCAAGTTCACCGCCATATGAAGCCGAATCGTCTGCCGTCTCGGCCACGGCCAATTGGACGGGTATTTGGCCATCGGGCGACGAGGCTACTGGAGGCGACTGTGTGGTTACGATCACGTTCCTTGAACCTTCGTCTTGCGCGGGCTGCTGGGCCGCAGCTCCTGCCAGAGCCACGGTGAGTCCCACAACGACGAATGCTGTGGCCACGCTAGATGTTGCGACTGTCGATGTACTCATAGTAGCAAGCTCCTTTTCAGCCAGTTGTAATGCACTTTCAGAACAACCCCCTTCTGACCCGCCACCGCCGCGATACGTGGCGGCGGCCTGCACGGTGGTGCCAACCAGTGAATCTACCGTCGCGGCTTCGACCGTGGCCGATGATACGGCAACGGCAGCCAGTGCCGGTATCAAGCTGACACCTCGTTTCATCAACCTTACTCGCAAGCGGTCTTTGCCTCGCTTGATTCGACCTTCGACGACACCGACACGTAGTCCTAACTCGGAAGCCACCTGTTTGTTCGATTTGCCCAAGAGGTAACGAAGCACCAAGGGCTCGCGATATTTCGACGGCAGGCTGTTGAGTTCCTCGTCCAGCAATTGCTGCTCGTATCTGTTTGCGACTTGAGCCAGTATGTCGTCGGCCGCCATTATGTTGCCCCGTAGTTCTTCTTCCCGACGCCGGTGCCGCTTCACGTTGGCACGGCAGGCAGTACGATAGGCCACTGCATAAAGCCAGCTGGCCAGCGACGAACGGCTGCGAATCTGCGACGCTCGCCGAGCCAACACCAGGAAGGTCGCCTGGAACGCGTCTTCGGCGCTGTGTTCGTCCCGCAGAATCCGACGACAGACATCCAGCACCAGACCGCCGTAACGAAAGACCAGCTCGGCAAAAGCACGTTCGTCATTGTGTTTGACGAACTGTCCAAGCAGTTGGCGGTCCGAAACAAGACCGTCATTGGACTCTTCGTCTGTTCGCTGGGGGCACCGATTCGTCATTCCTTTAGTATAGTGGCCAGCCGACACATTTTGCGGCGCGGAATTTCTGCAAGAAATCTGTGAACTGGATGTTGACTTCTACTAGACGCCTAGTAGGATGCATGCAGTTCCTACTAGGCGGATAGTAGATGGCGCGTGACGGGTGCCCAATGGTGTCCCGTTTCGCGCGTCCCTTATCCCTGTACTTTGCGAGGCGGACTATGCCGGAAGGCAAGCCAACCGAACGAGAACTCGACTTGCTCAAAATCCTCTGGGACCGCGGTCATGCGACGGTTCGCGAGATCTACGACGAACTCCACGCGTGTGATACCCAACTGGCTTACACAACGGTTCTGAGCCTGCTACAGACGATGGAACGCAAGGGCTTTGTCGAGCATTCTGCCGAAGGCAAGGCATATCGCTACTCGGCTAAAGTGCAGCGTGAACAGACGTTCCGCGATTTGGCGCATACCTTTCTCGATCAAGTGTTTGACGGCGCGATGGACGAGTATTTGGTGCGGGCCATGGAGGCGCGTCAGCCGAGCGAGAAGGAAATCGACGAGCTTGAAGCGATGATTTCCGAGTACAAGCAGCGTAGCCGCTCGGATCGGAACAAGGGGTAATCGTGATGGACGGTTGGATGAGAGGAATTGCGATCTGGCTGGCCGACTATTACCTGTTGGCCACGTTACTGTTACTCGTCACGGCAGGCTTGATGAGACTGGTGCGGCAGCCAGCGCAGCGGATGGCACTCAGCCGAGCGACTGTCGCAGGTTTGCTGTGTCTGGCTGTCATTACCGCCGCTCCCGTGTGGCCGCGGATTTCGCTGCCATTCGCCTCTGCACTCGGCCCTTCACCTGATATTGCCAACAGCTCGCCAGAGATTGCCGGGGGTGAGAACACGCTCGCAGATCGCGTGGAATCGGAATCGATCAAGCCCGAGGAATACGCCGCCACGACGCCCGTTGCCGATTCGATCGCGGATGTACCCGCGACGGGGCGAACAGTCGAAGACGACAACAATCTAGCCAATGTCGGCGTCGCACAGCGACTGACCTCGACCGTGATACGCGGCTTTCTTCTCGGAACGGCCCTAGTGGCAATATGGCTAGCTATGGGTGTGATCCTGACCATGCGTTTGCGGTTGATCGCTCGACACGCCTCCGAGTCGATCCAATCGGTACTCGATCGCATGGTTGGCGACCGACCCGTGTCGACGCGAGTGATGATATGTAATCGCGTCAACCAAGCTGTGGCCGTTGGCTGCTTTGCGCCGGACATTATCTTGCCCAAACGGTTCTCGGCTGCCGAGTCACGAGTCGCCTTGGAGGCCGCGTTGGCCCACGAATGCGCTCACATCCGCAATGGCGACCTTAGACTGCTGGCTCTGATGCGGTGCCTTGCCTTGATTCTGTACGCTCATCCGCTGTATTGGGCGCTTCGCAGACGCGTGCAAATCGACCAGGAACTGCTGGCCGACGCCGCTGCCGGCGAGCGTTGTGATGTGGCTGACTACGCGGAAGTCCTACTGCATTGGTTCCGCACGAATGCCGCCGATCGGTCCAGGTTGATGACAGCTACGTTAGGACTCTGGGAACGTCCTCATTCATTGAAAAGGAGAATCGCCATGCTGTTGGACGACGGTTTTCGCGTGAAGACGGATTGCCCGACCGCTTGGAGCACCGTCGGATCAGGTTTGCTGATCGCAACGGTATTCAGTCTGTCGTTTTTCACTTTACGAGCGACGCCGGATTCGTGGGCCGACGAGGTACGGGCCAGTGAGCCAGAATCTCCCGCGTCCTTGGCCGCAACCGGCAACAATACGCTGGCGGAAGATTCGGAAACCACTGAGCCGAGCGACGAAGCAGCCAATCCAGCGGCAAAGCCGGCTGAGGCCGAGACTTCGACGCCCGCGGAAACGTCAGGTGCCAAGAAGCACAGCAAATACCGGAGCGCCGAAGAAGCGTGGCGAGCAGGGATGAGAGGGGACTCTGCCGCCAGGCGGAAAGCATTCGAAGCGGCTCTGAAGCTGACGGACGATGACGCCTTCAAGGTCAGGATCTACGAATCGCTCAGGCCCATATATCGAAGGCTGGCGGGCGAAAACAAGATGGTCGAAGCATGCGAGTTCATCATCGGCCATACCGACAGCGATGCGAAACGGTCGCTAACTCGTCGCGATTTGGTCAGTTTCATGTACCAACGCGGCAAACTCGACCGTCTCGTCTCGCGACACGAGAGCGTGCTGAAGAAGGACCCCAAGGACCGCGCATCGCTGTACATACTCAGCGAAGTCTATGACAGGGCGAAACCCGACGCGAAACGCGCCGCCGAATTGCTGCAGAGGATGATGGCGTTGGATGGCGACAAGCCGTTGGACGTCCCGACCAGCGCCAAACTGGCCATGCAGCTTGTACGGCAGAAGAAGTACGATGAGAGTGCGGCATTGTACGAGAAAATCGCTCCGCTGGACGAGAATCTGGCCGCATGGCACTGGAAGGAGGCTGCGTCTGCTTGGCTCAAGAACGGAGCGAATGACAAAGCCCTGGCTGCCGCGAAAAAGGCGATCGCCGCAGAACCGGAGACTCGCAGCAAGTTGTTGAGTCACTTCTGGCATCGGCATCTGGGTGAGGTCTTTTTGGCGACCGGCGAATTCGAACCGGCGGCCACGCACTTGGAACATGCGATCGAGAACACGGACATCGACGGCTACTTGCGGGATTGCCGAGGTTTGCTTGCAGAGGCTCGCCGCAAAGCTGACGGCGGGAATTGAACTGACGCAACTTCGTAGGCGTAGTCGTTTAACGGCAAGCCGAAGGCGACTGCGTTTGGGGTCTCCATGAGCTTTGCGGCGCCGACGCCTTCGGCTTGCCGTTAAACGAAGAGAACCTCCATAGAACCAAGGGAGAATGTCTTCATGTCCATAGTGGCCAGATGCCAATGCGGGAAGTCGTTTCAGGCCAAAGCCGATTTGGCGGGCAAACGCGTCAAGTGCCCAGGTTGCGGCGGCGTGTTCACCGTTCCGAACGTTTCAACCGACCTGACGCCCGCCGACGATCCGCTCGGCATTGGTGGCGTCGACTTGTCTGCTCCGGCGACGGGGCCGGTGGGCGGACAATATCTGCCGCCGCATCAATCGATGCCTCAGACCGCAGGTGGAAACAGGACTATCCTGTTGCTGTGCCTTGGCATAGGCGGTGCTGTGGTTTTGCTGCTGATCGCTGTGCTGGTCGGTGTCATGCTGTTTTCCTCTAGCGGCGAAGATGCCGTGGCAGATTCAACTGCCGCCGCGCCCAGCGAGACAGCGAAAGCACCTGCTTCGACAGCTTCGGATACGTCGTCGCCTGAGAGCGCACATCAGCCTGAAAGCGCGCCCGCCAGCGTGACTCCGACCGAGAGCAATTCGCCGAGTTCACCCTCAATAGAATCAACAGAATCTGCCGTTGCCTGGCAGGTGCAGGCGGACGGCCCGACAAGCCCGCCGAACTGGCCGGAGCAGATCGACCTGTCGATTCCCGTTCCCGCTCAGGGCGACAGAGTGATCCTCCCGGCAACCCCCAGCCCGTTCGTGGCGCTGGGACTGAAGATCACGGGCGGAGCCGACGTCCAACTTTGGAACCTACTCACAGGCCAGAAAGCCGGTCAGATTCAAGAGGCCGTCGAAGCGAGCAGCGAGTTTTCCTTAAGCCCCGATGGGAGCCAACTGGCGGTCAAGTCGGACGACTCGAACCACTATTCCAAAATAGAGATCTGGTCCTTCCAGACGGGGAAACTGGTGTGCGAAATCGAATGCGACCATCCTCGGAAACACTTGCAGACGTTTCAGTTCGTCGCGCCGGGTCGACTGTTTGCCTACTCGTACGGATCCATCGGTCAAGGCACCACCTACCTCTTGCGGGTCTTTGACACAATGGAAGGAAAACGCCTCGCGGAAATCGATCTCGACACCAGCTACACCAAGGATCGGTTCGTAGTCAGCCCAGGCGGCCGTTATGTGGCGGCGCTGGCCCACAACAACGAGTTGTCGGTCTTCGATGTGATTGATGGCAAGCTGGTCGGACAGGTGGAAGTCAAACAGTTCCTGGAAAACCGTACCGGTGCCTATCGTGGAATGTCCTATTCGCCCGATGGCAAGCAGTTGGGAATCGTCTACTCGAGCACCAACTCGCTTCTCCTTCTGTTAGACATGGAGAAAGGCGAGCCGGCCGATCAAGTGGAAATCGCTGGCAAGCCACCAACGGCCTCGGCCTATCGTGGTGCGGCGGTCGAATGGCTTGGTGCCAAAGGTTGGTGCCTGTTCGGAGGCTCGGTCATCGATCGAAACACGCGACGCGTGGTCTGGAATCTAGAATTGCCCATCGTCGACCGCCTGACTGCGCGACGCACGTTGCCGGGAGGTTGGATCGCCCAGAGCGGCCCCTACGCGAAAAAGACGATACAATTTGTCCCCATCCCCTGGACTCAGATCGAGTCCAGCTTGGCCGCGATACAGGGCAGCTCGACTCCCTACCTGAAACCTGGAGGCTCCGTGAGTCTGAATTTCGATATCGGCCAGCTTCGTTTCGGAACCAAAGAGGACACGGTCACCAGATTGACTGAGATGTATGAATCCCGACTCCGCGTTGACGACATCGCGATTGCTGACGGCCAGCCGGTTGTGTTGTACGTGAGCTACAGCGAGTCGGAAGGCGAGACCATGTACGAGCGAAAGGGCATCATGGGACCCAAAACCGGGCGAACTGTTCAGGCGACGAATGCCCGGATCGTCATGATGCTGGCCACAGGTGGAAGCCAGATTTTCTGGTCGCATGAGATCGCGTACGATCCGCGTTCCGTGACGGTCATTGGAAAGGAAGTTAACGAAGCCAGCGTCCGCGACAGTATCTTCAGGCAGTTCCTTTACAAGCTCTCCGAAACGCCAATTCCCTATTTCGTTCCACAGGATGCCGGAGCGACCCAATTGCCAGGAGTCACGAAGCTGAACGGCGGCCAATGAAGACGGAGACACAGCCACCCTTCCTTACGTTTCACGCCCCTGTATAATCTACGGCAATACGCAGTAGCAATGCACA
The DNA here is from genome assembly GCA_964617665.1 of uncultured Pirellulaceae bacterium. Lineage (GTDB taxonomy): Bacteria > Planctomycetota > Planctomycetia > Pirellulales > Pirellulaceae > JADHUC01. The sequence goes on from CAZUAH010000033.1 coordinate 30,830, forward strand.
GTAGGGGTTTTGGGGGGCGTTTTATGCCTTTTCCAGTGGCATGTCGATGTGGACAGCAGTTCATGGCGCAGGACTGGTTGGCCGGTAGGTCGGTCGCCTGTCCTGCTTGCGGAGTTGCTCTCCAGATTCCTTCGCCTCAGGTCGCGCCACGAAACCCTATGCCGGCCGGCGGTCACCCTCAGGCCCAAGGTACGGGTGCCTACGCACCCACGGGCGCGCCTGCGGGCCGCGGACCGGTATCGCAACCTGGCTATGCTCGCCCCACGCAGGCAGGCTCGGGAGGAGAGACGGGCCTAAACATAGGGCTGAAAGTGGCGATGGGGATGGCGGTTGCTGTGGTCGGACTCGTGCTGGTGGTGATTGTGTTAAGCTCGATTCTCTCGCGCGATTCAAAGGAAATAGCTGGCCGTAAACCGGCTACGGGATCTACAAGCCAGCCTTCCGCCGACTCCGGCTACGCGCCGCAAACGAATCCGTTTCGATCCGACGGCGCGCCGCAAGCCCAGAACAACACGCCGTACCAACACGATGGCTCGTCGACCTGGACGCCCCGCAAATCGGATTACTCAGGAGGCCAGTCGGACTCCTCGGTCTTCGTCGGCGCTCCTATCGCATCGAACGATGCCTCATCCGGCGTGTCCGCCAAGCCGACTACCACTTCGCCGACCGTTTCATCCGGCCCGTTGCCTGCGGCGGTCGACCGTTGGTACTCGTCGTCGGGATCGTTGCGCGGTGCCCAGCCGGTCGAAGGCGAAGACTTCGTGATCACTCAATACAGTTGGATGTGCAACCTCTTGCCGTATTTGGGACAGGACAAGTTGTACAATGAATTCGATTTCCAAGTGGCCTGGACAGACGAACGGAATGCCCGTTTGTGTACGACCGTCGTGCCCGCATTCCTGAATCCGGCGGACGATCGGGATCGCTGGACCGGACTTCGGTTTCGCGGTCTGGCTCTGACGCATTTTGTGGGAATGTCCGGCGTCGAGGATGGCCGACGCGTGGTGGCCGCCGCGTTGCCTCGTAGTGACCCCCGGGCTGGCGTGTTCGGGTACGACGAGGTAGCCGACCGCGAAGACATTACGGACGGCGCCAGCCAGACGATCACGATAATTGGCAGCGGCGAGATAGTGGCTCCTTGGGTCCAAGGCGGCGGAGCGACGATCCGCGGCGCACGCGAGCCGTATTTCGATCCGCTTACTGGCTTCGGATCTCGCGGGCTGGCCAAGCCGGGTGTTGCCGTACTGATGGCGGACGGGTCGACGCGTCACTTGGGCGAGGACGTCGATCCATCGGTGTTCCGCGCGATGTGCACGATACACGGAGCGGACTCGGTGGACGTTTCCCATCTCGGACCCGCCGTGTCCAGCTTTCCCGGCACGAAGTGAAGCAAAGTGGCACTTGAGTGAACCTTGGTTGCCAGGACCTACGGGAGATCGTTCGAGCACATGTTTCTCCGCCTGAATAGCATTTGCCTGTTAGCTTTCTTGCTTGCCAACTTCGCGGCCGCTGCACGGGCCGACATCGTGCTGTACACGATCCCTCTCGATCAGTTGATTCCCCCTAAATCGCCTCCCACTGCACGACCTCGCATTAGATCGCCTCGTACTTTGACGATCACTATTCAAGGCAGGACCACAGTCAATCCGGGCAAGACGGTCACGTTCCGTCATCCGAAGTTTGGGACTCTATACTTCGCATTGGATAACGTGAGGATTCACGAGTTGCCCTCGACCGAATCGTTGGCCGCCCAGAGGCTGAGCGTAGCGATCAGACAAAACGACGCCGACCAGGTGATGGAGGCTGCGAGATGGTGCCTGCACCACGGTCTGCTCTCGAAATTCTACGAAGCCGTGGGCAAGGTGCTGGAAATCGACCCGCAGCACCCCGAAGCGTTGCACGTCGCCGCCTTGAAACGGCGAATGGACGTGCCGATCGAATCAACGTCCGAACAGGAGGCCGAGTTGCGGAAATTCGTGACAAGAGGGGACATGAAGTTCAAGGCCAGCAAGCATTTCATCCTGATGCACGACACGCCCGACGAGCCGGCTCCGAATCATACGAAGCCGCGGGCCGACGAACGACTAGAACTGCTGGAAACCGTTTATGAGAGCTTCCTTTTGCGATTCTACTCGCAGGGCGTCGAGTTGGAGATTCCTCGCGAGCCGCTCAAAGCGGTGTTGTTCAGCGACTATCGTGATTTTGCGGACTTTGCGGAGCGGCTGAGTCCCGACCTGGGGAGCGCGGCCGGTTTCTGGACGAAGACCGAAAACGTCAGCGTGTTTTTCGACCAGGGGACTCACGAAAGTTACGAGTCGCTGAAGCAGTTGACCGAACAGTTGCGGCAGAGGAAGGAGGCCGCGCTGGAATACGTGACCCCGCAAACCAAGCACATCGTGCGCATGGCGGATACCTTCGCTTTGTTGTGGGAGATCGTCCAGGAGAACTCGGACATCGAGGTCGTCAGCCACGAGGCCACGCACCAGATGGCCGGCAACACAGGGCTGATGCCCCGGCACGTGCTGACGCCCACGTGGGCTGCGGAAGGGTTGGCCACATATTTTGAATCTCCGCACGATGCGGCGTGGAGCGGTATCGGGGCCGTGAACAAACAGCGTCTAAGCTCGTACCGAGACCTGCAGCGTGACCGCCAGCATTCGGACATTGACTTCATCGTGCGCGACCAGATCTTCACGCATGGCCAGACCCACGGTGCCGCGCTGTACGCATACGGCCAATCATGGGCGTTGACGCATTTCCTGATGGAAAAGCGATTCGATCAACTGATGACGTACTACCGCCGGTTGGGCGAGATGCCGCCGGATGTCGTTCTGTCGCCCGAACTGCTTGGCAAAGTGTTCAGCGAAGTGTTCGGGGAAGGCCGCACGCGGCTGGATTCGGACTGGCGGACCTACATGCGAACCCTGAAGACCGACCTGGAGAAGATCGTAGCGGAACGGCGATAGCCCAGACTGTTCAAGCCCGACGCGCAAGTCTTGCTGTTGCGCTACTCCGTTTGATTCATTGGCCGAAGGCCTTCTTCCACCGTAGCCTGGGGTAGCACCCCAGGGATGTGAGTGCGTTCACCATTGTTTGGCAGAAGGCCATATTCAACTCCTCGCCATGTGTCGGTGTGAATATGGCCTTCAGCCAAAACCGGCAAGATACAACCTTTCCTGGGGCGTTGCCCCAGGCTACGGTGAAGTTCGCCTTTGGCGAAACGCGATCCAACATGTGAATGCGCAACAGCAGTACACGCAAGCGAGGGAAACCGCGGTCACTCCTTCGGTTGCGTTTCAGGCTTCAATGCGCGGTGCTTTGGGCAACTGCACGGCAGTCGCAGACACCTCGCGGAACGAGTCCGCTACGTTCTGGCCTTGGGCGGGGCAGGCGGTGCTTCTTCGCCGCGGAACGTCAACGTGGAAGCGCCAGCCATGATCTCGCTCAGATCGCCAAAGATGTACGTAGGCAGTCCGTCCCGGATGAAGCTGCCCGAAGACATCATCCCGTCAAACGATTGCTGCATCTCTTGATTCAGCTCGGACTGCGCGTTTTCTGTCCTCACCATGCCATAGGAACGCATCGAGACTCGGCGTTCATAGGACCAGAGGTCTTTACCCGCGGCATCCTTGATGGCCATCTGGCACGATATCTGCTGCTGGGCGAACGTTGACTCCGGCCGGCCACGAGCACGGCCGAACGGCGAGCGCGATTTCGTTACGCCAATCTGAGTCCCAGTTGTGCCTTGTCGGGTTGTCACCACAAACTGCAGTTTCGCCCCGGGATCGACTTTGATGCCTTGCGCTTTCAGGGCATCGGTCACGGCCTGCTCGGCCTTCTGACGCAAATCGCCGCCCAGTTGGATGTTCAACCGAACGCTCATACCCGGGCCCAAAACCAATTGCTTCTCGAGCGTCTTGAATTCCGTCTTCTGGCGGGCACCGATACTTGGCGTCTCGACGGCGATCAGGAATTTCGGACCGCTGATAGACCGGTCTCGCGCCGTGCAGAACCACGTGCGGTGATCGGGGCCGCGCGCGGCACAAATGTTGCCATGCTGCAAGTGATAACGCCAGACGACGGCCCGGTTCTCCAGGTCGATCAGGTACTGGTTGTCCAGCATCAAATGACGACCCCCCCGCCATTCCAGCGAACTGCCTCCAGAATGGTAGATAGAACGCAACACGTCCGGCGGCAACGGGAATTCCGAGTGCAGCTTTCCCGTTTGCGCATCCCAAGTGGCCAAGGCCCTGTCGTTGCCGCTAACGATCACGGCTGCCAACTGGCTGCCGTCAGGCCGAAACGCCGCACGATGCACGCTGACGCCCGTGTGCGGAGTCTCCAGATCACCGCGACACTCGCCAGTGGCCGTTTCAAAAATGCGGAGTTCCTGATTGTGCGCGCCCACCATGTATTTGCGCAGAGGACTAAAGGCGATGGGAGTACCGAAATCCTGGAAGCTGTACACCGCCGTACAATCAGGCAATTCCCACACCGTCAGTTTGCCCTTGGCGTTCACGGTCAGCACGTGAGTGTCGTCCAACATCACGGACCGTTTCGAGGTCTTAGGATCGCTGGATCGGTTCGATCCGGACTGTTCTTCTCCTTCGTAAGGACGCCAACCAACGACATGCTCAAGAGGGCTGAAACCGATAACGTCCAAACGGTCGTACCCGCCGTTGTTCTGACGGAAACCCACGAGTACGAAGTCTCCGGAAGGGCTGACATCCAGCATGTCGTAAACCATGGGCAGCGGTATTTCCTTGCTCTTCCTCCCGGACTTCACGTCGTAGCGTTCAACGAACGTGATCTGCTGGCTCGACTTGCTCGAGCCCGTGCTGCGCCGGGCCGTCTTCTGCACGGCCACCTTGCCCGACTCCGGCGCGGCGAACAGGGCCGCCTTCAGCGTTTCGTCTTGCGTGGCGATCATCAGGTCCCGGTCGACCTCCGGGGCAGTGCCTGCCGAAGTAGGCGTAGCGGCCCAGTCCGTGAAGCCGTTTGGCAGACTCATCGTACGGGCCGACAGCACGTTCCCCTGTATCAGCTTCGGCAAGACGGAATCGACTGCCTTGCCACCGCCGCGAATGGACTCCATCGCATTCTCTAGGTCCTTCTCGGGAAGATCGACGTACGCGAGCCCGTTGCCTCCGCGACCTCGTGAGACCGTTAGCATCCGGTCCAGACCCAGCATCCGTCGAGGGTTGGATCGGTCTTCGGGGAACGTCCAGATTTCCATTCCCGTTTCCCTGTCCAGCAGCACGCTGCCTCGGTACAGCAATGCGCTCCTGTCCGGCAGCCACTGCAAAGACTCGCCCGAGTGGCCGAACCGGCTGCCACCGTCGTACTCGTGACTCAGCGCGATGTCACCCGATATGAAGTCCCAGCACACCAGATGAAGATCGGAGCCGTGGCTGAACGACAGCAGGGCAGCCAATTCGGAACCGTCCTGCGAGTACGCCATTGCCGAGCACCTGCGGGGCGTGCCGGGCACCGGTGCGTGGCCCGCGCAACCGCCGCTTTCCAATTCGTATACCGCTAGACGATCGCCCTCGATCATCGACAGGAACCGGCCTCCTGGCGTGAGGGCGTACGTGTCGCGGACGGGCCGGTGGTCGCGATCGTGAAGGATCGTAAACTCCTGGGTCTTCTCGCTGGTGCGTACGTCCCATAGGGTGACCGTCGAGTCGTCAACCTGCGAATTGACGCTCAGCAGTTGGTGAGGGGCTGCGAAGCTCATGAAGTGACCACCAACACTCAATTCGCGCACGAATTCGCCTGTCACGAAGGACCACACGCCGTATACGTATCTTCCCGAGGCGCTCAGACGGCCCATAACGTAACGCCCGTCGGGGCTGAACATGAGAGAACTGGTGTGTTCTTCGGGATATACAGGCTCGCCGATTTCCTTACCGCTGCGCAGATCAAACACACGCCAGAAGTCACGGCGCTGCTGGTCTCTTCCTGTCACCATCACAAAGTTGCTTGGGCGATCGGGGAAGACGACCTTGCTGAGCGACGGCATCGGGATCGTCAGCTTTCCGCTCTTGTATTTGATCTCCTGCTCCGGTGCGTCGGGCGTCGCTTCCCATGGTATCCAGTCAGCACCGCCGCGGTTCTCTTCGTCCGAATCGCCCGAACCCGATGGTCCGAAGTCGGACGGCCGCGGTAGGTTTCCTTCGCGAGCAGCCCGCGCCAGATCGGCCAGGTTGGGAACGTTCGGCATCATATCGTTGTGGTTGCCGAAAGACGAAGGGGCAGTCGGCGAACGTGTGTTGTCCGTACCGCCGTCCGTGCTGGGGACCGTCGGCGTGGTGGACGTTGGGCTGGAGGGTGCCGGGGCTGGCTTGAATGGATTGCTCGAGTCCGGTGGCCGGGTAGTGCCGCCAGAACTGGGCGGCGTTATCGGCACGGGGGGGCGATAGGTCGGCGAGGAAGTCTGCTCTCGTGCGCTCGACCGGTAGGGCGTCGAGGGCACGGTACTGGTGCCGGAAGTGTCTGACGACTGGCTCGCGACCGCAGGCAGTTCGCCCGGCGATTCGGGTTCGTCAGACCCGCCGAACAGCGCCGATAAAACGATCAAGCACATGATGCCGACGACTATCAAACCACCGCCGCCGACTGCAATGACCCATACGATCTTCGGCACGCCGCCTGACGTTTGGCTTGGCTGGGCAGCATATGCGCCAGCCGGCGTTTGTGCAGGTCCTGACGCCGGCATACCGGCAGCCTGCGCCGGGTAGCCTGCTCCCATGCCTTGCTCGTAGGGGACCAACGCGGGCGAGGTGTCCGTGATGGGCTCCAAGGTGTTCATCGGCTGAAGGCCACCGGGGACCGTGACAATCGTCCCACAAGTTTCGCAGCGAGCCTGAACTCCTGTCATGTTCTCAGGCACGGTGAACTCGCGACCACATGAGACGCAGTTGAATTGGATACTCATCGCGATTTGCTCGTTGACTTCAGTGCGGAAAAGGACAATGCAGCACCCCTCGATTAGTCGCACTGCATCTTACCCACGCGGACCTGTACAAGCAAGAGACTCTGGGCAATCAGATGGTCCGGCTATGCGGACTTGGCAATGGAGCGAATGGCCCCGACGGCTGCCTCGATGTCGTCTGGCGTGTTCTTCCACCCGGGAGAGAGCCGGGCGGTGCCTAGGGGAAAGGTTCCCAGATGGCCGTGGGCGGCTGGAGCACACTGAAGTCCCGGCCGGCTGAGGATTCCGTGCTGTTCCTCCAGCCGGACCGCGATCTCGTCCGGTCGAAGCCGATCGATCGTGAGCGATGCGCACAATGCTGTTCCATCCGGCGGCGATTGGACGCGGACGCCTGGTATGTCGCCGATCCCTTCGAGCAACATTTGGGTCAATTGCTGCTTGTGCTCTCCGAGTAGACCTCTTTGGGGCAAACCCTGCAGGGCACCCCATGTGCCTGCGATCCCGTGCAGGTTTAACGTCCCTGCCTCGTAGCGGTCGGGCCGGAACTCAGGATGCTCCTGTGATTCGGATTGGCTTCCCGTGCCCCCTTCCTGTAGCGGTCGAACTTCATAGCGCGGCGACAAATAGCAGACGCCAACACCTGTCGGGCCCAGCAACCCTTTGTGAACGGAACAAGCGAGAAAGTCGATTTCGTCGTGCACCACATCGATGGGAAGCACGCCTGCCGTTTGCGCTGCATCGACCAACAGTGGCGTCTCGGGAAATGCGGCGCGCAACTCCCCGATATCCTGAACCACACCGTTGACATTTGATGCATGACAAACAGCCACCAAGTCAAAGTGCCGTGCTTTGGTAATCTTCTGCGCTGCATCGATGTCAATCCGTCCGAACGGATCGGCAGGCAGCGTTTCCACCTTGACGCCGCATTCGTCTGACAACCGCATCAAGGGCCGCATCACCGAGTTGTGTTCCATGGGCGAGACAGCGACGGCGTCACCCGGCCCAAGCAAACCCTTTATGACAAGATTCAAACCTTCAGTGCATCCACGCACGAAGATCACGTCTTCTGATCGGGCGACTCCGAACAGCCTGGTCAATTCTTCCCGGGTCTCGAAAACGATGCGTGCCGATTCGACCGAAGGTTGATGGCCACTGCGACCGGCGTTGGCCGTCAAGTCGGCCAGCGCTCTCGTCATTTGCTCGGCGACCTCGGGCGGCTTGGGCCAACTTGTGGCTGCGTGATCCAGGTAGATTGCTTCTGTCATCGTGTCTTGATCAGTCGACTAGGTGGTGCATGCCTTCGGTTTCGAGATCCAGTTCGGCAATTGCCGTTTCGACCTCGGCCCGGGATTCCCACGGGAATCGCAATGCGGTGCCACAGTCGCTGGACAGGTGCCGCGGCGTGGGGATCGGCTTGCTCGATACGCCTTGTGCCTTGAGGGCCTTTTCCAGTTTGAATACGGAATGTACCGCGTAGAACAGCACGACGCCTTGGTCGTCCATGCTAGCCTTTCTTGATATTCAACACAAAACCGCCTTCGTCCGACTCGGTCGCTTCGACCGCGCAGGAAAGCGTTTCGGCCATGCGTGTAATGTTCTCGCGACTGGTGACCGTATCGACCATCACTTCAATCGTCCCGCTGTCGATACTCTCGATAGCCTCCTTGGTCAGTAAGACCGGCTCGGGGCACGACAGCCCGCGGGCATCAACTGTTTTATCGGCCATGGAGTTCCCTTTCTCTGATATTCAATGCTTGTTCGCGGTAATGCTACATCAGGTTCTTCCGCTCTTCGCCGTCAGGCCCAGGATCATGCAGAACACAATTCCCGTCACCACGGCGATCTGGCCGTATGGCCCCGGGCCACCCACGACGATCGCACCATCTACCGTCTTGTCGGGCGCTGCCGCCAGAAACCAGTTATGTGCGATTCCGGCTCCGACAAACATCCCGCAGCAGAAGATCGCTGCGTCGCCGTCCCCTTCGCCGCTCAAGAAGAACTGTCGCCCCGGACATCCTCCCGCCAGCGCGAAGCACAGACCGGCCAGCACCATGCCCAGGAAATTCCATAGATGGTTGGCATGGGAAATCGGCATCGCCTCCCAGCCCATCTTCACAGCGCCCGTGCACAGATTGACCACGAACACGACCACTACAAACGCCACGACGCCACTGAGCAAGTGGAAATCGCGGATGAGCATGGCGTCTCGTAGCGAACCCATGGTACAGAAGCGAGTGCGTTGGGCCAAAACGCCAATCGCAATACCGAAAGCCAAGCCGAGCCAAACAGGAGCATACGCCGAGCCGGGCCCTTTCTCCGAGAAGAAGATAGCTTGCCCCTCTTTGAACGATGTGCGGAACAACAGCAAGCCAAGCAACAAGGCCATGATCGCTGGCACGATCCAACCGGCGACTTTGGGCATAGGATAATTGCGCCCCAAAGTGTAGCCGCCTTTGAGGAACAAGCAGCCCGCGCCAACGCCCACGGCCAGCCCACCGATTCCCACGACGGAGTTCCAGTCCGCCGCGGCTAAACGCAACAGCGCTCGCCAGGGACATCCGAGAAAGACCAACGCCCCAACCACTGCGAAAATGCCAAGCGTGAAGCGGATAATCGGTGCCGATCCCGCGCGAGGCCGCCATTCTCGCGCCACCAGAGCGGCGATCATTGCGCCGAAAACGGCGCCCATGATCTCGGGGCGGAGATACTGTACGACCGATGCCCGATGCAGGCCGATTGCTCCGGCCATGTCGCGCGGGAAACAGACCATGCACAAGCCCATGTTCTTCGGATTGCCGAAGTATTGCAGCAAGGCCGTCATCAATCCGATGGCTGCGCCGGCAGCTATCATCCCCCAACGTGATGCGAAGAAACGCTTGGTTCCCACGAGTTGCCTTCCTGTATGCTGCTATCGCCCAGTGAAACACGTCAACTTGCCGTCCTTGGTGGCCAGGTACAGTTTGCCCATCGCGGCGGCCATGCCATCGTGGACGGGTAGCGCGTCCAAATCGTACTCGGCAAGCTCCGCACCGTCAGTGGTCGAAATGGCTCGCAAACGGACGCCCTCTTTGCCTTCGAACGCGGCAAGCGAACGGTTGGTTTCGCCAAGCGGGCCGGCGGCGAACAGGACATCGCCGGCCATGACCAACGCGCGGGCCTCCAGGTCGGCCGGTTCCGACCAACGGTATGGTACCGCCGTTCTGCCCGTGATCGACGGTCCTCGCCGTCTCTTCTTTGCCTTAGGAGCGGCGACAGGTGGTTTCACCGGTTCGAACTCCTTTGGCGCGGAAAAGTAGCGATAGGCCTCGCCGATCTGCCACTGGCCGGAATTCCCGTGCGGCAAAAAGCTGCGGCCAAATCCGTAGATCAAGTCGTCGTCAAATACCAGTAGCCTGCCGGCAGGAACCTGATTACCCATGCGCCACCATCCGCCCCAGCCCGCATTGAAGTTCGTTCCCCAGATGAAATAGGTGCGATGCCACCATGTGTCATCCAGGAACCCCACGCTGCTGAACAGGTGCGGCGTGGGAACGGACTGTTCCTTGCCGTCGCGGCCAAACTTCAAATGCCGCATGAACACGGATTGGCCATCGCTGGACAGCACGTCCGGCAGCGCACCAGGCATTTCGGTGCCGCTGACTCGCACGGCCTCCTCGACCTGCTCGCCTGTCGTCGGGTCATAGCTGCTCACAAGTGTCTCGGATAACAGCTTGCCTGTCTTTGCCTCCAGCCGGCAGAGTCTTATGCCGCCGTCAAGGAACGACGAACGTCCCGCGGCACAATAGACGACTCCATCCAGCACCAATACGCTACCGGAGATGGGCCACGCGGATTCAAGCCGATCGTACGAAACGACACGACGCACGCCCGGCGCGGCTCGAAATCGCCAAGCCAGTTGGCCGTCGGCAACTCGCAGGCAATAGACCCAGCCATCGGCACAACCGAACAAGGCCATGCCCTGGTAGATGGTTGGCGGACTATCCACACGACCGCCAGCAACAAACGACCAGAGCCGCTGCCCACTCTCCGCATCAAGGGCGTGCACCGTGTGCGCATCCACTTGAGCAACGAACGCTTTGCCTTCGGCAATCACGACCCCGCTGAGCTTGCCGCCCAATTCGGCCTGCCAAGAGCGGCGAAGCTTAGTCGAGACAGATGCCCGCGTAGCACCGCTGCGCGCCGCGTCGTGTCGATACGTTGGCCAATCGGAGGAGCCGAGAGCTGAGGGTCGAGAGTCGAGAGCCTCACCGAACGCGGAGCCGCGTACCAGCCGATCTCCTGCTCTGGACTCTTGACTCTTGACTCTGGACCCACCGGCCGAAGCCAACGCGTTGAAACCGTTCAACTTGGCCTTGATAAAGCATCCGCACGTGTGGGGCGGCACGTACAGCAGCCCATTGCAGGGGACAACACCAAACTGGCACGTTCCGCGAACCCAGTGATGTGCTTCAGCATCGCCTGTCTTCAAATCCACGAATTCCACTCCGGAACGGCCCAGCACCAAGTACTTACATGTGGCTTTGTTGCGGTAGCATCGGTGGTGTCCCATGCCGACGTTGAAAAAGTCCTGGTCGGCAGGACGTTCGCGTTTGACCTTTCCGGTCGCCGGATCGAGCGCTTGCGTGATGCCCGGCTCACTTGCCTTGATCAACTCGCCCGTCCACAAGAGGTCATCGGTGACGAACACGTCGGGCGGTGCGTTGTACGTTTGGCGACATGAGCCGGACCACAATGTTTCGCCGGTCTTGGCCGAGAATGCTGCCACTTGGCCATCTTTTCCACCACCGGCCATGGTGACGTCCCACGCGATGGCTTGCCCACTTTCAGAGTCGCGGTTTCTATCGGCCGGTCCCTGATCGGCGCAGATCACGATATCGTCCTGCACGACTAATGTAGGCGAAGCCCATGCGCGGCGTTGGAGGCTTGCCGGGCGTGCGGTCCGCCATTGCAGTTCGCCGTTGGCGGCGTCCAGCGCGATGACATGCTCGGTGTCTTGATAGAAAACGCGGTCGTCACTGACAGCCAGCGTCAGAGCGAAGATCTCCGGCAATTGCGAGTCAGGAGTTTGCCACAGAATCGAACCACTGTCGGCGTTCACGGCCATCACTCGCCGTTTGACCGCGGGCAGAGCCTCGCCGCGACGCACAGCCGCGTCGACCGCCTCCTGATCCTGCGTGTCGCCGACCACCAGATAGAGAACGCCGTTGTCGTAGACGATCTCCTCGGTTCCTTTGGTTTCCTCATAGGTCCGGAGGACTTTTCCAGTGGCAGCGTCCAAAGCCGTTAACGGCGTACCGTATCCGAGCGTCGCGTAAACGACGTCCCCGATTGCCACGAGCCGGCGATGCAGTCCGGGCGGTCCTGATCGGAACGGACGCAAACGATACTCCCATTTGGGAATCGATTTCTTCCAAAGCAGTACGCCGCTAAACGCATCGCGAGCGGTAAGCCGCCATTTGGAGGGCAACGCAACCGAGGCGATCGGTCCTTCGTCGGCGATGTAGAACATGCGGCCTCCGGCAGAGACGGCCACGCTGAGGGAGCCCAGGTTTTCGTGACCGCGGGCCGACCGTGGGCCAGCGACCCATTGCATACGGCGAGGCGGCCCGACCACTTCGTCATTCGAAACTGCGTTGTTCGACGCGTCATATAGGAAATGAGTCCATTCGTCGATTTCGTCGGGCCTGGGTTTGACGGTCTTCGTCCACTTGTCCTCGTCGCACACGTAGGCCACGCCGCCCGGTGCCAACACTCGCGTGACTTCGTCATGGGAAACCGAACCTAGATCCTCCGAAACCACTAGATTGACGAGGTTGTCGGCATAGGGGAGCCGGCTCCCTGTCCACCGTTCAACCGAAATTTGACCGTACAAACCAAGCGACCGAATATGGCCCTGCGCCTTTTGGATATTCGCTGAGTCCGCGTCGAGACCGTGCACGAGGTAACTGTCGCCAGCACATATGGCAGCCGTTAATTGGCCGTCGCCACAATTCAGGTGTACGATCAATCCACCCTCCACGCCCGTGGCGTCCAGAATCTGTTTTGCCAGTGCTTGATCATCAGCCTCGATCGTGCCAATTGGCAGAAGGAACGTCACGATGCCTAATACGCCTAAGCTTCTGTTCAGAATTCGCATGAATCGACTCCTATGGTCCAAACGAACGCATCAGTTGTTCACATGAGTGTGATTCCAGGATAACAGAAACCATCTCGAAACGCGAAAGCCCTCACGACGAGCTCTGCCAGATTGGCCGACGGTACCAGCGATCACGCGTCGGCAACCCATAAATCAAGGTTGCACAATAGCAGGCAGTCTATCATCATGGCACGAGCCAAAGACTCGCTGTTGTGGTACAAGTTGAGGAATCTCATAGATGAAACTAAAGAAGGCCGTAATCACTGCAGCCGGACCGAATCAGAATCGACTACCGTTGCAACGGTTCGTCGATCTAGACGGTCAAGACAAGACGGCGTTGCAGATCATCATCGAGGAGGTGGTTGCCGCTGGCGTCGAGGAAATCGCCATCGTGGTGCAGCCCGGCGACCAATCGAGGTACGCAGAAGCGGCTGGCGAGTACTCGCACGTGTTGTCCTTCGTCGAACAATCCAAGCCCGAGGGCTATGGCCATGCCCTCTACTGCGCGGCGGACTTCACCGGCAACGAACCGTTTCTCCACTTGGTGGGCGATCATCTGTACATCAGTCGCGAGTCGCGCCGCTGCGCTGAACAACTGGTCGAAGTCGCCAGCGCCGAGGATTGTCCCGTTTCGGCCGTCCAGGCAACGCGTGAGAGTATGCTGCCGTATTACGGGACCGTCGGCGGCAAACGCGTAGAAGGCCGTCATGATTTGTACCAAGTGGAAAACGTACTCGAGAAACCCACTCCGACCGAGGCCGAGCAACGCTTATCCGCTCCGGGGCTCCGCGCCGGACAATACCTCTGCCTGTTTGGCATGCATGTCCTGACCCCGGCCGTGATGGGCATCCTTCGTGACATGCTCGATACCGTCGGCGACGAGCCCGTCGTTCTATCTCCAGCCCTCGCCCAACTGGCCACACGCGAGCGGTATCTGGCGATGGAGTTGAACGGCACACGTTACAACATGGGAGTCAAATACGGGACGCTGATCACCCAATTGGCCCTTGCGCTCAACGGCGGCGAGCGTGAAGAAATCCTTACCACGCTGGTGGAACTGTTGGCGAGCCAGCGTCCGGGTGAACTGTAGAGTGAACACAAATCCATGATAGACCAATTGCTGCGGACAATTACTGCGGATGATGCCGATGTGCGAAATCGGTCGCTGGATACTCTGTGTCGCGGCGCGTCGGCCAAGCAGCTTCTGGAAGCGTGCGCCGAATTGGACCAGTTCCGCCGCTCCAGCGACAATCTCTATGAGCGCGTCAGAGCGTTGCTTTTCCTGAGTGCCATCTATCGGTATCACTTGCCGGACAGATTGCCACCCGCTGCGTTCGGTTTGATCCCGTTCGACGGATACATGCACCTGTTACACCGTCGGTTTGATGAAGCGATTGACGAATTCCTGGCTTCCTGCGACGACGGAAGCACGAGCGACACGATCGCGAGCGGCCTGGCGGTTGCCTATCACGAACTGGGATTCCAGACTCTGGCGGATCAGGTCCGGCGGAGCGTGCGGTCTGTTCGTGGAAACCAATGGATGTTCCGCGTCGGGCATCCGAGTGATCATCCACTGCGAATTCGCAAGGAACTGTTGAAGCGAGACGAAGGGAGCGGTTTGTTTCCGTGCCTGTGGGAACGCACACCCGTTCGCATGGACTTGTCACACAGCGGATGGAGCGACATTTTCTTCCTGGGCATGGACTTTCCCGAAGGCGCTCGCGTGCTGAACGTATCTGTGGATCTGGGTGTCCACGGGCGAGATCCGTTTCCACGGCCGCCAATCGAGGCGTTCTTGCGCGTGATCGACGAGCCAGTGCTCCGTTTGGTGAGCGTCGATCTCGAGTCCAAGGCCGACATCCGCAGTCTGGGAGAGGTTTTTGATTTCGCAAAAGACTACCTCGGTCTATTGAAGGCCGCCGTGATTGCCGCCGGAATCATCCCACCAGGGCTGGAAGGCTCGCAGCAGAGTCTTGAGGATGTGTTAGGCCGTCTGATCGGGCCGGGCTTGGGTTTGGAGATCGTCAGCCAGGTAAACGATATCCCCAAAGGTTCGCGATTGGCGGTCTCCACGACGCTGCTCGCCGCGATCATCGCAGTCTCGATGCGTGCAACCGGCCAAGTCGACTCGTTGACCAACCAACTCCAGGAGAGCGAACGCCGCGTCGTCGCGGCTCGAGCGATTCTGGGCGAATGGCTCGGCGGTTCCGGCGGTGGCTGGCAGGATTCGGGCGGAGTCTGGCCCGGCGTGAAGATGATCGAGGGTTGTCGGGCGGGCGAGGACGATCCCGAATTCGGTATCAGTCGTGGCCGACTGCTGCCCGACCACCAGATCTACAGCACCGACGAGGTCAGCCAGCAGACCAGGCAGCAGATCTGTGACAGTTTCGTGCTGGTACACGGCGGCATGGCCCAAGACGTCGGCCCGATCCTGCAAATGGTGACGGAAAAGTACCTGCTGCGAGGCGATGCCGAATGGCAAGGACGTCAAACAGCAATCGGGATCATGAAGACCATCGAAGCGGCGTTGACCGACGGTGACGTCCCAAAGCTGGCCCAAGCTACGACGGACAACTTCCAAGGGCCAATTCAGACCATTATCCCATGGGCATCGAACCACTTCACACAAACTCTGATCTCCCGGGTCAAGGCCCGGTTCGGAGACGCGTTTTTGGGGTTCTTGATGCTCGGCGGAATGTCCGGCGGTGGCATGGGATTCATCCTCCAGCCAAGTCGACGATCCGAAGCACAGGACTATCTGCAGGAGTTGATGAGTACGACGAAGTCCGAATTGGAGTACGCGCTGCCGTTTGCCATGGAACCGGTGGTCTACGATTTTTCGATCAATGATCAAGGCACAGCCGCAGAACTGCTCCAGCGCGAGCAATCCCTGATGCCGGCTGGCTACTATGCATTGGTGGCCCCCGAATGGCTACGCCGTGACGCGCGCGAATTGACACCGGCGCAGCAGTCAGAAATCGCCCAAGTCGCCACGGAATGCCGAGGTAGAGGGCGGTTGGCGGATTCGACGGACATGTTGCTGGGGAGCCTGTTGCCGCAACCCGCGCGAGAGGAACACAGCGAAGTCACTCTGTCGGATCTGCTGGAGGAAAACGGCTTTGATGCGGAACTGCACGAACGAATCCGATCGGATCTCCGCGCCGGGCGAATCGGGCTGGCGCAGAACCGTTTGCCGGCCAATGCCGTTATCGAAGACGTAGTGCCGGACGACGTGATCTTGACCATCGACGGAGTCGAAGACGATTGTCGTGACATCGGCAGCCGCGCCTTGGCCAACGGCGAGGTCGCCGTATTGACGCTTGCGGCCGGTGCCGGCAGTCGCTGGACTCAAGGTGCGGGTGTCGTCAAAGCACTTCATCCTTTCCAGAGATTCTGTGGTAGCTATCGTAATTTCATCGAAGTTCATCTGGCAAAGAGCCGAAACGTTTCCGACGCTTGCGGGACGGCGCTGCCTCATGTCGTCACCACAAGCTATCTCACACACGAGCCGATCGAACGTTTTCTGAGCGAACACGACGAGTGCGGCTACTCCGGCTCCGTGTACTTGTCACGCGGCCGGTCGGTGGGCCTTCGCATGATTCCCATGGCGCGCGATCTGCGGTTTGCCTGGGAAGAGATGCCACAGCAGTTGCTCGACGAGCAAGCTCAAAAGGTGCGCGAGAGTCTTCATGCCGCGTTGATCGGCTGGGCCGAGAAGTCCGGCTGCGGCAACGACTACACAGACAACCTGCCCCTGCAATGCCTGCATCCTGTGGGGCACTGGTTCGAGATTTCCAACTTGCTCCGCAACGGCACGCTCGGGCGGCTCTTGGCCGAACGCCCGCAACTGAAGTATCTGATGCTGCATAACATCGACACGCTTGGGGCTGACGTGGACGCGGGCCTCCTGGGGCTGCACATCCGGGCGGACGCTTGTTTGTCGTTTGAGATCATCGGCCGACGGATCGAAGACCGCGGCGGCGGGCTCGCCAGGGTCGATGGCCACGTGCGGCTGCTCGAGAGTCTGGCCATGCCGCGCGAGGAGGAGGAATTCAAGCTCACCTACTACAACTCGATGACCACCTGGATCAGCATTGATCGGCTGCTGGCTGTATTCAAACTCACGCGCGACGAATTGGATGATGAAGCCGCCGTCACCTCGGCCATCCGACGACTGAGCCTTCGAATGCCGACATATATCACGCTGAAAGACGTGAAGAAACGTTGGGGACAGGGGCAGGAGGATATCTTCCCCGTGTCGCAATTCGAGAAGCTCTGGGGCGACATGACAGGACTGCCCGAAGTGTCGTGCCGTTTTGTCGTTGTGCCGCGGATGCGAGGCCAGCAATTGAAGGAACAAGCACAACTCGACAGTTGGCTCCGCGACGGCTCGGCCGAATACGTGGACAGCTTGTGCGCGTGGAAGTAAACAAGGGGAACGAAATTGGCAACACCTCAGCCAAATGGTAGCCGGATTCGCCAGAATTCGGAATCTTCTCAGTTTGCCTCCGAATTTTGGCGAATTCGGCTACAAAACGGCCACTCCACCAGACGGCTGAATACTTACCAACACTGAATAGACCCGTCGTTTCGACGGATGAGAAGGAGACAGGACGATGAAAAACTCTGGGATCGCATTGATATCGCTGTTGTTCGTTTTGACGATGGCCAATTCAATTCAGGCCGCCACGACGGCGGAGGAGCTTCTTCGGGCATCGGGGATCACGGGAGGCGTCGTAGTCCACCTGGGCTGTGGTGACGGGAAGACCACGGCCGCCCTGCACGCAGGCGATCGATTTCTCGTCTGCGGCCTGGACACGGATGCCGACAATGTCGAAGAGGCCAAGGCCCATATCGATTCGCTGGGCCTTTATGGCATGGTCTCCGCCGAGACATACGACGGCAAGAACCTGCCCTACGGCGACAACATCGTGAACCTGGTGGTGGTGGATGCGAAATGCAAGATGCAAGATGCGGAAGGCGAGATTCTGCGCGTTCTGACCCCGCGCGGTGTGGCTATTGTGCGAGAGAAGGGCAACGAGGGATGGCTATCGCGTATCCCGTATCGCGTATCCCGTATCTCGCATCACGCATCCCGCATCGAGGACGGTTTCGCGATGTTCGCAAAACCGGTCCCTGCAGACATCGACCAGTGGACGCACTTTCTGTACGACTCGTCCGGCAATGCGGTCTGCAAGGACAAAAGGGTGCACCGGCCTCGCCACGTTCAGTGGTACGCTGGACCGAAGCGATCGCGACACCACGATGCGCTGGCAAGCATGAGTGCCATGACATCCAGCAACGGTCGGGTGTTCTACATCCTCGACGAGGGTTCAATTTCGATCGTGCACCGGCCGCCCCACTGGAGGCTGATTGCACGTGACGGGTTCAACGGCAAACTGCTGTGGAAGCGGGATATCCCAACCTGGATGACGCACCTGTACAACTTCCGCGCCGG
>CAZUAH010000034.1:0-49135 GCA_964617665.1 uncultured Pirellulaceae bacterium
ACGGCGTAGGCCGGACCGAGGCCGAATCCTTGCCGGAACGGCGCAAACCGGCTTACACGCTGTGACAACCTGTACTGTCAACAGGCCCATGTGACGAGGCCGACGTTCCGGCAATTCTGCGGTTTGCTTGGTCCGGCCTACAAATCGGTGCGCAAAGCGACTAAACGTCTTCCGGCAACTGATACGGCTTCCGCATCGGACGTTCCAAGTGGGTGTTGGCCTCGTCGTCGCCGATGAACACCTCCTCCTCCGGATCCCACTTCAACTTGCGCCCGACCCAGCGGGCGATGTTGCCAAGGTGGCAGATGACGGAGGCGCGATGGCCGATCTCGACGTCGGCCGCGGGCTTCTCGCGAGACTTGATGCACTCGGTCCAGTTCTGCAAGTGGCTCACTCGCGGTTGATCACCGGCTTCCTTTAGCGCCTGTCGAAAGATCTCGGGCGGGTCCGACTTGACGCTGCCGCTGCCGATTTCTATCTTGCCGTTCTCACCTTCAAAAGATCCACCCAGCGGTCCGCCGCCCAACTTCAGTGTCACGCCATTGGCATAGCGGTATGTGATATCCCGCCCGCTGCCGCCGTGGGCGTTGCCGCGGCCGCGGTCCTCGGGAGCCTCGTATACGAGGTCTTCCATCTTCCCGCCTTCGGCCCACACTTCGGTCGGGCAAGTGTGGTCCATCCCCAACGCCCATTGCACCAGGTCCACGCCGTGAACTCCGTTGCCGGTAATCTCGCCGCCCGAATAGGGCCGCAACGAGATCCAACCCGGTCGCGAGCGCTGAATGAAGATATCGCGGTGAAACGGGACCGGTTCGGTCTGGCCGCACCACGCGTCCCAGTCGAGTCCCTCGGGCACGGATTGGCCAGGAAATCGGCACAGCCACGGACTGGGAAAGGCGGACGTGGCGACTGTCTTCACTTTGCCGATCCGTCCGCTACGGATCAATTCGCAGCCGACTCGATGCTCGAGGGACGACCTTCGTTGACAACCTACCTGAAAGACGCGTTTGTGCTTGCGCGCGGCGCGAATTATTGTTTGACCTTCGCGGATCGTCAGGCTCAGAGGCTTTTCACAGTAGACATCCTTGCCGGCTTGGCAGGCGTGGATACTGGGCAAGGCATGCCAGTGATCGGGCGTGGCAACCACCACGGCATCGACATCTTTGGCTTCCAGCATCTCGCGGTAATCGCTGTAAGGCCTGCACTTTCGCACCTTGGACAGAGTCTCCGCCCGAGTCGGGTCGACGTCGACGACTGCGACAATCTGGGCGTCGGGGGGCAGACGCATCAATTGCGTTCCGCGGCGTCCCACGCCGATATAGCCGACGCCGATCCGGTCATTCGCCCCAGGTTCCTCCGCATTGGCCAGCACGCCGGAAGGGATGAAACACGGTACAGCCAAGCCAGCGGCCGCCGCGCTCTGCTGCAGAAAACGTCTTCGTGACAGTCTGTTCGAAGCGGTCATTTGCTCATCTCCTAGCGTGGTGAACCCGCGCCCTTGTAGGTGGTCGATCCGATTTTGAAACCGTCCCGCTCTAAAGCGGATTTGGCGGCAGCGGTACTGACCGACGCACCGCGTACGCCGACCGTTAACGTGCCAGCCGACTCGTCCACTTCGATTCGCGAAATATCTACCCACGAGATCCTGATCAATGCGCGTCGAGCTGCCGAGCGTTTGGGCATCCTACCTTCGTAGCCGAGAACCTCGAATACAACCACGGCTCGCGACCTGGAGAAGCTTGGAGGACGGGGAGGGGTAAAGCTCGGCGGACGAGGTGGCGTGTAACCTGGCGACGAAGGCGGCGTGAAGCCGGGCGACGGAGGACTCGGAGTGGTCGGCGGCGTAATCGACGGAGCGGGTGGGGCAAAGGACGGCACTCGCGGAGTCGCGATCGGCGGCAACGTCACCTTCGGTGCGGAGCCGCTCTTCTGAAGTCCCCGGAAAAAGGTAACGCTGTGGCGGATTGCCGGAGTGACCGATGTGAAGTGATCGCCTGGAACGCGTCTTGCCTGGACGTCCAAGCCAGCCTTCTGAGCACGGCTCGCCGTTCCCTCCGTCGACGACGCCAGAAGGAACTCTTGACTGCCAACATACAGACGCGTCGGACATTTGAAGCTGGAAGCATAGTATCGAGGTGAACGCAATTCGAACTCGCGTTCGTCCGACTGCCGGAACGGTGCGATATCGGAATTCAGTCGCTGGTCCATACAGCCGGACAGTGAAGCGGCTGCTCGAAAGCGGTCCGAAGCCATGGCAGCCAGCGCGGCCAGCGAACCACCCGCGCTGTGGCCTGCGACGAAGATCTGTTCCTCGTCCACATACGGCAACTCCGCCAAGGCATTTGCGGCAGCCAGTACATCATTCACCTCTTCGAAATACAGAGTGAATTTACCCTGCTGGCCATTTTCGCCGCGCAACGTGGGTGTCATCACGACGTATCCCGCATCGCGATAGGGTTGAGGCATCTCCCAATCGCCATCGCCATACGCGAAACCGCCGTGCAAGAAAAGCAGGCCCGGTCGTTGCGAACCATCACTTGGCGGTGGATCGACAAATGCTGCCAGTGTCAAACTCCCGGAGCGGTAGTCGATCCGTTGCGCACCGCGTGGCGTGCTGAGCGGCTCCCATTCCTGAGGCGGCGCACCACGCTGCACCAAGTCAGTCTTGAAACTGCGTCGCGCGTCCCCGTAATCCTCTTCCGGCAGAGTCGACACCCATTCGCGTTCTTGCTCGACGACGCCTGAGATCTTGTTCCAGACGAAGAAGCCGCCCCCACATACGAGAATCATGAAAGAGGCCACGACACCTACGACAATAAACGGCCACATCTTGACTTGGCGTTTTGGTGGCGAAGAGACGCCGAAAGCCGGCGATTTAGGCATGGTTGCGCCAGCAAAGGGCGAAGTTGGACTTGACGCAACCGTCTGGTTCCAAGAGTCACCTGCACCGGACGTGCCCAGCGGTTCCAGCGTCGGCGTCTGCTGCGGATCGACCGGAGGTTGAGGAATCACGATCGGCGAACCGCACTCCGGGCAGCTCACTCGCCTCCCAGCCAACTGCGGCTGCGCTGCAAACCGTTTTCCACATCGACAACCAACGATGATGCTCATGGCCGGAATCCAGTCATGTTCCCGATATGCAGTATCCGATGCCCGCTGGACAAAACGAAAGTTGCAGAATGTGTTTGCATCTCAACTGGCTTGACCCGTGCAACTCATCCGCCTACGTTCGAGATACACTTCTTTCATGGATCGAGTATACGATCACGATCAACAGGAGGACAGCCGGATGACAGGAATAAGGCGACGTGAGTTCTGTTCGGCACTCGGTTTGACAACTGTGGCTTCTCTGGCAAGAGCGGCCAACCCCCGCCTTATAGCGGCCGAATCCGCCGCGGCGGCCTCCGAGCAGCCGACTAGTGGCACGTCGGCAACGGCCCCGCCAAAGAAGAAGCTGTTGTTCTTCGATCTGTGGAAGTTGGACTACTGGGACAATGTCGAGCTTGTCCAGGGGACGCCGGAATTCGTTCCTGAAGCTTCGTACGTCGACGACACCATGCCGGAGAAGGGCGCGGGCAAGCCAAGTGTGTTTTTCGACCGTGAAGCTGGCGTTTGGCGGATGCTGTACAACATCGCCTGGAGCCCTGTTCGGCTGCTGACAGCCATTAGCGATGACGGTGTGCATTGGAAACCCGACCCGCATCCTGAAATCGCTGTCCCCGATGACGCTGCAGGGGGCAAGAAGGCCGATCACCACATCTTCACCTTGCCGGACGCTGCGGCAGGCGGACTGTACGTCGATCCGGTCGCCAAGGATGGATTTCCCTTCAAGATGTATGTTCAGCAAGGCGGGAAATCTGTCTACCAGCGAGCACTGGCCGACAGAGGCCACCCGTGGCACAAGATCGCCACAGAGGAAGGCGCAAAGCGATACTTCCACGACGAGTTGATGCTCGTCTCGCGCGATGGACTGAAGTGGCAGACGAAACACGACTACTGTTGGTCGCGATCGGACTGGCATCCGGAACCACCGTATTTCGGTTTCTACAACGAACGACTCGGACGGCATTGCATGATCGTGCGTCCCGGTTGGGGAGATCGCCGCGTGTGTATGCAGACCACGTCGGATTTCCGCGAATGGACCGAGCCGGAACTGCTGTTTCAGATGGACCCGCTGGATACCGCGCCCGTCGGCTTCTACACGATGCCAGTTATCCCATACGGACACCTCTTTGTGGGCCTGCTTTGGGTGTTCCGCAATTCGTCCAGCCGCCCGGTGAGCAGTTTCAATCAGTTTTTCGGCCCGATGGACGCGGAACTGACGTACAGCTACGACGGCGTGCGTTTCACGCGCGGAAAACGCGAGCCATTCTTGCAGCTCAATCCGTATCCGGAACATGGATGCACGCAATTGCGTCCCTACTGCCTGGTCCAGCACGACCACGAGATTCGAATCTACTCAGGCGCCTCGCGCGCTTCGCACGGTCGAGAACGCGTCCTTAATCGACAGGGGCACACCGCTCAGGCAATCACCATGCACCATTTGCGTGAGGACGGTTTCTTGTATCTCCGGCCCAAAGGTGACTGGGGACGAGTGCAAACGAAGCCGCTCGCCGTGTGGTCGCCGGACATCACACTGAACGCATCAGCTCCATTCGGCGAAGTGCACTATCAGATCACTGACGAGCAAAGCCAGCCAGTGGAAGGTTCGCTTCAGGACGAGGATCAGTTCGATTGGAAGCTGCGTTGGAAGGAAGCAGACACGAGCGTTCTGACAGGCAAAGTGATTCGATTGGAATTGGAGTTCCAAAGCGCAAACATCTACTCGCTAACCGCCGCCTATCACTTCCTGGACGCCCAAGACCAGTGGATGCTGAAGGAAGGCAAGCAGATCGACACCTCGCGATTCGACTATTGAAGTCGTTCAAGCGGCTGCCTACTGGGACACGAAGTCAAGCTAGCGAAACAGGGATAAGTATTCCGGCAAGCAAGAGGATGCCGACTCTGTACTCCGGCTTGCGGTTAAACGATCCAGCCACGAAAATTCAGGAAGAACTGAAAACGCGTATTGTATTGGACGCGAGACGCGATCCCAAGTTCGGCTTGGGAGTGTAGGAGTTGGCAGTCGGACAACAAGGAAGCGATTGGGGGCAGATCATGCGTTTCTTTCTATTTTCGGGCGCTGTTTTTGCGCTAGCACTCTCGGCATCGGCTGCCGACAACCCATGCACCAACGGATCGTTCGAGGAGCTCACGCCTGGCGGGTTTCCGGTTGATTGGGGGCCAGTCGGCAAGGACGTCTCGGTCGTTGACGATGCCCACACTGGCGAGCGCGCCCTGCGATTGGTTCGAACGGCCGAAACGACCACGACCGAAACGGGCATCAATAGAGCCGGTGGCCCCGACGGTGGCGCAATGCTGAACCGACTTCGAGGCGGGATCGACTTCTGGTACAAGGCCTTATCGGCCGAGAACGCTCAGTTGTGCGTCTATGCGATTCCCATGAATGAAGAGCCTCGTGAGGGTACCGGTTCGCAGCGAGCCACGTTTGTCGTTCCGGCCACGCACATCGGCGATGGCGAGTGGCATCATGGTCGGTTGAAGTACGACTTTACGGATGATGCCAAGGTCCGCTGGGTACATTTTGCGGCGCGGATCGTTGGCACAGCTGGCGAGCTGCTGCTAGACGACATCTCATACGTCGAACGCGTGGGTGTCGTCTTGCGTGTGGGGGCGATTCGGCTGGAAGAGGACACGAATCGCCCAGGCGAACGTTGCATTGTGCGAGCCAAGATCGAAAACGCAGGCGATGCGAATGCCGAAAACGTGCAAGCGTCCATCGAGTTACCCGAGGGACTGAAGGCGGAAAAAGCAAACGTACCGCTTGGAGATCTCGCGCCCGACGATGTGATACGCGCCACTTGGACTGTAAGCGGGGCGCGCAAGACAGCGCAGTCGTGGACAGTGGCCGCCAAGGCGGGCGAGGTAGAATCGAGTGAGTCGTTCAACTTGGCTCCGGCATTGACCATTCGCAGTTTTGGCCCAGCAACGCCCGTGTCCGCCATCGGGCCGCTGACAAAGATCGAGTGTGTCTTGGAGAACACGGGCAACATCGTTGTCGCGAAGCCCACTGCCGAATTCGTAATGGACGAGAAGACGGTTACGAAGACTGCCGAGCAGGTTCCTCCTGGCCAATCGGTGACACTAAGCGCCGACATTCAAGCATCCGCACAGTCCCCCGACGTGAAGGTGTCCGTACGTGCCAGGGCGGAGAACGCAGACGGAGAGCTGACTGCAGAAAGCAGTCTGGTTGTAGGGGCATTGGTCGACACACCTACAACATCAGGCCGCCCTCAGGCTGTGGTGACGGATGACTATGCCATATTGGCCAACGAGTACGTGAGCCTGATCTTCCGCGGAAACGAGTTCGGTGCGGGGCCCGCCGAACTATCTGTTGCGACAGGGGGTAAATGGCAAACAGTGGCGTGGTTGCCATACCTTTGCCGCGTGGTGTATCGCGACGCAGCCGGCAAGCGCGTCGAACGATCCGTTTTCCTCGATCAGCAGGTGAAGGCTACGCCAGGCGATCCAGGGCTCCTGGAAGTTCAATGGACGGAACAGGACGACGACGGTGCCAAATGGAGTGGCAGCGTAAGATTTGAACTAGCATCAAGATCGCACAACATTACCGCGCGCTACGAACTTGGTTGCGACAAGCCGCGTGATCTGCTGGCCTTTGACGGGCCCATGCTGTATGTGCTCGATCGCGATGAAGCCGTCTTTCCCGGACTGGAATGGCTTATCGACGACGAGGTTTCCTCGGATTCGCTGGATATCACCGAGGATCATCCGGACCGGGTGCGCTACGTTGTTCATCCGAACAAGGTCACGATTCCTGCCATTGGCATCCATTCGCGGTTTGGCACAGTCGGACTCCTTTGGGACGTTCATCAACAATGGGATGGCCAGCGTGACAGGCCGTCCGCTGTGTTTGCTTCACCCGACCGATTTGGCAACCAGCGGGCGCACTTGGCCGGTCTGTTCCTGCCAACCGTCCCCGAGTTCGTCGAGGAGAATTCGCGTGAAGCCGCGAAACCCTACCCGATGAAACCCGACCAGCCGCTTCGGCTGGAAGCCACAATCTTCGCCGATGCTCGGGCCGACTCGCCGCTGGCCGCTATCGACGCGTGGTTCGACAAACATGGCTTTCCAAAACCGGCTCCCTTGCCTCGTGGATCCTACGAACGCGAAATCGAGTTCTCGATGCAAGCCTACTTGAGATCGCTCTGGCTACCGGACTCGCAAGAGTGGTGGCTGACGAAGGGCAGCGCGATGATGTCCAAGACGGGGCGTCCGCGCAGCTATGTTGCCGACCTTCTTGTTGGCGAAATGCTGAGCCCAAGCAAGATCGTCGCAAAGCAATGTCGCGATCGGATCAAGGGCGTAATCGGACTGGTCGGCTGCGAACCGCGATTGGATTCTGCTCGCTTCGGGCGCAGGGCTGATTTGGCGTATGCCAATCCGGGCCACGCGGCTGGATTGGTTCATTCTCGCGACCAGCGAGGCGCATGGCGTTTCGACGCGGATCTCCAGCCAAAGAGCGGGCCATTCGAGGGTCGCGACTATTATGAACTCGGGCCTGATAACGCCGTCGAGTTAGGCACGTGCGCGCGCAGGGCATATGAAGTTCTGCGGTACGCTCGAGTTGCTGGCGACTGGGAGGCGTTCGACCTGATGCAGCCGACGCTGTCACTAATGGAGACGTTTCGCGTGCCGCGAGCCGCTCAGGTCTGGGAGGTACCGGTACATACGCCTGATGTGCTGGCTGCAGCCGATGCGGTGGATGCATTCGTCGAGGCTTATCGCTTAAGCGGCAACAAGCGATGGCTGCGAGACGCAGTGACGTGGGCGGATCGTGGTCTACCGTTCATCTACATGTGGGAGGATCCCGAAAAACCGTTCTTGCTGGGCGCAAGTATCCCGGTTTTCGGCGCCACGTGGCATCGCGGTTCGTGGTTCGGTCGGCCGGTTCAATGGAACGGTTTGCGCTACGCTGTGTCACTGCTGAGGCTGGCCGAGTATGACGACAGCAAGCCGTGGCGACAGATTGCCGAGACCGTAATCCGGAGCGCGATTCATCAGCAGGAACGGGCGGGCGACGACGTGGCGTTGTGGCCGGACGCCATCAGTGCGATCGACAGCAGCAAGTCGGCGTGGATCTTCGGCCCACAAATGATCGTCGAGGGCGTGTTGAAGCTGACCGACCGAGATCCGGAACCGGCTACGGTAATGGTGGGCCAGGGCCTCGAACGTATCCACATTACGGCGGCGGCCACGTTTCCACGCATGGGCCGCCAAGGCACTTCGTTGGTGTTCGACGTCTCCTACCGTCCGGGAGAGCAAGGCGTCGTATTGGTTTCGAATGTGGGCCGGCCGGATGCCGTGCAGTTTGACGGCGTGCCAATTCCCGAGCGGACTCTTATCGAACGCGCAACGGAGCCATGCTGGCGATACGATGCGGGCAATGCCTTTCTGTCAGTCCGAGTCCCCAGAGATGGCGTATCCACGATTCGTGTTGACGGCGCCCCATTCCGTGAGGTACGACGGTTGCCTTGGCTGGCCAAGGAGTTGCGGTTCGAGTTCGAGCAGTCGCGTGACGGATGGCTGCCGGTGCACGACATTGACGATTTGCTGCATCGCGGCCTGCACTTGGTGGGCCGGATCGCCGGCCCGGATCCGTATCTGATTCGCAGTCCGATTCGCGTCAAAGGGGACGCATATCCTCTCTTGCGTCTGCGCATGAGGCTGACCGCGGGGACCGGCGGGCAATTCTTCTGGACAACCGAATCGTCGCCCGATTTTGACGAAGAAAAATCGATCCGGTTCTCCGTCGTCGCGGACAATCAGTTTCACGAATATCGCCTGGAATTGAGCCGCAACCCCATGTGGGCAGGTCAAGTTATCACGGCAATTCGGCTCGATCCAAGCGGTGGCGTGAACTCCGGCGAGTTCGCCATCGACTACCTCCGCGGTGATAGCCCATAGCCAGAGCGCACGCAGACTGCCGCCTACTTTCCCACCGTTGACCACGCAAGCCTCATCGGCAACGATACGTTCCTGCGCTGACGACATTGCGAGTGCAGCCGACCAGACAAGACCAACTTGGAGGACACTATGCCTAAGACCATCCTGATCACCGGCGCCAGCTCTGGAATCGGCGCTGCCGCCGCGCAACACTTGGCCGCGGGGAACGAAATCATCGTACATTACAATTCGTCGCAGACTGCCGCCGAAGCAGTTGCCGCCGCAGTCGGCGATGCGGGAGGCACGTCACACGTTGTCCAGGCGGATTTGTCCGCCGAAGAAGGCTGCCGCATAGTAGCCGATTTCGCGGCGGACACCTGCGGCAAGCTCGATGTCTTGGTCAATAATGCCGGTGGTCTGATCCGCCGACAAGCCGCGCGAGACTTTGAATTGCAGTTGATAAAGGATGTCTTTGCCCTGAATACCTTTTCGACCATGATGATGTCATCGTTCTGTATTCCGTTGCTGGAAAAGGGCGAGAATCCCTGCATCGTCAACCTGACTTCAATTGCTGTACGCCACGGGGCTCCGACCGCTACGATCTACGGTGCATCGAAAGGAGCTGTGGACGTGTTCACACGCGGGCTAGCCAAGGAACTTGCGCCCACCATCCGAGTGAATGCCGTCGCACCGGGCGTGATCGTAACTCCATTCCACGACGACGTTACGCCGCCGGAACGAATGGAACAGTTTCGTGACGCGGCGCCGCTTGGCCGTAATGGTGAGGCAGAGGAGATTGCTACGGCCATCGGTTTTCTGATCGACAATCTGTTCACCACCGGCGAGACACTCGACATCAATGGTGGTCTGTTCATGCGGTAGATGGGTTGGAAAGGAACACATCATGAGACGAAATGTAGTTGTCATCTTCCTTGTCGCTGTGGCCACGGGTTTTGTGTTCGCGAATGCGTTTGCCACCGAATCTGCGGAGAAGCCCGACGTTTTGTTCATCGCCATCGACGATTTGAACGATTGGGTTGGCCACCTGCGCGGGCATCCGGACGTGAAGACGCCGCACATCGACCGTCTGGCCCAACGAGGCGTCAGTTTCACCAATGCCCACTGCGCCGCGCCGGCGTGTAATCCTTCGCGAGCGGCGTTGCTATCCGGATTGCGGCCATCGACCAGCGGAATCTATCGCAATTCACACGACTGGGTCAACACATTGGCCGACGTCACAACGCTGCCCCAGTTCTACCGCCAACAAGGATACCGCGTGCTCGGCGGCGGGAAGATCTTTCACGGAAGCGGAAAGACCGATAAGTACTTCGACGACTACTACCGTCGAAAAGAGTTGCCGCCGCCTAAGACGCCCTACAATGGCCTCGGTTTGGCCCATTTCGATTGGAAGGCCATCGATGTAACCGAAGAGGAAATGCCCGACTACAAGCTGGTAACCTGGGCGGCGGAGGAACTGAACCGGCCATCGGACAAGCCGTTATTCCTGGCCGTAGGCATCGTCAAGCCGCATCTGCCGTGGTTCGCGCCTCAGAAGTATTTCGACGTGTATCCCAAGGACAAGATCGCACTGCCCGAAGTGCCGGATGATGATTTGGAGGACGTTCCACCGATCGGTCTGAAACTGGCCAACCCGGGCCGAGACCATAAGGCTGTTACCGGTGCCGACCAGTGGCGTGACGCCGTGCAAGCTTATCTGGCGACGATCACCTTTGTGGACGATCAGGTAGGCCGACTACTCGACGCTTTGGATCGCAGTCCTCGGGCCGACAACACCGTGATCGTTCTTTGGGGTGACCACGGCTGGCACTTGGGCGAGAAGCAACATTGGCGCAAGTTCACCCTATGGGAAGAGGCGACGCGAGCCCCGCTGATCTTCGTAGTCCCGGGTGTGGCTAAAACCGGCGTTCTGTGCTCGCGTCCGGTTGACTTCATGAGCATCTACCCGACGCTGGCCGATCTTTGCGGACTGGCTATCCCCGATCACGTCGAAGGTGCAAGTCTACGCCCGCTGTTTGAGGCTCCCGATGCTACGTGGGACCGGATGGCTCTGACCACCTATGGTCGCGGCGAGCACGGCGTGCGGTGCGACCGTTGGCGTTACATCCGCTACCACGACGGAACGGAGGAGTTGTACGATCACGCGAGCGATCCAATGGAATGGATGAATGTGGCTGGCAAACCCGAGCATGCCAAGTTGAAAAAGGAGATGGCCAGATCGATGCCGCAGGACGAGGCAGAGAATGCTCCCGTGGCCGAGACCTATAAGAAAAGAGGGAGAAACAAGCGTTAGACGCACTGACGGCGCGGTGGATCTGGTGTTGCGACTGCGAGCAATCCGCGTGGTCATTCGGCTGCGGGATGACGTCAGCCGAGCCGACAACGAATCGCCGATTTCTCGCCAGATCAGGTCGAGACGACCAGATTGAAGGTCTCCTCAGCTACCGCTGAAGCCGACGGACGTGTACTGACGGGCACATGCGCGGCCACTCCATCGTTGTTCGCGAGTCTCAGATCGCGACGCCGCCCCTCGCGATGCTGCACCAAAGCGAAGATTACGCCAGGCTTGCGTTGCGCCCTGCCCATTCGGGCTGCGAGAAAGGCCACGTTGATACCCGAGAGAGCTGTAACCGTCGACAAAACGCCAAGCAATTCGATCATGGCACCACCCATTTGGACGAATTGAATCGGAGACGTGATTCGGCGAACGAGATGGTTCGTGAGTTGCGGGTCTTATCTTGACGTGCAATCCCGCTCACAAATAAAGGTAGGTCAGGAACCGACCAAAGCAAAGTAGTTTTGTGGCTTTTTCTCTTTTTCGCGTCGTCAGTCGGGCGGTCCATCTGGGCTTTGCTCGGCGATCTTCGTAAGTCGTTTCGTTTACACCGCTTGCACGCTCAAGAATATCCGTCCCGGACCTTTCTGATCGGTGCCCGTGAGTTTGTTTTCAGGCGGAAACGCTGACTGAGCCCATCAAGTCAAAGTGATGATACGGCTGCTTGGACAATCACGCACGCCGAATGAACCTGGCCGCGTAGCTGCGGACCTGTTTGCCGTTCAGCACGTGGACCATGCGCAATTGCTGAACCGTCGAGTCGCTGAACTGGCCAAGCGGCAGATGGACCCAGCTCTTTTTGAAACGTCGTGCCAAACGCCGCCATCCGGCGCCAGGCGGCAAGGAACTTAGTAGTGCGATCTGCTTTGAACGACTGTGCAGACAGGCTGCGGCCAGCAACCGCTCTTCCATCGTTTCGGTGAAATCCAGCCGGCGGTCGCTCCATACGTCGTGGATGTGGAACGGCGGATACAGAAACAGCGCCCCACCGTAGGTGGCTGAACAAACGCCCGGTCCAACAGGCTCTTGTCGAAAGTCGGTCGCAAAGAAGGCGAGCGTCGACTCCATGTCGTGCTCGGCATACCAAGTGGTCCGCCAGGGATAATCGCGGGGGTCGGCTGGCGAATCGAACAGCATAACCGCGCAATCGAGGTCGCCCGTGGCAGGGGGCAGCACCTTCACGTAGATGTTGCCATCGTACCAGTGTCGCAACGTCTCGCGGATATCGATGCCGTCCATGACGCTGGTGGTGAACTTCTCGGATCGAGCCAAATCGGCACCCATCACCATCTTGGCACGGTCGAAGACGTGCGTACGGAAGCCCTCGATCAGTTCGTCCTCGGGCGGCCAACTGCATTGCGAGTACGGGTCCCATTGCATGCCCCAGCGTTCGATTTCCTCGCGCTCTGGGCGACGCCGCAAATCACAGCTTCGCCAGAACACGGGCGGACCGGGTAAGCGGCTAACCAGATCGACGACGTCGCCATCGGGCAGTTCGGCCTGCTCGATGCCCAGCTTGACCGTTTCAAGTCCCATGCCTTCTTCGTACGGATAGTCGCGTGCCCTCTCCGCCACGTGGATTGCGTACTGATCGCCAAACACCTGCTTGGCGGCAATCACCAGGTTGTACAAGTCGGGCGTCATGCGCCGTTCGATCAAAGACAAGTTGCGAATGTACTTGAGGCACTGCGACAATAAGTGTGGTGTAATCTTGCGTGCGCGACCTTTGAACTCGGCCAAATAGGAGGAGCGTGCAGCGAGCAATAACTCCTTCACGCCGTCGATCGACAGGTTTTCGTCGTCCTCCAATTCGGCGCGTGCCCGTTCATACAGTCCC
Organism: uncultured Pirellulaceae bacterium; assembly: GCA_964617665.1. GTDB lineage: Bacteria > Planctomycetota > Planctomycetia > Pirellulales > Pirellulaceae > JADHUC01. Next base: position 13,215 of record CAZUAH010000034.1, read on the forward strand.
GTTATGAACGGCAGTTCGCCCAGGAGGAAGATCAGCGTTCGCAGGCTGGCTTGATACGTGACGGTGGATTCCACCACGTCGTCCTCGGCGACCGAAGGCGTGCGTTCCATGTACGCTTCTCGGACCCACGGCCAATCCAACACCGAACATACAAATAGAATCGATTCGTAGCGTTCCTCCAAATCCCGCAATCGCTCGGCCATGTGGACGACACGATCCTGCGGTTGTCCAGAGGGCACTCGTCCGATATGCGGCAGCAACGCCGCCGCGAATCGCTCGATGGCAACCTTCTTCAGCGCGTACGGATCCGGCAGCACGGCGCTGTGAGGCTCGAACCGCGATGTCTCCAAATCGATGAAACGGCGCGGCACGTGTTCCCCCATCGCGATACGGAGGGCCATGATCACGCCTTGGCAGGGATCAATCGGCACATAGCTGAGCGTTCGGTTGCCCTCGTCCTCATCATCCGGTTCCAGCTCGGATTCCGGCGACCACTCGGTCTTGAAAAGGGGGTTCTCGGCTTGCGTGACCAAGGTGGGTGCCGGCAGAAGCTGGATCGCTCGTTCCACGTCGTACTGGAACGAAGGCGGTAGTGGTACGGCCAGACAATCGAAATCGTTGTCGAGCATCACGCGACGCACTTCCAGTGCGAAATCGCCACTACCGTAAATGATCGGTAACGCCGTGATGCGGGGCCCGATTTTCAGCGCATCGTGCATGACTCAAAACCGAATATCGTCGTCCTCGTCGTCCTCTTGCCGGTCTGGGTGCAACGGGTCGGTCGGATCGAAGAAAAAGTCGCCCAGTCCCAACGGAATTGTGTCTCCGCCCAAGGTCCGTGCGCGACGCTCGGCCAAGGATTCCAGGTCCATAGCGTCTTCGCCCAGACATGCTTCAAGAGACTCGCGCCACGCGGCGTCCTTTGCTGCCGGATGATCGGAGTTCTGCAACAAACGCTTCATGGCATACCGCAACAAGTTGATGCCGTCACGCGGCGAGAAGTCTAGGTTCAACGCATGCGACTGCTGCAGGAACATGACCGTCATCGCCAACATGTCGGTCTCGGCGAACGGCAAATGGTATTGGAGAATCGCCAGTTCGTCCTGTTTGTCGGGAAAACCGAGGCTTAAAGTGGGCTGCAACCGGCTAAGGATGTAGTCGGGTATCTCATACGTCGAATCGTCCTGGTTCATCGTCACGGCGCAGCGGAAATCAGGATGGGCTCGTACCGTCACACCCGCCACTATCGATTCCACGTACCGGCGATGATCCAATAGCGGTGCCAGGCTGGCCCAGGATTTCTCGTTCATCCGGTTGCCCTCGTCCAGGATGCACACGCCGCCGCGGATCATGGCCGTGACCAAAGGCGAAGCGTGATAGGAGATCTTGCCGCTTTCGGCCAGCACGGGTGTGATCAACAGATCCTCCGGACGCGTATCTGCTGTACACTGATAAACGTACAACTCCTGCTGCTTTGCCTGTGCGCCAGCCATCGCCAATGCAGTCTTTCCGATTCCTGGTACGCCACAGATCCTTGGGGTGAGGGGCAAATCGTCGTCGCTTACCACCAGCCAGCACGCCAGCAGTTGCTGGAGTATTTCCTGCTGTCCGATCCACTCACTCTTCGCGTCTTGAGTCTGGCTCAACTGCAAGTTGACGCCATCGATACTGACTTGCTTGTCCATAGAGTCTCTCTCTGCAGCCCTCGTCGCCTTGGCGACAGTCCGGTTCTGTTCTCTACTTCCCTTTTACCGCGTCTTTGCCCGCGCGCCTATGTGCCGTTGGGGCCGTGCCGTCGAGTGGCTGCTAGTCCAGCTCGAACTGCGCCAAGTATTCGTCGGTTTCGTGCTGCTTGGCGTTGGGTTGTTCGTTCTTCAATAGAACGAAGTGCTCCAATACCAACACATCCATGTTTGTGGCCATGAAGCAGCGGTAAGCGTGTTCCGGTGTACAGACAATCGGTTCGCCGCGCACGTTGAAGCTGGTATTGATGATCACCGCCGAACCCGTCTTCTCCTCGAATCTCTTCAACAGCCGGTAGTATCGTCCGTGGCGGTTGCCGTCGACCGTCTGTACGCGAGCCGAATAGTCTACGTGAGTAATCGCTGGAATGACCGATCGACACGTCTTCAGTTTGTCGATGCCCTGAAGTTGCACATCATCGTCGCTTGGCTTCGAGCGTTTATCCTGTGTCACCGGCGCCACCAACAGCATGTATGGGCTTGGCTCGTTCGGGCGCGTCTCGAAATACTCGTCCACATGCTCCTCCAACACGGATGGAGCGAACGGTCGGAACGACTCGCGGAACTTGATCTTCAGATTCATGACCGACTGCATCTTGCGGCTCCGCGCGTCGCCCAGAATACTGCGAGCACCCAGCGCCCTGGGGCCGAACTCCATCCGGTCCTGCAGCCAGCCAACTACCTTCTCGTCGGAAATCAGGTCCGCGACGTGGTCACATAACTCGTCCTCATCTTCGAAATGACGATATCGAGCGCCGATCTCGTCCAGAAATCGCCTGATTTCCTCTTCCGAAAAACTCGGGCCCAGATATGTTCCTTTCTGGTGATCCAGAGGTTCGGAATGGCGAGGCTGGTCGAGCAATTGATGCCAGATGAACAACGCAACCCCCAACGCACCGCCTGCGTCGCCCGCTGCCGGTTGAATCCAGATTTCTGTGAATGGACTTTCGCGGAGAATGCGCCCGTTGGCCACGCAGTTAAGCGCCACGCCACCCGCAAGGCACAACTTGTCCATGCCAGTCTCGTCGTGCACGTGGCGAGCCATGCGCATCATGATTTCTTCCGTCACCACCTGGATCGACGCGGCCATGTCCATCTCGCGCTGGGTGAGCGGCGATTCCGGCCGCCGCGGCCGGCCACCGAACAACCGATCGAAACGGCGCGATGTCATTGTCAAGCCCTGGCAGTAGTTGAAGTACGACATGTCCATGCGGAACGAACCGTCTTCCTTCAAGTCGATCAGCTTTTCCAGTATCAGATCGACATACTTCGGTTCGCCGTAGGGAGCCAGCCCCATCAACTTGTACTCGCCGGAGTTGACGCGGAAACCGCAGAAGTAAGTGAAGGCCGAGTAGAGAAGACCCGGCGAGTGCGGAAAGTGTAATTCGTGTGTCAATGTGATGCGGTTGTCTTTACCGATGCCGTAACTTGCAGTCGCCCATTCGCCAACGCCGTCCACGGTCAGAATCGCGGCCTCGGAAAACGGCGACGGGAAGAAAGCACTGGCCGCGTGAGACTCGTGATGCTCGGTAAAGACGTATCGTTTGTTATAGGCGTGTTTCAACCCGCGATTCAACTCGCGCCGCAGATACAGCTTCTGTCTCAGCCAAACGGGAATGGCCTTCAAGAAGGAATAAAAACCTACCGGCGCGAAGGCCAGATAGGTCTCCAGCAATCGTTCGAATTTCAGGAAAGGCTTATCGTAGAATCCAACGTAGTCCAAGTCGCCCGCTTCGATACCGGCTTCGTTCAGGCAGTACTCGATCGCGTTGACGGGAAAACACTCGTCGTGCTTCTTGCGAGTGAACCGCTCCTCCTGAGCCGCGGCGACGATCTCGCCATCGACCACCAGGGCCGCAGCCGAGTCGTGATAGAAAGCCGAGATTCCCAAGATTGTGGTCATTGCAGTCAGCAGCTTGCAGAGACACCGTGGAGGAGCAGCGGTTCGCTCGCAGTATAACAAACAGACGCAATTCGGATAATGGCCCGACGACAATCGCCGGGATCTTGCGTGTAGCCCTCGTCTGGCTCAAAATGATTCGATTGCACACGCACGCTTCCCCAAGGGAGAATACCATGATCTACGTGATTGCATCGGTGGAACTGAAGCAAGGAAGACGGAACGATTTCGTCGACGAGTTTCGCAAGATCGTACCCTTTGTGCGAGAGGAAGAAGGCTGCCTGGAGTATGGCCCGACGGTTGACGTTGACACGAACATCTCGGCTCAAGGAGACGCGCGTGAAAACGTCGTGACCGTCGTCGAGAAATGGGAGAGCATCGAAGCTCTCGAGGCCCACCTGATCGCGCCACACATGATCGAGTACCGCGGAAAAGTGAAAGACATGGTCGCAGGTAGTCAGTTGCAGATCCTAGAACCTGTTTAGCGACTGAACAATGCGGCCTCAGGCCGCAGAGGAGAGAGAGGCACGTTCCCAACGTTCCAAGACATCATTCACATAGAAAGCGATCAACATCATGAACAAACAACTCTCCAGACATCTGGTAGTCCTCTTGGTTGTCAGCGCTACAGCTTTGCTTGGCAGAATATCCACTGCGGCCGATGCGCAAGGTTCGCCCAAGGTGGAAGAGGGCATCGCGTGGTATGACGTGTGCGATTGGGGAGTCGAAGGGAAGGGCTGGGCGGAGACTGCTCGCTACTTCGATCGCTTCCCCGCCAAGGCGCAGAAGACGGTGCGATCGGCCGTATGGAATCTGAGTCGCGATTCGGCTGGCATGTTGGTCAGATTTGAAACCAACGCTACCACGATTCATGTGCGCTACTCGCTAATGGACGCCGGTCTGGCTATGCCGCATATGCCGGCTACGGGCGTCAGCGGCTTGGATCTATACGCTCGCGACGATCAAGGTAGGGATCGGTGGCTGGCCGTCACTCGGCCGACATCGCAGCAAGTGAAGACGCAGCTGGTCTCGGGCGTCGATCCGTTGCCTGACTCGAAGCCGCGTTTGTATACGCTGTACCTGCCACTGTACAACGGTGTCGAATCCCTGGAGATCGGCGTTGACGCAAAGACAACGTTTGTTCCCGTACCACCTCGCACGGAGAAGCCAATCGTTTTCTACGGTACGTCGATCATGCATGGGGCCTGTGCTTCGCGGCCAGGCATGTCCATCACCGGGATTCTGGGACGACGCCTTGAACGGCCCGTAATCAACTTGGGATTCTCCGGCAATGGCAGAATGGAGGCGGAAGTAGGCGAGTTGCTGGCCGAGTTGGACGCGAGCGTCTACGTACTCGACTGCCTGCCCAACATGGCAGCGGATGCGGTTGCCGAACGAGCCGAGCCGTTGGTTCGTCAACTCCGCAAGGCACGACCCGGGACGCCGATCCTCCTGGTCGAAGATCGGACGTACACCTACGCCCCGTTCCGCAAATCTGCCCGCGATCGTCACACAACCAGTCGCGCCGCGTTACGGAAGGCCTACCAGAACCTCATCGCCGCGGATGTTCCGCATCTGTACTACCTGGAAGGCGACGTCCTGCTGGGCGACGACGGCGAGGGGGCCACAGACGGATCGCATCCCAACGATTTGGGAATGCTGCGATACGCAGACGCGTACGAGCCAATCCTGCGGAAGATCCTGGATTGAGTGGATGAGTGATAGGCGGCGCGGTGCTGAGGCCGGCGCCGTCTGCAGGTTATCGGGCTGCCGTTGGCAACTCATCTTGACACTGCCGCACGATTCCTCCTTCGTCTTCAGCCAAGAAGGATGTGCCGCGCGGAAGATCATATTGCTTTGCGCCAACCGTAGCACTCGTCCTGTCGACCGTGAGAAGGACTCTCCCGTCCGTGCGTTCGATAGTCAGCGACGCGGGCCGCGTAGCCGTCATCTCCGCTTGAATTCGCCAGCCGTCAATGCGTAACCAGCCATCGCCCTCGGCCGTGACTTGATCGAACGGAGTTGTCTCGTCAGAGCACCGGATCTGCATAATGGCAAGCACTCGCAGTTTACTGACTCGGGCTGCGGGTCCTGCAGTGGCGTGCCATTGATTCGGATAATCTATCGTCTTGCCGCCGCTCTTTCTATTCCGCCAGTTCACGGCCGGTGGGTCGAAACGAGTGTCGACCGTCGTGAGCATTGGCGAAGAGCCAAACAGGTCGACTCGCGCGCCGGCCGTACCTGAAGAGACCGACAGCCGGTTGCCATCAGTAGTCAGTTTGTGGTCGCTGTGCAATAGCCAACTCCAATCGGCCGCATGATCTGCCTTCAGTTCGTCATAGATGACGATGATCGAGGGCCGCAATAGAACAAGATGACGACGGAAACGAGTGAGCCCCGCATCGCCATAGGCTGCGGATGCGTCGCCCAAGCAGTAGCTGATCTGGCGTCCGTGCAAGAATCGAGCAATCCAGCCGTAGCCTTGGGGACCGCGGACCTGCCCTCGATTGTCAATCAATACCGAGTTGTGTCCACGTGTGTGCGTGTACCAGCCTTTGAAGTGATCGTCCCCATAGGCAATGTAGTAGCCCGAGTTGGCGAACAATCGCTTGCCGCCGAAGTTGATATTGAGGCTGTTTTGGTCGCTATGCATATGATTGTAGGAGCCGTACGGGCTGGAACGAAAACCAATCATCAGGTCGCCCGTCGAGTTGGCGAGGTCGGCGTGCATGGACACGACGCCGATGTCACGGAACGCTCGGGCCTGCGGCAGATCGGCCGGTGACTTTGGCTCTGGCAGGGACGCCGTTGATGCAGACGTGGATGCGTATTGCCTACCCAACACTTGCGTTGCGTACCAGAGAGCGTGCGGATCGTGAAACTTCTCGCCAAGCTTTCCGACAAACGTGCCGCGGCTGGTTGATGGTGGCGACCCGCGCTCGCCTCCGTCACCGAAACCGTCGGAAGCCGAACCGGGCGGCCAGCAGTAAATTTGGAAGTACGGCGCGTTGCGGTACCACGGGTGAGCGAAGAAATCCACGTTGGCCAGCCGTCCGAACATCGACGGCATCTCCAAGAGTGTGTGAAAATTCGTGCCGAAGTAGTTGGTGCCGTTAGCCCAGCCACCATCGTCGCCGCCCAGCAACGGAACGCGAGCGATCCACAGTTCATACACATAGCTGAGCCACGTTTCTGCTTCGGGCACTTCACCCAACAACGCGATGGCCACATCAGTGCCCTGCATGAGGATATGTTGCCAGATGTGGGCGCTGAACACGCGTGATTCCAAGTCATTCATGCAGCGGTCGAAGAATCGCCCGGCCCTTGCCTGCATAGACGCGCGCATGGCCGAGCGTTCTTGTTCCGTGAGCAACTCGTAGCACGTGTCGTAGACCAGCGCCATCGCTTCCATGCATGACCCATCGGCGAAGTCGCTTACACGGCGAGCCGTGGCGCCATCAGGATCCAGGGATGCAACGAACAGCCCGCGTTTTACCGCTTCGCGGCCATAGCGCTCGTTGCCGGTGAGCAAATATGCGCGTGTCAACTCTCTGATCGGCCCCAAGGTCTTTGCTGCGAAACCCTTACTGGCCCACTTGGCGAAGTTCTTGGTTTCATACGAATTGCGTCCTTCTTCGCTCGGCTTCGCATCCGATTCGTTCGGCAGAGCGCGGCCAACGTACCGATCGGCGGCTTTGAGGATACGGGTCAGTTCGTCCGTGCCCTTCATTCGCTCTCGCAGTTCGCCCAGTTTGCTTGCGTTGGCCAAGATTCGGGGATGAGCCTTCGGACATGCGGCAATGATGTCCTCGGCCGGCGGTGTCACAAACAAGCGCGCGGAATTCTCGACACGAAAAGTGAACGCGGGGGACCATTTTGGTTTGCCTTCGCCCCTGCGGATCGTGCCATATTGCCAATACCACGATCCAGTTGCCAATTTCGCGTGGGCGTTGAACATGGCCCACGGCAATGCCTTGGCAGAAATCGTTGCGTCCGGCGGGAACTCCTCGTCTTGCGACAGACGCACCGCGTAGCACACGTCTCGGCCGGACTGAATTGGCCACAGCAGCGGCGGCGGATTGACAGACACGGAGAATCCTCCGGCCGGGCTGGCCACCTCGCGTGTTGCAGGATGGATGGCCGCAGGCCGAGCTGACTGGACGTCAGACGAAAACACGCTGGCCGGCGATCCAAACGCCGCCCAACTTGTCATGCCAAGACAGCAGGCACAAAGAACTGCTCCGATGTTGACGGAATTGTCTACTGTATATCTCACTGTGGTCACGCCTCCTGATAGATGCCAACACGCTTTCCGCGGAAGACCAAAGAAAGCTGCTCTAAGCCGGGAGGGCGAGGCTCCTGCCGAGCCGTACGTTAGTGCTAGAATTCGGCTCAGCAGGAGCTTCGCCCTCCCGAAAATCAGTTCGAAAGGCCTTCGAACACTCGCCCACATTTAACGGCTGAGCCGGGTGGTGTCAAATCCACACGCGGATTACAACGGATAGCTGATAGGAGATGTCCCTAGCGAGTGAAGTATGAGCGTGATTGCAGAACGCATTGCTGACAACGTGGCTCGCATTCGCGAGTCGATCGCCGATGCCGCCCAACGGAGCGGGCGACGGCCGGACGACGTATCATTGATCGCGGTGACCAAATACGTGGGCGTGGGGGAAATCGACGCCTTGATCGCGGCCGGCTGTACAGAGTTTGGGGAAAGCCGTCCTCAGCAATTCTGGGCCAAGGCCGACGAGTTGCAGGATCGGCCGATTCACTGGCATATGATCGGCCATTTGCAGCGCAACAAAGCACGACGCACACTGCCCTATGTGACGTGGTTGCACGCCGGAGACAGTCTGCGCCTGCTGGAGGCTGTTGACCGGCTGTCGCAGGAGGCGAGGCGAGTCACGGATGTTCTGGTAGAGGTGAACGTGTCCGGTGATACGACCAAACACGGATTTGCACCCGACGAAGTGGAACCGCTTCTGCCGAAGCTCGCAGAACTAAGCGGCCTACGAATTCGCGGCTTGATGGCCATGGCCAGTTGGGGCGGCAGCCTGGATGAAGCTCGGCAAGATTTCATCCGTCTGCGGAATCTGCGAGACAGACTCGCGGCGGCGTGTCCCCCCGAGATCTCGCTGGCCGAACTGTCAATGGGGATGAGCGGCGATTTCGAGGTGGCCATCGAAGAAGGCGCCACCATGGTGCGAGTTGGCTCGGCCCTGTATGAAGGTATCTGACGTTGATCGAACTGGACGTGACCGATGAAGGTGTCATTCTTCCGGTCAAAGCCCAACCAGGATCCAGAAAATCGGGCATTCGAGGCATGCACGATGGTGCTCTGAGAGTGGCTGTCACGCAAGTAGCAGAAAAAGGCAAGGCCAACAAAGCGATAGTGGGCGTACTTGGCAAAGCGTTTGGCCTGCGGAAGTCACAGATCGAACTGATCTCCGGCCCGACATCAGCGCGCAAGCGGTTCCTCATTCGCGATGTCTCAGAAGAACAACTCCGCCCGCTAATCGAGGCGGCGTTGGGCCAGAGCGAATGAGCACTCGGGGCAATTTCCCCTACGCGCTCTGGCGGATTTGAATCTGATGCAACCGGCTGTACAGGTCACAGCGCTGCGTCAAATCGGCGTGCGTTCCGATATCGACGATGCGTCCCGCTTCCATCACAAGAATGCGATCGGCCAGCTGCAGTGTCGATAGCCGATGCGTGATGATAATCGCCGTGCGGTCACGGACGAATGTCTCCAATGCTCTATGGATCAGTTGTTCGCTTTCGATGTCTATCTGGCTGGTTGCCTCGTCCAAGACCAGGATTTCCGGATCGCGCAGAATGGCTCGTGCCAGAGCGATCCGCTGACGCTGTCCGCCCGACAGGCGATTGCCGCCGGGGCCCACGATGGTCTCGTAACCGTCCTCCAGCTTCTTTTCGATGAAGCGATGCGCATGCGCCTCTTTGGCGGCCGCGATTACATCCTCGCGTGAGGCGCCTGTCGAACCGTAGCGGATGTTGTTCAGCACGGTGTCGTCGAACAGCAACGTCTGTTGGGTCACGACACCGACAGTGCGTCGCAGTTCGCGCAAACGCACCTCGCGCAGGTCAACGTCGTCCAGGCGAACCGAGCCTTCGATCGGATCGTGGAATCGTGGCAGCAAGTCGGCCAATGTTGTTTTTCCACATCCGTTCGGCCCGACGATACAGAGGGTTTCTCCGAACTTCACGGTCAAGTCGATATCGTGAAGCACCGGCTGGTCTGGCGTGTAGTGGAAACAAACGTGGTCGAAGATCAGTTGGCGATGGGGTCGTGGTACGGGACGAGGTGCTGGCGGGTCAGTGATCTTGGGCTTGCGGTCCAGCAACGGGAAGATCCGGTCGGCGGCGGCAACACCGCCTTGGATTCCGTTGAAGACATCGGACAGTTTGCGGGCAGGATCAATAGAACCGACCAGCGCCGCGTAGAAGCCAAACAATGCTTCGATGCTGAGCGGCCGATCACACATCTTGATCCCCAGGATGAACAGCTCCTTTTCCAATACGAGGAAAGTGCCGGCAATCAAGGCAACGAAGATCATTCCCATGCCCAGGATTTCGACGGCTGGTTTGCTGAGCGAATTGTACAGCACGATTCTCATCGCCTTGCGCAGGCATTCTCGAGAGACTCGACGAAAGCGACCGCGTTCGTACTGCTCCATGGTAAACGCTTTGACGGTCTGCATCCCGTTGAACGCTTCGGATAGGACGCCCATCAATTGGGTGTTCTCTTCCATTGCGCGTCGGTTGGCTCGCTTTATCGAGCCAGCCAGCGTGCGAATCAGAATCGCCGCAATGGGGGCTAGAATCAATGAGAAAAGCAGTAGTCGCCAACAGATGAAAGCCGCCAAGCCCAAACAAGCCAGGGCTTTCAGAGGCTCCAGCAGCGCTTTTCCAAACAGACAATTCAAGCCTCTGGACAGAACGTTGATGTCCACATTGAACCGCGCCATCATCTCGCCGGTGCGTTGTTCGCCGAACTCGCTCAGATCCATGCGCAGCGCGTGGTGATACAGTTCCTTGCGTAGGCCGAACCCAACGAGTTGGACTGAACGTTGGACCAACATGTTGTTCGAGAAGATGAATACGTTCTTGAGAAGCGTGGCCACCATTAGCACGGCCACGATCGCCAGCATCGTCTGGAAAGGGGCAGTCGGGAGACAACCGTGGATGCCGGGCTGCAGCCAATGCAAGATGGCCAGCGCCTGTTGTTCAGCGTCAAGTCTATCCTCCGCGGAAGCGATCTCGAAATCTACCTTGGATTTGTCCCCGGCCGGCATTTCCTTTTTGGATGCTTGCAGCGATTCAATGTCTTGACGAAGTTTAGTGGACGTTCGTTCGCGTTTGGCGATGTCCTTGTCCACCCAGTCCTGCAAGGACTGGCCATGGATGCATACTTTGAGAATCGGATACAACGCGCTGATGTTCGCGCCCCATAGAATGGCCACGAGAATCGCGCTCGAAACGATGCCAACTAGAGTGCAGCGATAGCGAAGTGTGAGCTTCAGTGCTCGTCCGAAATTGTTCATCGACGATCCATGTCGTTGGGTGCTGAGAAGCCATACATCAGCAGCAAAATGCCGCTGAGCGTGCCGCGGTCGGCGTTGCGGGAATTCTAACTGCTTTCGTCAATTCGCGGCAATGGTGATCACGCTTGGTGTCTGGGCACATCTGAGAACCTTCGGTTGGGTGGCCGGGGCTGGACAGAGCGTTGGCGAGGGAAGCCCCGGGGTTTCGGGCTTCGCCCTCCAACCCCGGCCACCCCCAAAACCAAGGAATGCCAAAGCCCTAAGCAATATTTGAGTCATGCGGCCGATGGAAGATCTGCCTTGCTAGCAGACTCTTGGGGTGGTTCCGCCCGTTCCTTTTCCAGATCCGGCTGCGGGAGGGCGTGTTCCATTTCCCACAGCCTGCCTTGCTTGACAAATGTGTTGTAGAAGGCGGTCAGCATGCAGATCTGAAGACCAGCAAGACCGTCCACGAAACCAAGCTTCAGGATGTAGAGTTGGAAGAAACGTAACATGGGCCTGACGAGAAGGCCCGCGAAGCTGGCCCGCTTGCCGCGGTCCCATTTATCCATGGCGACCAGCTTGGTGTAGGACTGGTACTTCTGAAAATACTCGTCATACGTCCAGTAGCTGTAATGGTCGATTCTGTTGCGCAGCTTGCGTGTCCTGCTGCGCGGCACCATGTATTCCGGATGTACCCGGCACTCGCGGTTGCGGCACACGTCACGCCGGATCAGGCGGATTGCATCGGTGTTCCATCGCGAGAAGGTGAGTGGGCGTCCCATGAAGTAGCATTTGAACCCGACCCAGTAGCCGTCGATCTTGCCCGGCGGGCTCTCCTTGATTTGCCGGACCTCCTCGGCCAGAGATTCCGGTACACGCTCGTCGGCGTCGACGATCATCACCCACTCGTGCGTCGCGTGCGGAATAGCCCAATTCAGAAAATCGCCGTGATTCACATACTCGCGCTCGATGACGCGACAACCGTCCATCGAGCGCAGTATATCCAGAGTGCCGTCTGTCGAGCCGGAATCCGCGACCAGTATCTCGTCAGCGATTCCCTGGATCGTTTCGATACATGGGCGGATGTTCTTTCGTTCGTTCTTACAGGGTATTAGTACGGTCAGTTTTTCGGCCATCGAAGGGCTCCGAGATTATCCTCAAGAGAGAGTGCTGATCGTCAGACGTATGCTCAGGCCGCATTTGGCTCTGCCGCGTCGTTGCAGTGACGTTGGCTATCCTTGCATCCATTCAGTATGTCATCCCACCGAGCTGTGCGCCGGTCGACTTCTTCCGTCGTGAATTGATCGTCTTCATAGAGGTTTGACCGTGCGTTCTTCTTCCCTTTCACGTGTCGGCTCAACCACTGGTCGACCGATCTACCAGCCTTTCGCAGCGACTCGGCTGTTGCGCGCCATCGCGGCACGGGCGGCGGCGGCGGCGGTGCCGAACTGCTGTCGTGGCAGATCGACGCCAGCACGTCAGTTGTATTCGCGATCGGGTCGCCACAAGGGAGCAAATGCTCTTCGGCCCACATCGTCAGGGGGCCGGCAGCCGGCTGTTCATCCACGCTGTCCAGAAGCTCAAGGAATTGGCCTCTAGTCGTGATTTGTGGTGGCACATCGCACCAGTTGGTCCTGACGCTCTCGCAGAAGGGCACTGGCGCAAGCAAAGCGATGGGTTTCCTCGCTATCGCGGCTTCGATCAACGAGGTACTGTACGACGATACGACCAAGTCGCTGGCTAGGATCCATTCGCGAATCGAGTGGTCTTTGATGAAGTGCAGGTTGCGCTTGGGCACGTCTCCCGCAACTTCCTCGTAAGCATGGACAAACGCGTCCCGTGCAGTCGCTGGTCGTGGGCGGATAATTACCTCAAACGTGCCAAGCGCCGCCGCGTCTCGACACCACGGCATAATCTCTTGGAAGGAATCCCGGGAGAAGTCGCGGTATGCGTAAACCTCCGCTGGCTCCGCCCCTCGGCGGATCCGAAAACGTATCGCACTCCGGCCCAAGAAAGCCGCCCCAAAGTTCTCTGGAAAGAACAGCCACGGCTTGTTGAGGTCGAGGCCATATCGCTGCGCGAATGCCTCACGCTTTCCGTCGAAATATGACCGGTAGGGCCTTCGATAGAGTTCAACGGGAGGACTGCCCACAATGGCCACGTTCTCGTGGCGTACACCGTGTTCGCAAAGGAAGTCTCGGAAGAAGTCGCCAGCGGCCAAATGCAGCACTTGATGGCGGGCCGCTTCGTCTTTTGGGCTCCTGAACTTCTTATTGCCCTCGGACAGCAGTTGTTCAAGCGCCAGATTCACGATCTTTGCGCCCGGGAAACGCCGCAACAATTCCCGGATGCCCGGATCGCGACGCGAAAAGAAATAGGGAACCGCGATCAGACGAGGGCGGTAGTCCCGCATACGTCCGTTCGTGCACTCCACGATCGAGGTCATGTGCACGTTCAACCCGTGGTGGCGCCGAGCGCGGCTTCTGACAGCACAGGCAATATCCAACTCGCGCGCCACGTGTTCAATACAGTACAGAACGTCTACACTCTGCATGAGCCACCTTGGATTGAGATGCGTAGGCGGCGTATGATATCCAACCCCTGTCTCGGGGACAACGGTAATCTGGGAGAGCCAGAGCAGGCGGGTGTGGTTATCGGAAAACGAGCTTGCTAGCTTAAGCAACCATTCCCCGACGGCGTGTATTTCGTGAGCGGAGCCAGACGATGTCGGAGAGCCAAATCATCAATAAATCAATGGAGCGGGACGATCTGGCCACGGATCGTGCTCAACAGATAATCGCTGAACTGCATGAGCTGATAAAGGACCTGCGGAAAAGGGACCTCCAGATCAGCTCCTGGTACGGGAAGTTCGACTTGAACGTTGCCCCCCATCCGCGCGAGCGGATGAACCGAGGCTATGAATACGAGAGCCTGGACGGCGCTCTGGACGACACGAACTTTCCATGGTTCCTGTATTGGGAGATCGTCTGGATCACGGAAAACAACGACTTCTCTTCCGACATGCGAGTCTTGGACTTGGGCGGCAGTTCATCGCTGTTCTCCTACTATCTGGCCTCCAAGGGTCTGGACGTTACGACCGTGGACCTACAGAGCGATTTGGTCGAAAACGCGAACCATGTGGCGGAGCAAATGGGCTGGAAACTGAAGAACCACGTGATGGACATGAGGGAATTGGACTTTGACGAACCGTTCGGTCACATTACGTCGATCTGCGTGTACGAGCACATACCCATGTATGCCCGAGTGGAAATCAACCGCAAAATCAAAGCTCTGTTGGTCGGCGGCGGCAAATTCAGCATTACGTTCGACTACAGAAATCCATCACGATCGGCCAGAATCGGCTCGCCCACCGATGTCCACTCGCAATTTGTCGAACCGTCCGGGCTGAAAATGCGAGGGAATCAGGAGTTCGCCGACACGGGGACCAGCCATCTGCTGCACCCCTTCTATCACAAGAAGGTGCCGTGGATCTACAAGGTCAAGTCCGTGGCGAAAGGCGACTTTGGCCTCTCCGAGCTGTTCAGGAGAAAGGCCGAGAACGATTACACGTTCGCGGCGTTGTTCCTGGAGAACACGTAGGTTTCACGCTGCGGCGTTGGTGGATGCAGCCGAGCGCATGTACTCCTCCAGCGCGTGCCAATCATCCATCGTGTCCAGATTGATCGACAATTCCGCCGGCATTGGATACGCCGCACATCGACGGCCGTAGATCGAGCCCGTTTCGTCCAGGACTCTTCGATAGAACCCGTAGATGGCTCCGTTACGAGTGTACGTGGTGCCAAGATCCTGACGACGTGTAACGATTTCGCCAAGAGGTTCGCCAGTGAACACCTGCAGTTGTCCATCCTTGACGACGAACTGCCAATGCGGATTGTAGTGCTGTGGTATCGGCGCAACGCTGACCACTGAATCGCAGTCGCCATGTACCAACAACTGAATCGCTTCGTCGATATGATTCGATTGGCGCAGCGGGGCCGTGGGTTGCAGCAAGACGACGATGTCGGGGCTTTTCCCTTCGTTCAACTCGATCCATTCGATCGCGTGGTGGATGACGTCCACCATCGGAGTCGTATCGGCCGCCAGTTCGGCAGGACGCGAGAAAGGTACTTCGCCGCGAGCGTTTCTTGCTGCCTCGGCGATTTCTGCGGAATCCGTCGAGACGATCGTGTGGTTCAAGAGCCGGCTACCACGAGCGGCTTCACACGCGTACTGGATCAGCGGCTTGCCGGCCAAAGGGCGCACGTTCTTGCCAGGAATGCCCTTCGATCCGCCACGAGCGGGAATCAAGCCGAGGATGTAGGGATCTGTCCGCTCCAATGGTTCCTCCGTGAGTAGGCAGACAACTTCTATCGCCTTGCGTTTCCTACGCCGCTTCGCGCCGCTGGACGGAACATTTGTCTATCGGAAGCGTTTCGTACGTCAGCCTCTTTTCGATCGTCAGCGGGACTTCCGCAAGCAGCCCAGCCATGCGCATTCCCGCGTTGCCATCGCCGTACAACGTATCGCTTGGGAGGCGACCGCCAGCGAGCTGCGTGCGGATGGCATCCATAATGCGGCTTCGCTCATGCGGCACGTCGCTCACGTTGCGGCCGCGATCTCGTCCCTTCTGCCGCGAGCCGATGTTTACGGCCGGCGTCCCCAGGAACGAGCATTCGCGAATCGCTACGCTCGAGTTGCCCACAATGGCCCGACTGTTGTACGCCAATCGCAGAAAATCGAGCGAGTCCACATGTTTGAAAAAGTGGATGTTCTGCGGATTGTATTGTTCGCGGAATGCTCGGATGCCGTTCGACGTGCCGTCCGAGCCAGCATCTACATTGGGCCAGAACCAAAACGTTGGAACGCCCAGTTCGGCGACCGCATGAAGCGTCTCGTTCACCTGAAAGCGACATTGTTCGTATTCGGTTGTCACCGGATGTTGAAGTACCATGAGGTACCCGTTGTCCAGGTCGAGTTCGGGACCAACGCCGCCAAACTGTTTGATTGGATCGAAGCGAAGCGCCGGGTCCTCCAGTATTTGCGCGGCCAGATCAATTGACGGACACCCGGTCACGAATACCTTGTCAGGGGCTTCGCCCATCCGGATCACGCGCTCCGCCGCCTGCTCGCAGGACACGAGGTGCAGATCAGCGAGCTTGGTCACGGCGTGCCGGACCTTTTCGTCGATCGACCCGGTTATCTCGCCGCCTTGCACGTGGGCCAACGGGATGTTCATGTACGCAGCGGCAACAGCCGTGGCCAAGGTCTCGAATCGGTCCGCGATGCTGACCACCACATCTGGCTGCAGATTACTGAGCACGGTGGACAGCTCGACCAGCCCCAAACCCGTCGACTTCGCCGAGGTGACGAGGTTTTCGCCCTCGATGATGCTGTAGATCTGAGCGGCCACGTCAAAGCCATCGTTTTCCATGAACTTCAGCGCGTTGCCGTAACGTTTCAGTACGGCCGAAGCTGCGACGACTAGTTGGAGTTCCAAGTCCGGGTGATCCTTGATTGCCGCCAACGCAGACCGAATGCGGGAGTAACTTGCGCGGGCGGTCACCACGACACAGACTTTGCGCCGGTCTGTGGTGGCCGTTTCCTGGACCACGGCAGATTCGTTGGTTTCGTTCACGCTACATCCTTGTGTGTAATGTCTGCCGACGATGCTGCATGCGGGACAACGACTTCGTTCGGGAATCCCACGTTTTCCGATTCAATGATGAACTCCGACAGACTGATACCGTGTTCCTGCAGTCGGAGTTCCGCGTAGGCGATGTCCTCGTCGTCAAGATACTCTTTCCACTGGCCAATCTTCCCACTGCGAACGAAAGAGCCGCGAAAACCCGCCGGCGAATGGACCGCGTGTCCGAGTTGCTGTTCCTCTTTCTTCACGTTCTTCTTGTCGGAGAAACGGACCGCCTTCTCGAGGCACTCGGCATCCACATCGAACTCCAGCCACGATACGAGCTTGCCGAGCGTGTCGACGGGCTGGCCAAAAAGCGACTCGTAGCTGACGCACAGCACGTTGTCTCTCGTCCGTGCAAGATTCCTGCCGAATACGTAGTGCCGAATGTAGCGATCCAGGATGATGTCAATGACTTCGCGCGGGTGGTCAAATTTATTCTCTTCGCCCTGACGGTGTTTCCATTTGAAGAAGAAGTTCGAAATGATGTTATCCAGAGGGTTTCTGTACAGATAAATGACCTTCTTTGCCGTCGAATAGCGGAGCTTCCGAATCGAGTGGGTGTGTAGGAAGTCGGTGTAGGGTGTGTGGTTCAGGATGTGATCGTCACCCGGCACAACGTATGAACGGTCTTTGGAGAAGATGTCTTCGCGTATGTTGGGGAAGACCTCTTCGTGCATCGTGGTGTACGGGACGGCGCTGTCGGCACTTCGATATCGCGCATACAAGTAGTTGCAGATCAGCAGCCGCAGATAGTTGGTGCCGGATTTGGGGATCGTGAGCAGCAGCAGCGCCCCGCGTTCACGATTCGCGATGGCCTTGGTGTACAGCGGCTTTCTGAACTTGTCCCTCAGCACTTCCGGGATCGCGCCCTTGATAGCCCTCTCCAGACGGCGGCCCAGCGATGGTGTCCAGCCGTCGCGACGGACGACCGAGACCGACTTCCTTGTCATCTACGAAACTCCTTGTTGGACAGACGCCGCGGTATGGTGCTAGCAGTCAATCGAAACTGGGCAAGCAGACAGCATGCACGGCCGTCAAAGAATACACCGTCGTCAATTTGGGCGTCAATAGAGAGATTAGGGCTCCTGCTCCAGTATGCCCCACTCCAACTGCTGATTGGCCGGGACGTCCCGCATCAATCGGCGACCCAGCACCTCTCGGTACCGCTTTGCCGGAATGCCGGTGCCGGGCTTCTTTGCGGTCAGATGTTCTCGCCCCAGTATGGTTCCCTTGGGAAGATTCGTCGCCGCCACAATGCTTTTGCCGAACGTGCTCCGTAGCGAATCCATCTCGGTCGCCAGCGTTTCTTTGTCGACGGGGTTTGTCAGGGATTGTTCAATGAAACGCGCGCCTTCGACCAATTGCTGGAGTTCCGCGGTGGTCAGCGAAGCCGGGACGTCCGGCCCGAACATCTTGCGACTGAACGCCACGTGGACTTCGAGCATCTGGGCTTCCAAGGCAACCGCAGCTAATCCGGCGAAGGTCGTACCGGAATGGTCCGACAATCCAACGGGACAGTCATATCGCCGCTTGAGCTGTTCGAGCACGCGCAGTCCGACTTTTTCCGGCGGACAAGGATAAGCCGTGGTGCACTGGAAAACGGCCACCGGCACATCGTGTCCCCGGAACAGTTCGACGGCTGCGTCAAGGTCGTCGAACGAACTCATTCCGCTGGACAGCAACGCCGGTTTGCCGGTTTCGGCCATCCTTTCCAGCAGGAATGGATTGTCTATTTCGCCGGAGGCCACTTTCCATGCCGGCATCTCCAGGTGATCGAGCATCACGACGGCTTCTACGGAGAAGGGCGAGCTGAGAAACACCAAGCCCACTTGATCAGCGTGTCGCTTCAAGCCGATCCATTGCTCCTCGGTGAACTCCATTCGTTCCCAGTAGTCGTATCGCGAATGATCCTGCAGACTAAACTTGACTCGCCACGGTTCTGCCGGCGTACTTTCGGCGGCGGCGATGTGCGTCTGGAACTTGACAGCGTCAGCGCCGGCGTTGGCGATCGCGTCGATGAACGCGTGGGCCATGCCCAGACTACCATCGTGGGCTTGGGCGATTTCGCCGATGATAAAGCAGGGCCGATTCGGACCAATTCGGCGATCACCGACTGCTATTTCTTCCATCGTCATGCCGCCTCAGGTAGGGCATCCGTGCTGCTCGGGGCCGGAGAAATGACCACGGACCTGCCTTCCGATTGACCGTGGCAATAGTCTTGACCAACTTCCGCCGCGCGAACCGTTAGCCGCTGATGTGACTCGCTCGGTTCCGCGTGACGGCAACCTCGTATCAGATCTACCAGACTCTGAACGCTATGCGCGTCATAGAATTTGGGTGAACGATCCCAGTTGTCAAAGGGTCTCGGAGCCACCGCGTCGCACCAGGCGCCCGGCAGACCGAAAGTGGCCAGCGCATTGGCTGCCTTTGCTCGAAACCAGTTCTTGTGGCCCACACGCAACGGGTCGGTACGCTTGTTGTGTCTGCGGCATATCTCTGACAAATCCTGCGGCCTGCTAGTCGGCAGGTGATTGAGTATTACTTCCGCGACTCGCGCGTAAGCTTTGCCGTCCACTTTGTAGAACCATTCACGAATAACATTCTCCAACCGGTGCCGGTGCTCATCGGGCGATTGGAATTGGCCATCGAGAATGGCTGCCAGGGCGTGGGCCAAGTCCTCTTCGCTTTCGAATGGTATGCTTGCCTCGTCCACGGTAGGCCGGGGCGAGCATGTCGGCACCCAGCGGGGCAACAAAGCAGGCACACCCGCCATTCCGGCCTCGATCGCAGTCGAACATCCGGCCTGGACGACCGCCTTGGCCCGCAAGATCCAACCGTCGACGGTTCCCTCGCGCACACAGTGCAAGTTATCAAGAGGGGCGAGTAGCTCCTGGCAAGTCTCCATCCTCTCGAACGGATGAGGCCGATACACGAACGTGGCGTTCGGAAAGCGACGTGCCAGACTGTTTGTCAAGGAGGTCAGCTTTCTGAGGCCTTCCATGTCCCTATCTTGCCACTCGCGCGACTCTTCAGGCGAGAGATTAAAGGCCTTGGCGAGCTGTTCGCGTTGCTTCTCCCTGCTGACCATTCCGGGATTGCCGGCGGAGAACACAGAATTAACCAGAACCAAGTTCTTGCCGTATGGGCTCGCGTACGGGGAACTCTGTAGAGTCACTTCTTTCCAGCGTTCCGCCAAGAAGTCCAGTTTTGGACAACCTGTGACGAAGATCTGCTTGGCGTTGAACCAATCTCC
The DNA here is from genome assembly GCA_964617665.1 of uncultured Pirellulaceae bacterium. Lineage (GTDB taxonomy): Bacteria > Planctomycetota > Planctomycetia > Pirellulales > Pirellulaceae > JADHUC01. The sequence goes on from CAZUAH010000034.1 coordinate 33,343, forward strand.
GTCCACAAGGTATCGAGCCACCGTTGGGCTCCAACAGCAATAGCAGCTAACGTTCAACCGTTCCGATTTGTCCTGCACGAGCAGCCGATCAATCTCGTGCAGATCCTCAAACACGCCGCCTTCCGTGTCCAGGACACCAAGTGCGATGCCTGCATCGGCAAGGGCCGCATAGAAGTCTCGTTTGTGTTTGCGATAGTAGTTCAAGAGGGCAAAGTCGGGGACGAGTCGCCAGATTTCTCGGGTAGCCAGATTTTGGGAAACCAGGTGGCAAGTTACGCCTGCCTTGCACAACTCGACAGCAAGCAGGACTAAACCGGGCAAGTCCCGCGCCGGATGATCGACGATCAAGGCGACTTTAGGACCGTCCGTGCGTTCGCTCGTTCCGCACGACGAGGAAGTATCGGATGGTAACGGAAAGCTAGAAGACGTATTCGCTGACATGTTGAAGCCCTAGGCTAACTCCGTTTCGATGGTCTGCAAACTGCTGAATTACGCGACGGCTTTTCGATTCGTTTCCATCTCGGCTTCGATGACCTTCTGAGTCACGCGGTCAACAGTTTGTTCCGATACATCAACCGAGGAGGGGAGACTCAAACAATCGCGAAATAGTCGGTCAGCCACTCCGCGGTTCATCGCTACAGAACCCTGATGCGCGCGCGATGCGTGCATGGGCTGCCACAGTGGCCGATTTCCGATTCCTGCGGCTTTTAGACATTTGCCCAATTGGCGGCTGTCCATGCCAAAGACCGCACTGTCTACTTGAATCGTCGAGAGCCAATAGGTGCACAGGGCATTGAACGACTGCCGCATCATCTCGATTCCAGGGGCACCTTGAAATGCACGAGCATATTGACCCGCAATTTGTCGCTTTACGTAGACGTACTCGGGCAGGCATTCGAGTTGGGCGCATCCTATTGCTGCCAATACATTAGGCATTCGATAGTTGTGGCCAATCTCGTGATGAACGTACTCGTCGGGGTCGTCCTTCGCTTGAGTAGTCAGATAACGTGCCCGCTCGGCCAGTCTCTCGTCGTCCGTGACGATCATGCCGCCGCCACCGGTCGTGATGATCTTGTTTCCGTTGAAGCTGAAGCAGGCCAAATCGCCCAGGCTCCCGACAGGCTTGCCTTCATATTTTGCGCCCAATGCCTCGGCAGCGTCCTCGATCACTGCGAGTTCGTATTGCCGTGCCAATTCGACAATCGGGGCCATATCAACAGGATGCCCAAGGATATGAACGGGCATGATCGCGCTAACGCGGCGTCCCGTTTGCCGATTCACCAGCCTACCGTTTCGCCAATAGCACCGGTTCTTCAGGAACTCCTCGACCAGATTCGGGTCCATCTGCCAATGGTCGGGTTCAGCATCAATGAACACCGGCCAAGCGCCCGCGTAACGCACTGCGTTCGCCGACGCAATAAAGGTCAGTGTCGACGTGAGCACTTCGTCGTCGGGTTCGACACCTGCCACTAGCAGAGCCACATGTAGGGCCGCCGTTCCGTTGACGGTCGCGACCGCGTATCGCGTGCCTGCGCATTCGGCCATCATTTGCTCGAAGCGATCGACGTAGGAACCGACGGACGACACCCAATTGGTATCCAGGCACTCGCGAACGTACTCCCATTCGTTTCCTTGTATGCAGGGAACGCTGAGCGGGATAAACGATGGAGCCGATTTGTTGTCGACGTGTGGTTTAGATCGTATAGACATCGGGGCGGTACTTCGACTGGTTCTGTCGTATCCACTCGATGGTCCGAAGCAGTCCTTCTTCGAACTCAACAATTGGCTGCCAACTCAAGGCCGATTTGGCGAGCGAGTTATCAGCCACCAGACGATCGACCTCGCTTTTTTCAGGACGGAGCCGCTCTGAATCGGTCTCAATCGTTATCTCGCGACCGGCCAGCTTGGCGATCAGTTTGGCGAGATCTCCGATACTGATTTCAGAGCCGGAACCGATATTGATCGTTCGTCCCGCGGCGTTTTCGGCAGTAGCAGCCAAGACGAAGCCTTCGGCTGTGTTAGCAACGTAGTTCAGATCGCGCGTGGCAGTCAGATTGCCCAGACGAACCGTGTCACCAACCAGACACTGCGAGATAATCGTCGGGATGACGGCGCGAGCAGACTGTCTGGGGCCAAACGTATTAAACGGGCGTACCATTACCACGGGCAAGTCGAACGAACGGTAGAACGCCTCGGCTAGTTTGTCGGCACCGATCTTTGTTGCGGAATACGGCGATTGGCCTTGAAGTGGATGGTCCTCGTCGATCGGTACTCGCTGGGCCGTGCCGTAAACTTCGCTGGTCGACGTATGAATCACTCGCTCGACTTCGGTATCACGCGCCGCTTCCAGTACATTCAACGTGCCACCGACATTCGTTTGAACATACGAAGCCGGGGCGTGATACGAATAGGGAATCGCGATCAGCGCGGCCAAATGAAAGACGATCTCGCGGTCACGCATCGCGTTGCGAACGCAGCCTGGATCAGCGATGTCGCCGGCAACGACGTTGATCTGCCCTTTCACTTGGGATTCGTCTAACCATCCCCAGCGGCCCAGCGAGTTGTAATGAACCAGCGCGCGGACCTCGGCACCCAACTCCACAAGCCGCTCGGCAAGATGGCTTCCGACGAATCCACCGGCTCCGGTCACCAATACGCGTTTTCCGCTCAGACTCAAGACGCCACCTCAGTTCGTTTCCCACGCGGCACAGCGAATCCGTTCGCTGGACAACTTTGTAGCTGTGTGTCGCAACATTCACTCGTCGCCCTCTCGCTTCCGCCCTGCGGCGACGGGGCCTTGTCGCACGGTACGGTGGCTTCGGTCGACAGATTCGTAACCGGGTGTCGCAGCATCCACTCGCCGCCCTCTTTCTTCCACAAGTGCGGCGATCGGAACTTGTCGCACAGTTCATGGAATCGTTCGGGCGCCATGCCGATGTAATCCATGACTTCGCGGAAATACCTTTCCGGAAACTCGCCGTCAAAACGATTCACCAACGCCACGGCCTCTGCTCGCGTGAGGTGTTTGTTGCGTACTTCCTGCGATGCGTCATAGGTGGCGCGGCCCAAACCGAACTTGATCCATGTCGTAAAGTAATGGAACCCGTCGATCTTGTCGTCCAGGCTGTTGTACTTGCTGTACGTCCCTTCAGTGCGCACCGGATTCGCCTCGAAACCGGTATGCTCGGCGGCGTAGTAGTACGCTTCCTGAGGCGTCCACTTGAAGTAATAGCCGAGGTAGTGAATCTCGACGGCCGACTTTTCGTACTCGTGGTGGTCCGGAGGCATGTAGGTCATCAGGTCGGCCAACGTCACGTTGTGCTTTTCGACCAACTCCCGAACGGAAACGCCTCCCAGATATATGTCCGATAGGTTCTGCATTGTGTAGTACGACTTGGCGCGAAGCGACGAATTGTTGTCCGCGATGGGATTCCCGTATTCCGCCTCGTTTTCGCCGTAGAATACCAGCGGAATACCGAATTTCAGCGCCAGTTTTGGTGCCATATTCTTCTGGCCAAGAATGAACGTCTGGAAGGGATGCAGCAGGCTTTCGATCGAAAGCCGAGTTAACAACTTCATCACGCGGCCGTTCTGCTTGTACGCGATGTTGTCGAAACCGCCTACCTCGCACCAGTTGCGATAGTTCTGCCAGCCGATGTCGGTGTAGAGGATCGGAGGCCATGTCACGGTGAGCGGATGCATGCCGTAGCGGTACTTCAGCAGATGAGCTGCATAGGCGCTGTCTTTGCCGCCGCTGCCCGGCACCAGGCAATCGTACGTGCCGTCGTCGTGCCGATATTGATCGAGCAGTCGGACGAGTTCCTCTTCGCGCTGTTTCCAGTCGATTTGCTCTTTGACGTCCGCAAAACGGCAGGCGTCGCAGAGGCCATCTTCGCCGATGTTCAGCGTCGGTGCCTTCCGATCCGGCTTGTGTTTGAACTCCGGATAGGAGCACGGACGCTGGTTCGACATGACGCAGCGTTTGCAGTAGATCACCTCCTTCGGGAGGCCGTAATAGGCTTCAAGTTCTTCTTGCGACATTTCGGTTGCCCTCCTTGGAAACGGTGCAAAACAATCGCGAAGCGATCCATCGGTAGACCTCCAGCCCCTGCGGTCCGCTGCGTTCCGGGTGAAATTGAAACGCGACAACGTTTCCGGCTTTCAACCCCGAGCAGAACTCCCGTTCCGCGTAGTGGCTGACGGACAAAGTGACGGCAGGATCCGAGGGCTGGACATAGTAAGAATGCACGAAGTACATGAACTCGCCTTCGCGTACGGGTTCGAGCGGGCTGTCCTGCCAAGGATCGAAGGGCTCCAGTTGGGTGGAGCCTGCGTAGGGTGCTCTGTGGATCCTGTTCCATCCGACGTGGGGCACCTTGCACACACGGTCGGCTTGCTGAATGTTCTCGAATCGCACGACTTCACCATCGACAATTCCCAGCCCGCGATGATGCCCGAATTCGTAGCTCTCGGACATCAGAAGCTGCATACCCAGGCAGATTCCGATGAGTGGTGTTCCCTGTTGGGCGAGTTCGCGCAGGGGCGATACCAGATCCAACCTCTTGAGTTCATCCATGGCGTCGCCGAACGCACCCACGCCGGGGAGGATGACCGCGGAAGCGTTCAGAATCTCCTGCACATTGGAAGTGATCGCCGCATCCATTCCGCAGGTAACGCAGGCTCGGCGTATGCTGTACAGATTGCCAACACCGTAGTCGACGATTGCGATCTTCGGTTTTTCCTGTGACGCCATACGTCAGATCCCAACACACTGCCCATATCGGCAGTCGATTTCTCTATCTATCAAATAGTGTTTCAACTCGGGTAGCGAAAGGCTCTGTACGCGACCGAAACTGGCTTTGCTTTGCAGGAAAACCGTGTTTCCTTCGTCCGCAAAGCTGTCGTCGTCGGTAGCACATGCATCGAGGCTGCCGTAGTGCAGGATCGACGCAACGCAAACCGCGTCCGCCTTTCCGTCGTCGACAACCTCACACACATGATCGGGGTTTCCGGCTCCGCCAGCGGCGATGACGGGAATGGAAACGGCTTCGGATATCTGCCGTGTCAGGTCCAGGTCGAAGCCCTTGCCAGTCCCTTCTTGATTGATTGACGTGATCAACAACTCGCCGGCGCCCAGGTGTTCCGCCTCGACCGCCCACTCCAGCGCATCTACACCTGTGCTTTCACGTCCACAGTCCGTGAACGCCTCGTAGGTACCATCAGGCTTTCGAATCGCCTCGATCGAGATGACGATCGTCGAGGACCCAAACAGCCAACTCGCTTCGCGCACAAGTTCCGGGCTCTGGATGGCTGCGGTATTGATCGCCACCTTGTCAGCACCCGCGCGGAGCACCGCACGAATGTCTTCGATCGTTCGCACGCCTCCGCCAACCGTTAGCGGAATGAAGATGTGGGAGGCAGTTCGCTCGACGATATTCAGCAGGCTATTGCGCTGGTACAGGCTCGCCACCGTATCCATGTAGATCAGTTCGTCGGCACCGGTGTCGTAGTAGTGCTGAGCAAAACGCTCTGGCTTGCCCAGCACACGAAGCCCCTCCAGGTGCATACCCTTCACCAAGTTGGGGCCTTTGATGTCGAGCCGCGGGATCACTCGAACGACCAATGACGCGTCTCCATACGGTCTTCAGTTTATCTGTCCTCTCAGAACGCCCCAAATCGGCTACTCTCCGACAAGCGGGCTGTGCCTTATATCACATTGCCTTTTTGCCAACAACACTGAACCGTTTTGTGGCAAGGCAATCAGGCGTTTATGAAGGGCTTTTCGCGACGTAGTACTTTGCCGACCCTGAGGATTAGGGTTGGTGGTTGTAGCGGAAGTCGCCAAGACTTTCGGTAATGCCCGGGTCAGCCGAAACTCTTGGCGAGTTTCGCTACCCCAATTACCAAGCTTTGGCAGTGCACTAGGACGCCCAACGCATTTGGGGAACGTCCTTCTGCGCCCGATGGAAATCGTCTTGCTGGCCGATATCCAGCCAGTACTCGACGATGGGAAAGCTAGCAACCGTGTGCCCCTCGGCCAGCAGGCGTGCGATCAGATCCGTCATGTCATAGCGATGGTCGTCCGGAATGTACCGCCGTACCGAAGGTTCGATCAGATAGATGCCTGCGTTCACCAGAAACTCGTACCTCGGCTTTTCCCGAACTTGACGGACGATTCCCTGGTCCGACTCGACAACTCCGTACGGCACCTCGAAATCGTACTGACCGACGCCGATGGTCATGTCCGCTCGGTTTTCGCGATGGAATGCTAGCATGTCGGCGAAATCAACGCTCGTGAGAATGTCGCCGTTTATGACCAGGAGGGGCTCGTCAACGTCAGCGACCAATCGTAGCGAACCGGCCGTGCCAAGCGGCTGGTCCTCGGACACGTAATCCAGTTTCACGCCAAAGTCGGTGCCGTCGCCAAAATGGCCGATGATCTTCTCCGGCATGTAATGTGTAGTCACGTTGATCTGTCGAATGCCACAGTCACGAAGCCGTTCAATCATCCTCTCCAGCAGTGGTCGGCCGGCGATTGGCAGCATTGGCTTTGGTGTGTCGTCCGTTAGCGGCCGAAGCCGTGTACCGAAGCCACCGGCCATGATGACGGCCTTCACAGGCAATTCGGAACTGCTGACCAACTGGTCGAGCATGACCAACTCGACGACACGCCCCGATTCGTCCAACAGAGGAAGCTGCTTGACATCCCGCTCTTGCATAATGCGGACAACGTCATCGCGTGACGTTCCGCAAGGGGCGGTGACCGGTCCTGATCGGCGGTATTGCCGTTTATGTTCCATCACCAGCGCAAGCGGTGTATCCACACTGCAACCGGCCAAGATAGACCGGCGAATATCGCCATCGGTGATCGCGTCTTTCAGGCGACGATCTTCGTCGATTACAAGGACGACTCCCGATCCACATCGGTTGATGCGCAACATGGCCTCGCGAATCGAGTCGATCGGACTCACGAGGATCTCTTGCAGAATATCCATCACGCGACTAGCCTCCTTGCTGTCCGGGCAGGCGCTTCCATAGCCAATATGTGTTGCGATCAGGTTGGCATCATTACTTCTAGTTAGCGACCAAGCTTTCTACGCGGCATCTTTGTATGCGTCGGCGCTGCTGAGGTCGTAGAATTTCTTCCGTAGGATCCTCTCGTCCAGCGGAACTGTCCGCAATCGGTTCACTATGTGTTCGGCAGCGTTGCCATCGCCGTAGGGATTCACGAGGTCGGCCAGTTCGTCGCGAAACGACGGAGACAGGGCCTTGCTGATTCCTTCCATTATCTCCTCTCGACTGTATCCGACGTTAATCACGTTTCGCTCGTGGCATCGCCCTCGCTGACGCTCACCGATGTTGACAACCGGCAGCCTGAAAGAGGCGGCTTCGACAATTCCTGAGGAGGAATTGCCTACCATGGCGGCCGCCTCATTCATCATCCCGAAGTAGGCTCGAGTGCCCAGGTTGTCCACGATCCCAGCGGCCGGATGGCGGGTCAGGAACTCACGAATCATTTTCAGGATCACGCCGCTCTGAGCGTCCGCGTTGGGGTACGTGAAGACAATCGGACTGTTCACTTCGTTAAGTGCGCCGAGCAGATTCTGAAGTTGACTTTCCGTGTTGTCCTGCCCGAGCGTCACCGGATGATAGGTGACCAACAGAGGCGGTTGCGACAACTCCAACCCAACGCGTTTTTCCAGTTCTTGTCGATCGGGCAGCAACAATGTGCGGAGGTTATCCAGACCCGGTGCGCCGCTAACAACTACCCGCCACGGCTCTTCGCCCATTTGAATCACTCGGCGAGCGTACTGCTTGGTCGACACGAAATGCAGGTGGCTGTATTTCGTGATTGCGTGGCGGAACGCTTCGTCGATGGCCCCCTCGGTGACTTCGCCGCCATGGATGTGAGCAAGGGGAATTCCCAACGGCACGGCGGCCGATGCAGCGGAATGCATCTCGAACCGGTCGCCCAACACGACGATGATGTCGGGATCAAGTCGCGCGTAGGACTGGGCGAAACCCATCGTTCCCAAACCCATGGACGTGGCGACGGCCTCCGGAGTATCGGCCGAGAGCAACATGTCGACTTTGTCGGAGATTTCAAAACCTTGAGCTGTGATTTCGTTCACCGTCCAGCCGAACTGGCCGGTCAGATGCGCGCCGCCCACGATCAACTGCAGTTCAAGGGTTGGATCGTCTTCGATCGCGCGAAGGACCGGCGCATAGATGCCGAAATCTGATCGGCCGACCGTGACCACCGCGATCTTTCTCATGCGACCTTCTCCAGCGTCAGCAACGCGCCTGCGGGGATATCTTCGCGCGCGATGCGGCCCACCAGTTGCTCGCGCATTGACGGCGGCAAACCGGTGCCGGGCCGTCGGACCGCGATCAGTTCATTCGTCAAGACAGTTCCGCGTCGTACACTGCTTGCCGCGACTAGACTTCTTCGGGCCACGGCTGCGGTGTTGGCTTCGCTTGCCGTGGGCACTTTGCGTCCGTCGCCCATGGCCGACTCGACGACGCGAATCCCTTGCACCAGTCGTGCGAATTCGTCCGGTTCGACCGAAGCAATGTGGTCCGGTCCGGGAAGCTTGCGATCCAGTGTGTAGTGCTTCTCGACTACGCATGCTCCCATCGCCACGGACGCCAAAGCGACCTCGATCCCCTCCGTGTGGTCCGAGTATCCGACGGGCATACCGAAAGCTGCCGCAAGTGTGTTCATTGCGCGAAGATTCACGTCCGTTGCACGGGCCGGGTAGTTGCTCACACAGTGCAGAAGCACAACCTGCTCGTTGCCGGATTGCCGGATGACATCGACCGCCGCCTCGACTTCGCCCAGATTGCACATTCCGGTCGAGACAATCACTGGCTTGCCCTTGCGGGCGACGTGGTCGAGAAAAGGTAGATTCGTCACTTCGCCGGATGCGACCTTGTAGACGGGAACGCCCAGTTCGTCGAGGAAGTCGGCGGAATCCTCATCGAACGGTGTGGACATAAAGGTCAACGCGCGATCCTGGCAGCGTTTCAGCAGCATGCGATGTGCATCGGACGACAATTCCAGTCGGCGCAGCATATTGAGTTGCGAGGCGTTGTCGCCGGTGTTGCGTTGCTGGTAATCGGCTTTCGGAGCGTCGACCGTAACTACTCGAATGGCGTTGAATGTCTGGAATTTCACCGCGTCCGCACCGGCATCGGCCGCCACGTCGATCATGCGGCAGGCCATGTCCAGATCGCCGTTGTGGTTCACGCCGGCTTCGGCAATCACGAAACACGGACGTCCGCGGCCGATTTCGCGGTTCGCGACACTAAGCAGCTTGTCCGGCATTTTGATCCCTCAACAGAAGATCTACCACGCGAAATTCCCACGGCGTATCAATGTCCCACGACCGCGAGGCAGGCATTACATACGCCAGCGTGCCATCTGGAAACATTTTCTTGCTCTGAATCAGGGCTTCCGAGCGATTCACATAGACTGCCCCGTTCACCCTGTACGCCTTTGGGAAGAACTGTCGAGCGTAATACTCGATGTCCACGTCGACAAATTCCTTGATCGAGCCATCCTCGCCAATCGTTCGTGTTATGTAGGGATGGTCGCTCGCCTCGCATACGCCGAGCACAGCGTCCGCACGGCGGGTGACAGCCAAGTTCACAGCGCCGTCAATATCCGAAGCAATCCGGAGCGGGCAGGTCGGCTGCAACAGAACACAATACTCCGGCATAGAGCCCTCATCGCATTCAAGCCAGCGCAAAGCGTGAATTATCGAATCGACATGAGGCGAATCATCCTGTGCCAACTCATCTGGCCGGTAGAATGGCACGTCGGCCCCGAACTGTCGCGAAATCCTTGCGATTTCGGCATCGTCCGTCGAAACCAGAACACGATCCAGTCGTTGACTTTCGAGAGCCGCCTTGATGGTCCAAGCGATGAGCGGTATGCCGCCAATGGGCCTGATGTTTTTGCCCACGATTCCCTTAGAACCACCACGTGCGGTAATAAGGCCAACTATTCTTGTCATGATGGAGCAGTCCCAACGTACGAGAAAGCAGATCACGAGGAGCCGCGAAAATAGGGAGCGTAGTATCCGCAACCGTCCCGGTTGACACAAGGTTAAAACTGGATCCGAACCAGCCATCTACCCGTTCTCTCACAGGACAAGATGGCCTACCATGGTCAGGCATGCACGACCTTGTATGCGATCCAGCATTCCACCCGGCCGGAATACTCCCATCGGCCGAGACCCATCAAATGCCAGTGCTAGCATCGTGAAGCAGTTCCTCGTTCGCCGCTGGTTCCTCATTGCCCTGGCGTTGGTGCTGGGTTTGGGAATTGGCCTGCATGATTGGCTTTCCCCGCTTACCCGAATTTCAGGATTACGGCAGACCATCGTCGTTGTGGTCATGTTTATGATGGCCCTGCCGCTCGAGGCCGGCACCGTGTGGGAAGCGTTGCGCCGACCGTGGGCGTCGTTGCTGGGAACGGCCGTCAACTACGGCCTGCTGCCGCTATTTGCCTGGGCGGCCTCGCTGTCACTTTGGTATTCGGGAACATTGGGCGAAGATATGTTTCGCGGGATCCTGGTCGCTGCGGCCGTCCCCTGCACGCTAGCATCCGCATCCGTGTGGACGCGGAGCGCGGGCGGCAACGATGCAGTGGCAATGATGGTCACAGTCATCACGAACCTTTTGTGTTTTGTCGTCACGCCAGCATGGCTGTGGCTGACCATTGGCGACATACCGCGGTTCAATCCGCTGACATTGGTGACCAAGTTGGGACTATTGGTCGTCCTGCCGATGGTGCTAGCACAACTGCTGAGACCATTGGCGTCTATCGGCTCATGGGCCGCCAAGCACAAAACGTCTTTGTCGGCAGCGTCTCAGTGTGGCATATTGTTTATCGTCTTTCTGGGGGCGATTGGGACCGGCGCCAAACTCGCCGACAGTTCGCTTTCCTCGATTTGGCTCGAATTGTCCGTGATGGTCGCGGTTGTGTTGTCCGTGCACGTCGCGGCACTGGTTGCGGGAATCCGACTCGCACGTTGGACGCGGTTGTCTCGCGGGGACGGTATCGCGGTAGGGATCGCAGGCAGTCAGAAGACGATTATGGTTGGTCTGGAAATCTCGGCGCAACTCGGCGTGACCTTCCTGCCAATGGTCGCCTTTCACGTGGGACAATTATTGGCTGACACGGCAATTGCCGATCGGTTGCGCCAACAGCAGAAACCAATGGAGTAGCCGCTCGCAGCCAGTGAACGTCGCCGCGATGGCGAGACAGGCATCGCCGTTCAAGAAAAGGAGTGCCGGAATGCTTCAGAGCAGGTATCTAACGGAGGTCGAATTGAAGGACTTCGGCTTCAAGTCCCTTGGGAAGAACGTAAGGATCTCTTCAGACGCCAGGGTCTACGGTCCCGAGAACATCTCGATAGCGAACAATGTCCGCATCGACGATTTCGCCATCCTTGCCGCAGTCAATGGCTCTATCGCCATCGGCAATCATGTGTTCATTGCCCGGAATTCACATCTGAGTGGGACGCTCGGCATAGATATGCATGATTTCAGCAGCATGGCCGCAAACACGGTGATTTACAGTGCATCTGATGACTACAGCGGAGACTACCTTACTGCTCAGGCCATTCCCAAGAAATACACGACGCAAATCGGTGGTCCGGTCATCATTGGCAAGCACGTCATCATTGGCAGTGCTTCTACGATCATCGGACCGTGCAACATCGGTGAGGGATGCAGCATCGGTGCAATGACATTGGTCACCAAAGACCTGCAACCCTGGGGAATGTACGTAGGCGTTCCCGCCAAACGCCTTAAGGAGAGAAAGAAGGGGCTACTGGCTCTCGAAAAAGAGTTTCTGAAAGAACAGCAAACGGACTGACATTTCCAGATGCGAACGATTGCGAATCGTGAACTGGACGAACTGAAGGATTACCACGTTCAGAGGAACGCTTGAGCACAACTCCTGCCGCCGAACCGTTGCGGCGTGGCATCTGGGTATCACTTTCCGTGTGCTATCCCGCCTGATCCAGAAGCACTGGTTTAGCGTCACCTGCTTCGGTCGGAGCCTGTGCGGGTTGACTTGTACCATTGCTGCCTTCGATCGGCGGTTGGACCGTCGGTTCACTCGAGCTCCGGTTCAGCCACACGCGGTTGGGTTGTCCGTCGTGGTTTCCGATGAACGCGTCAAGATCCTCGTCGCCATCCAGGTCGGCCAAGGCCAAGCCGATGCTCGTGTGGGACCGATCGAGCAATTGACCGACCTCGAATCCCGCTTGACCGTCATTGAGCCAGATGGCGTTGGGGCCGCCGTTGACCACGAACGCGTCGACATCACCGTCATCGTCGATGTCGTCCAATACGGCAAAAGATGACCACAAATTCCCCAGTTGCTGCCCGCTGTCACGAAAGACTCCTTGCCCGTCGTTGAGCCAGACGCGGTTTGGCCCCTCGTTCGACACGAACGCATCCAAATCGCCGTCATCATCCAGATCGGCCACGCAGACGGCCTTGCTATGGGAGTTGCCCAACTGCTGGCCGCTGTCCGAGAACGTGCCCTTTCCGTCATTCCAATACACCCGGTTCGATTGATCCGACAGGTTCGCCACGAAGGCGTCGTCATCGCCATCGCCGTCGAAGTCACCCACGGCCAGCCCTTCACTCGTCGAGTTGCCCAGCTCCTGCCCGCTGTCTGTGAATTGTCCCTGGCCGTCGTTCAGCCAGATGCGATTCGGCTGCCCATGATAGTAGTTGATCACGAACGCATCCAAATCGCCGTCGCTGTCAAAATCGCGAAGTTCCGCGGCTTTGCTGCCCGAGTTGCCCAGCATCTGGCCGCTGTCGCGAAAGACCCCGCCACCCTCGTTCAGAAATACGGTGTTGGGTTGGTTGCCCACATTCGGCACGAAGGCATCCAGGTCGCCGTCGCCGTCTAAATCGCCCAGGGCCACACGCGTGCTTCTCGATTCTCCCAGGCTTTGGCCGCTATCACGGAAGACTCCCCCGCCTTCGTTCAGCCACACACGATTGGGCTGCTTGTAATTGGCGACGAAAGCATCCAAGTCGTCGTCGCCGTCCAGATCGGCCAGCGACACGTGCAGGCTATTGCTGGATCCGAGTTCCTGTCCGCTATCCACCAACCATGCCGGTTGGTCGGCGGCAGGCGTCTCGCCCGGCTCTTGATAAAACCAAACGCGGTTCGGTTGACCCTCCAAGTTCGTGACAAAGGCATCCAAATCGCCGTCGCCGTCCAGGTCGCCGAGCGCCGAGTCGCTACTTGACGAGATTCCCAGCCAGTGCACGTGCTTGCGCGAGTAGATCCCCGGACCGCCGCCGTACAAAATCTCGTTGGGCTTGTTTTCCGCGTTGGCGATCAGGGCGTCCAGGTCTCCATCGCCGTCCAAGTCGCCCAGCGATATCCGCACACTGCGCAGCAGACCCATGTGTTCAATTCCCGCAAACCGGCCGGTTCCGTCGTTCAGCCAGATGCGGTTCCGCCGTAAACCGTGGTTGGCGGCAAAGGCATCGATGTCGCCGTCGTCGTCCAGGTCGGCCAGAGCAATCCCGACGGTCGAGGCATCACCCAACGGCTGCCCGCTCTCGGCAAAGCTGCCCTGCCCGTCATTCAGCCAAACCCGATTTGATTCGCCGCCGCCATAACCACAATTGCCCACGAAGGCATCCACGGCGCCGTCGCCGTTGAAGTCGGCCAGGGCCACGCAGCAGCTATCGCCGCTGCCCAGGCGCAGTCCGCTGTCTTCAAATACACCGGTGCCGTCGTTTCGCAACACGGTATTCGCGCCGCGACCGGCAAGCATGGCGTCCAGATCGCCGTCGTCATCCAGGTCGGCCAGAGCCACGTCACGGGCATCGACGCTCGGTATTCGTTGGCCGCTGTCGCTGAAATTACCCTTCCCATCACTCAGCCAGACCCGGCTGGGCTGGCCATTGCAGTTCACCACGAACGCGTCCAGGTCGGCGTCGCCGTCCACGTCGCCCAGGGCCAAGTCCCAACTGTAGGAATCACCCAACCGTTGGCCACTGTCCGCGAACGTTCCTTGACCGTCGTTCATCCAGACGCGGTTCGGTTCGTCAAACTGATTGAGCACGAAAGCATCCAGATCGCCGTCGGCGTCGAAATCACCCAACCGGACGGCCCGGCTGCATCCGCCGCCCAATCGCTGGCCGCTGTCGTAGAATCGCCCCATGCCTTGTTTGGTGGGCACCGGCCCAAGCGGAAGCGGGCGAGTCTCCGGAGGATTGCTGGCGCCGCGTTCTTGCGGCCAGACTGTCTCGGGCAGACGCCACATGCGGATCGTGTAGTCGCCGGAATCGACGAAGTCTTTCGTTTGCGAGTCGTAAGCGAGACCGCCCGCCGTGACCATGTATTTCCCATCCGGCGAGACCGCCACGGCGTCCATGCAGGACGTGCTCATTTCGATGCGAGCCACGACTTGGGCCGTGGCCACTTCGACGATTGCCAGCGCAAAGGCGGTCTCACAACTAATGATGTGACGCCCGTCCGGAGTAAACGTTGTCCCGACGGGGAAGCGAGACGCCTCGTAGCTGGTGACCGTTTCGCCCGTCGCGGTATCGAAAACGATACCGCGAGTCGCCACCCGGTCCCCGCTCGGCGAAATATCGGCCACGGAGTAACCGTCGGCAATCTCCACGCGAAGGCTCCACTGCGGCACGTTCCACACGGACAGGCCATGCTGCACGCCTGCCACCAGGGCCGTCGCTCCGTTGCGCGAGAATCGCACGGACTCGACGCGACCGCCTGGTTCGACAAGGCGCTTCGCCTCCCCTTCCTGCTCCATGTCCCAAGCAATCGCCGACCCGCCATAGTCCGACGCCAGCAGCCAGCGGCCATCGGGCGACCAATCGAGATCGAGCACATGCCGCATGTCATCGGCCATGGTTCGAACCGTATCGGCATCGCTCATCTGGATGACGGTAATCCCCTGGCCGATGGTGCCCGCCGCGATCAACCGCTGATCGGGGGAAACGGCAACGGCAATCACGGGTTCCAGGTCCGCGCGTGAATTCCGCTGAACCGCCGATTCGACATCCCAAATCCGGACGGCGCCGCCGCGATCACTGCTCACCAGGGCGCTCCCGTCGGCGGTAAACGCGAGCGATTGCACGGGACCGGTTGTGCCCTGAAAAGTCTTCACCAGCGGCAGATCGGACTGCGTGATCGCCGGATCGTCGAGCGTGATCTCCGGATCTTTGGTGTCCCGAGCGGCATCCTTGTCCGCCACCGAGCCGGGTTTTGGCAATTCGCCATCGGGAGCCTTAATCAGGTGGTTGACCACGGCCACCGCTATGACGATCGTGATCAGAGCAATGAACGCGAACGCCAGCGGCCGCCGCCGACCGGCCGCAGCACGAACCGCCCCCGCGCTGTCAGCACTCGCTACCCGAATGCGATCGTCGTCGAACGACTTCGTCGGATCTGCCGCCAGCGTCGGCGCCACTTGCTCAGCATCCGATGACTCGGACGAAGGCGAGTCGTCACTGCAGGGTCGCTTGATCTGACGTACCAGCGCGCATGGATCGGCACCTTCAACGAACGGAGCCAACGCTTCGGCCACCTGAGCCGGCGTATCGACTCGAGCCGCAGGCTCACGGGCCAACATGCGATCCACGGCGGCCACTAGCGGCGCGGGTAGATCGGGCAAATGGGACCCGACCGAGGGCGGTGATTCCGTGGCCAGGGCCCTCAGCGTATGCAAGTGGCTGCCGCCGACGTAGGGTGTCTTGCCGGTCAGTAACTTGTACAAGG
>CAZUAH010000035.1:0-48377 GCA_964617665.1 uncultured Pirellulaceae bacterium
GGCCGTGCGGCGTATCGGCCCCTCACTCCCTTACACCGACGGTCTGGTCAACCTGCTGATCGTCGAAAGCTCGGAGGAGGTGAGTTTCGACGAACAGATCCGCGTTCTCGCGCCGCGAGGCGTCGTCTACACGCAGAACGCCGAAGGCTGGACGCGCCGCGAAAAGCCCGTTCCCGATGATATCGACCAGTGGACACATTACCTGCACGACGCATCGAACAACGCGGTGGGGGCGGACGATCGCGTCGGTCCTCCAAAGTATCACCAGTGGATCGCCGGCCCGCGTTGGGCGCGAAGTCACGATCATCTTTCGACAACCAGCGCCGTCGTCTCGTCCGGCGGGAGGATCTTCTACATTATCGACGAAGGTCTGACTGCGTCGGTCGCTCTTCTGCCGCGATGGAAGCTGATCGCCCGCGACGCGCACAGCGGCGTCCTGCTCTGGAAGCGGCCGATCGAGCTATGGGAGGGTCACCTGCGAGATTTCCGCAGCGGGCCGAGCGACTTGGCGCGAAGGCTGGTCGCCGTCGGTGATCGAGTCTACGTGACGCTCGGTTACGGCGAGCCGATCAGTGTGCTGGATGCCCGGACGGGTGAAAGCCTGGAAACCTACGAATCGACTCGCGGCACGCTCGAAATGATCGTCGAAGACGGCACGCTTTACGCGGTGGTAGGCGATCGCGTGCCCGAAACGATCGATACGAAAGAACACATAAAAGACCGCGAAGGCATATGGCATTGGTGGCCAATCTACGACATCGATATGCCCGAGCGACATATCGCAGCGATCGACACGACGACCGGCAAAACGCTTTGGACCAAAAAGGACGATCAGGCCGCCGAGATTCTACCCGCCACGATCGCGTCGGTCGGCAGTTCGGTCTATTTTCAGAACTACGATGAGCTGATCAAGCTCGACGCGAAGACCGGCGCGGTGCAGTGGCAGGTCAAGCGCCCCGTCAGCCGGCAGCGGCCGGCCTGGTCGACCCCGACGGTTGTTGTCCATGGCGATGTCGTCATCTCGGCCGATCGCAGCGAAACAGCCAAGGCCCCACGGACGCAGCCCTCGGACAAGCCGAAACAATGGGTCATTAATTCGCAAGGCGGTATCGCGCCGCCGGGCCGAATGATCGCGTTCTCGACCGAAACGGGGGAAGAACTCTGGGAGTCGCCCTGTAAGGAATGCTACAACGCTCCGGTCGATATCTTGATCGCCGATGGGTTG
The DNA here is from genome assembly GCA_964617665.1 of uncultured Pirellulaceae bacterium. Taxonomy (GTDB): domain Bacteria; phylum Planctomycetota; class Planctomycetia; order Pirellulales; family Pirellulaceae; genus JADHUC01. The sequence continues at coordinate 1,226 of CAZUAH010000035.1, forward strand.
GTCTGGTCGGGCAATCTGGTCGGCGCCCGCGAGCCGGGAATCATCCAGGGGCTCGATCTACACACAGGGGAAGTGCGGCGAACCCGCACGGCCGATCAGAAGCACTTCCGGATCATCATGGGCCACCACCGCTGTTACCGCAACAAAGCGACGGCGAAATACTTGGTTTTGGGCCGCGACGGCGTTGAGCTGATCGACATTAAGACGGGCCAGGGATACGGTCATAATTGGACGCGCGGGGCGTGCCAGTACGGCGTGATGCCCTGCAACGGGCTGATATATGTTCCGCCGCACAGTTGCGCGTGCCATGTCGAAACGAAACTAAACAGTTTCCTGGCACTAGCCGCGTCTCGTGAGACACCGGAGCAGTCGCCGCGATTTGTCAGAGGTTCCGCCTACGGTGTAACTGCCGACGGTGGCTCGACCGATGCAACCGATTGGCCGACTTACCGGCACGATGCCGGGCGAACCGGCTGCGCATCGACTGAATTGCCCGCAAAGCTGACGCAGGCCTGGTCGACCGAGCTTCCCGACACGGCCGTTCGAAGCGCCGTGGTCGCCGCCGGGCGGGTTTTCGTCGCCGGCCGCGATTCGCATGCCATCTACGCCCTTGACGCTTCAACGGGGGAAATCCTGTGGCACTTTACGGCCGACGGGCCAATCGATTCACCGCCAACGATCCACGATGGCGCGGCGATCTTCGGCTGCTCGGACGGCTGGATCTACGCCGTCCGCGTAACCGACGGGGCGCTCGCGTGGCGGTTTCGCGCGGCACCGTCCGACAGGCGGATCGTCGTTTACGGTCGGATCGAATCGCCCTCGCCGGTTCACGGCAGTGTGCTCGTTCGTGATGGAATCGTGTACGCGGTTTCGGGACGAACGTCGCACCTCGACGGCGGCATGAACCTGCTGAAGATCGAGGCGTCGACCGGGAAGCTCATCCTGGAAAAACCGATCCCGGCCGGTTTGGCCGATGTTCTGTTGGCCCAGGGCGACAACCTCTTCCTACGGCACAAACGAATGAACTTGGAAGGCGAGCCGCTGCCAGCCAACATTCCGCACCTCTACAGCCCGGCGGGCCTGCTTGACGACGACTGGTGGCATCGCACGTATTGGCAGGTCGGCACGCGAATGGGAAGCGGCTGGGGCTCTTGGCCGAACACAGGCACGACCGCACCGGCCGGTCGGATCATCGTCCACGAAGGCGAAACGATCTACGGGTTCCGGCGCAGTCGTTATCATCGTGACGGCAGTCACGTCGGCATGGGCCCGATGCACTACCTGCTCTACGCCCAGAGCTGGCCGAAGAAGCCCGGCGCGGCGGCGACAATCTGGACGACCCGCATTCCGCTGCTGGCCCGCGCGATGGTTCTAGCCGGCGACAAACTCTTCGTCGCCGGCCCGCCCGACCTGTTCGTGCAAGTCCCGGTCGACGGCAAGCATCCTTACACGTACGCCTCGGATGAAGACCTCGAAAAGCAGGAAGCCGCGTTCGCCGGTAAGAAGGGCGGTGTCCTGCAAGTGCTGTCGACCGCGGACGGCACGCCGCTGGCGCGGTACGAATTGGATTCGCCGCCGAACTGGGATTCGATGGTCGCCGCCACCGGCCGACTTTTCCTGACAACGATGAACGGTCGCGTGATTTGCATGAAGGGCGAGTGAACGGTGCACACTTTCACTCACTTGTCGCCACCCGACCAATTGCCGCCTGTGTAAGTGGCGTGCCAAGTGACACAGGGCTAAACGTCCGGGGTCTGGGGCCGCGGTATCGAGCATCATGGGTCTGGATGCTGTTGCTCGAAAGCCTCCAACTCCTTTTGTTGTGAGTCGTTTAGTTCTTGTGCTCTCAACCAGCGATAGCTTCTGCGTACGACGAGCGCATTGTTGGCTTCAAGCTGCAGCATCGCTCCGCGGATGGCTTCCTCGGAAGTCACGTTTTCCCGCTCCAGCAGGCTCAAGAGCAAGTGGACCTCGTAGTAGCTGTCCGCTCGCCCGAGCCAACCGCTGAGCCGATCAAGACAGCCCGAGGGTGGTTTTTGAGTCGTCTTCCTCAAAGCGTCAAGGAACTTGACTCTCTTGAGTGAGTTTGCCACCAAGCACTCATCTTCACTGCAGCAAAAGAAGTGATCCACGCTTGTTTCGATTGATGCCTTTACCAGGTATCGGAACGCCGAATCAGCCAATCTCTCGTCATCATGCCGTATGACGTGCATGACTGCGGCTGTGGATTCCGCATCAAACAAGTTTTGCGTTCGCAGTTGGTCTACTGCAAAGACGACATACTTGTGTTGACCGCTACGCAAATACCGGATGAAGTCCTGTTTGTCACTTGCACCAATGGTCATGTCGCGAATCACATTCACGACCTCACCATGACTCCAGTGCCAAAGCGTGAGACACGTGTACGCCGCGCCTACAACAACCACTTTCCGCTTTGACAACACGGTCGCTCCCGAGATCCCGTCGACATCCTCGGCGCCTCCGGGAGAACCTTTGGGCGTTGTGATCTCATCCAACTTGAAAGACTGCAGTTGTGAGTACGGGTCGGAAAGAATCTGATGCAACTTCTGGTGGTCAGCGCGTGAGAATGGCTTGTGCCCCAGTTTGGTCAAGTTGCCACCCGATGGCAGTTCGTATCGGCTGTAACTGCCCAACGGGTCGAAATAGACGCGAACTGTCACGATGTCACATTTCGCGTCCGCACAAACGACTGAATCGACATCCATGAAGTACTCAGTTGGATCACCTTTCGAATCGTGGACTTGAACCACCCTGCACGGCGTCACTCCCGTATCGCCCGGTCCTTCGAGATCGACGCGGCGAGAAATGCCCTTGCCAGCGTCAGAAGCGTCGGCGTGGATAGCCGTCGCCACTGCGCACAGAATGCCAGACAAGACAACCAAACGGATGCCAATCGCAGAAAAACGCGTGGCAAGAACGTCGTTGCCACCGTGACGGTCAATCCAATTCCGTCTTTCTTTCGCCATCTTCGCCATCAATTCCTCGACCCGATGTTTTCAGTTGGACGCCGCTCGGATACACCCCGCGCAACCATTCGCCGGCATTGGTGGCGGTAAGGAAGCCGTCCGCCGATCAATTCGTCCGTCACGTTTGGTGATGTGCCGAACGTAAATTCACGCTGTTATTGGCTGCGCAAACGCCATTGTACCACGAGGTCACCGGAGGCGAAGGTAACTACTCGACGCCGCCGGACGCCACGAGTTCAACTGCCTTCCCTGCAGAAAGTGTGGACCGCCCATACGCATCCGCCGCTGCCAGATCTTGAACTCGCCGGCATACCCAGCCGCCCAGCGGGTTGGAAAGGACGGGCCCTGCGTGGTGACCTGCGTCTTGACCCGAACGGTTCTTGCCTCAGGAATCACCCGGCCGAAGTCACCCGGCATGAACCAGCGCACGCCCAATTGTTCGAGCAACTCATAGCACCCGAAAAGACTCCCCTCGTGGGAAAGACCGCGAACGAAAATACTCTTGCTATCCGCCTTGAGCGTGAAGGCGGCCTTGTCCGTGCTGACCTACTTCGTGATCACATCGAGTCGCGCATCGGCCGCCTGATCGAGATAGGTCGGCACCCGACCGGCCAAATCGTCGCCCTTGGCACTGATATCGAGCCTTGCCCCGCTCATCTTTTCGATGTACTCGATCGACTCCAGGGGAGCATACTTCACATCGGCGATGGGATCCTGCAAAGCGCGTCTGCGTCGCTTGGTCTCAGGCGTTTCCCAAGCCATAGCTTCAGGCGTAATCACAATCACAGCGACCGCCTTGCCATCCCTGACCAACTCCACCGCCTGAGACACGGACCCGAGAAGAAAAGCGATAATCACGGCACCTAGAAGTCCGCATCGACCATTTCTATCCTACATGAGACGATTCCTATCTCGGCGTAAACTTCGCGAAAATGTGAAACCCAAATCCCGCCGCCGGCGCTGTAGGCAATACCAGGCAGTGTTCTAGTCTATGTGGTCTCAAAGAGAAAGCTGATACGGGGCTTTCCGCAGTTGTTGCCACCAACACTACGTCCGCTAGCGAATACCGTTCGGGTAGTCCGGTTGACGGCGCCATCCCGCGAAGTCCACGAGGCGAGCGTCCCGGCAACTGCTGGCGCGAAACGATCACCGTGCATCAACGGCGTCTCGCCGTTGATCAAGATGCCGGTAGTTGACAACGCATCCGAGCATGCTGATACTCGCGAATGTTCTTTTCTAAGGCCCCGAACAGCGGGTCGCTCACTCTGCTGACGACGCCGTCCCTCGCGAATCCTTTTTAGCTGGAGGTTGCCATGCTACATCGGCCCCGGACAGTCGTGCTCGACGTGGTCGTATTCTCTCTCCTGGCGCTAACCTCTGCTGCCGCGGCGGCCCAAGACCCGCCTGTGGCACAGAGCGACGGAGTGTCCGTCTCCCCCAGACTCTTGGCGAAGGGCAGCAACTCCAGTTGGTCGCCCGATGGCAATCAGCTTGTGTTTAGCGAACGTACTAACGGCGGGGGTCTGAAGCTGCTGGACATAAGGACGGGACAAGTCGCCCAGCTGCTGCCGGAGGGCAAGGACCCGGCGTGGTCCCCCGAGGATGCGAGCTTGATCGCCTACGTCGACGGGAAACCGGAAGAGATTTGGCTGACGGATCCCTTGGGGCGGAACAAGAGAAAGCTGACCGAGGGCGGTTATCCTGGCTGGGCGGCGGATGGAAAGACGCTCTACTTCCATTCCCGCGCTCAGCGCAAGGTGATGGCAATTCGCACGGACGTTGCCGGCGCTAAGCCGACGGAAGTCCTCAGTACGACCTGGATGTATCCTGCGGTATCGCCTGACGGAAAAATGGCGGCCGTTCGCGTTCGGTACCAGATGCTGATCGTGGACTGCAAAACGGGAAAAACCGTGCTGACGCGGCAACTCCCCACTACGACGAGAGGCTTCCTTCCCGCGTGGTCGCCTGACGGAAAGATGTTGGGGTATGGGGGCTACGGGGAATCCATGGGATTCTGGATTGTGGACGTTCAAACGGGCAAGGCGTTCCAGCCTCCGTCACGCGGGTTCACACGTCCCGCTTGGTCGCCTGACGGGACCAAGCTCTCCTTTGACCTTCGGAGCGGCGAGACAGAGATTTGGTGGATGGAGACGAAGGGTTTGGCGTCGTTAAGCCAAGCATCGCCTGGCGGAGCCCCGCGGGCAACTCAGCCGCTTCCGTCATCGATGACCGTTCCAGCCAAGCCGTCCGTGCCACCCGCCGCGTCAAAACACAAGCCCGTTTCCGTCGAGATGACAAGCCGCCTTTCGCTGAAAGGACACACCAGCCGCGTACAGTCGCTGGCGTTTTCTCCGGATGGAAAAACACTGGCTTCCGGCAGCCGCGATCGGACGCTTCGGCTGTGGGCCGTCGCAACGGGCACGCTGCACAAGACCCTGTCAGCTGGTGCAGGCCGCGTCCAGGCGGTCGTCTTCTCGCGCGACGGAAAGAGCGTCGTGTCAGGCGGCAGCGACGGCAAAATCACGGTGTGGGATGCGGAATCAGGAGAGACCCGGCAGACGCTGGCGGGCTCGGCCGATTCCGTGACGTGCCTGGCCTTTTCACCCCAGGGCAGCATCTTGGCTTCCGGCGGCGAGGATGGAATGATTCGAGTCTGGGATATGGCGACGGGCAAAGAGAAGCGGGCTCTTTCGGCGCACGCCTACGGCGTCACATCCGTGGTCTTCGCGCCCGACGGAAAGACGTTTGCGTCCGGTGGCGAGGAGGCCGAAATCAAGCTCTGGGACGCCACAACCTGGGAGACGCGAGCGACGTTGACCGGTCACGACGGCGGCGTGACGAGCGTTGCGTTTTCGCCCGATGGAAAGTCCCTGGCCTCCAGCAGCAACGATGGAAAAATCAAATTCTGGGATACAGCCACGTCCAAGCCACTCGTCACGTTGGCAGGACATTCGCTCAGCGTGACCTCTATCAAACTCTCGCCCCGCGGGAACATTCTCCTGTCGGTCGGCAAGGACCGCACGGTCAAGCTTTGGGATGCGGGGGCCGGCAAACTGCTGAAGTCGCTGGATGGGCACACGGGGTGGATCAACAGTATCGCCTTGTCAGCCGATGCCAAGACGGTCGCCACAGGCAGTTCCGATATGACCATTCGGCTCTGGAATCTGGCGATTTCGGAGCCGGTCGTCAAGGACCCGTCTCCGAAGGCGGCCGAACCCACAACGGGGAAACCGGCACCTGTGAAACCAGCACCTGTGAAACCAACACCGCCGGAACCAGCACCCCCGAAGCCGGCGCCGCCTGAAACGGCCGCCCGTAAGAACTTCGCGCTTTCCTTCAATGGACGCGACAATCACGTATCGATTTCCGGTCTGCGGTACGATGGAAGCCATCCTCTTACACTGGAAGCCTACGTGACGCCGCTTTCGGAGAACCCGGACGACCTGCCCGGCGTTCCGCATCTGCTGGGCACATCCAATTCTGTCGTATCGGATATGCAGAGTGGCGGCGTAAATCTGCGGGTGACCAACCGGGCGTTCCAAATCGAAGTCGCCGGAAGCGGCGGCTACCTGACGGCGGGTGCACAGCGATCGCCAGTCTCCCAGGCACGCATGCATGTGGCGGGTGTCTTCGACGGGACCGTCATGCGTCTGTTCGTCGACGGAGTCAAGGCGGAAGAAGTCCCTTTCTCAGGCACCTTCGTTCGTTCTCGATACGGGTTTGTGATCGGGGCCAATCCTGCCACCAGTAGCCGCGTTGAATCGTTCTTTCGGGGCGTGATCGACGAGGTGAGGATTTCGCGCATCGCGCGATACACGCAAGATTTCCGTCCCTCCGACTATCTGAATGCCGACGAAGATACGTTGGCCTTGTACCACTTTGACGAAGGCGAAGGCACATCGGTTCAGGACGCATCCGGCAACGGGCTTCACGGCAGCGTTCATGGTGCGCAGTGGATCGCCGCCAATGCCAGCCCGACGAAGACACCATCCACCCCGGTTGCCTCGAACTGCTCAGCCGTCCTGCGAGCACATGACGGCCGTGTCAATGGTGTCGCCTTCTCACCGGACGGAAAAACGCTGGTATCGGCTGGCGAAGACTGTGTGTTGCGTCTCTGGGATGTGGCGACCGGCCGAGTCCGGGAGTCCTTGTCCGGTCACGCGAATGCTGTCTGCCGAACGGTCTATTCGCCGGACGGCAAGTGGGTGGCTTCCGCCGGTTATGATCGCATGATCATGCTGTGGGAGGTGGAGACGGGCCGATTGCAGAAGACGATTCGAGGACACACCGACACGATATGGTCCCTGGCCTTTTCACCGGACTCGACGATGCTGGCCTCGGGCAGTGCAGATCGCAGCATACGTTTGTGGGACGTTCCTACCGGGCGGCATCGGCAGACGCTCCAGGGACACAGATCTGGCGTTGGCGCGATCGACTTCACGCCCAATGGAAAGACCATCGCCTCGGCTGCTTTTGATCGCACGATCCGATTGTGGGACGTGCAGACCGGCGAGACTCGGGCCACGCTGAGTGGGCATACGACGTCAGTTCATGCCTTGGACATTTCTCCGGACGGTGCGATGATCGCTTCCGGGGACAATGTCGGCGTGGTCAAGCTGTGGGATCTGAAAAGCGGTAACGAACAACTGTCCGTGGTCGCGCACCCGGGCATGATCTGCTTTCTGTCCTTTTCGCCCGACGGCCAGACGATCGCCATCGGCGGCAGCAAGCGGCTGGCGAAGGTGCTGGACGCGGCCTCGGGGCAATGCCTGACGACCGTCGATGGCCATTGGGAGCGTGTCTCGTGCGTGCGGTTTGCCCCCGACGGGAAAAGCCTCGCGACGGCCAGCCACGACCGCACGGTCCAATTGTGGGCGCTGCCGGTCTCGGCGAAACCGACTTCGGAAAGCGGCCCGGGGTCCGTCACGGCCGGGCGAACGCACCTGACCAAACGCGGCTCCGACACGGCGACAGGGCCCTTTCAGGACTACCCGCTGGTGCCGACTACTCATAAGGTTCAACCGAGCAGCATCCTGAACGTAGCGTTATCGCCCGATGGGAAGACCATCGCCGCGGTGGGCGACGATGGGGTTGTCCAGTTGCTGGACGCACAGACCGGGCAACGCCGTGCGGAATGGGGAGGCCACAACTCGCGGATCTGGAGCGTGGCCTACACGCCCGATGGAAGAACGTTGGTTACGGGCAGTGACGACAAGTCGATCATTCTGTGGGACGTGGCGACGGGCAAGCCGCGTGCCAGGCTGCTGGGGCATACGACCCGAGTACGCGTGATTGCCTTGTCACCCGACGGCGCCAAGGTGGCATCTGCGGGGGAAGACGGGGTGATCCGGATTTGGAACACCGAGAGCGGAATCAATTTGGCCGTGTTGACCGGGGGGCATTCGACGCGCGTCACGAGCCTTGCCTTTGCCCCCGACGGCCATACGCTCGCCTCGTGCAGCTGGGACAAGAGCATCATGATTTGGGATGCGCGTGAGAATCGCTATCTGGCCACATGGAAGGGACACACGGATAAGGTCCGCGGCGTCGCCTTTTCGCCGGACGGCGCGACCCTGGCGTCATGCGCCGATGACCGGACCGTTCGGCTGTGGGAAGTAGCAACCGGCCAGCAGCGCCGTGTCCTCCGAGGGCACACCGACCAAGTTGCATCGATCAGCTTCTCGCCTATTCGAAAGACGCTGGTCTCGACAAGCCAGAACGGCGACATCAAAACCTGGAGCCTCCAGTTGGGCGAGGTGTTGGCGCCGCTTCAAGGGCACTTGGGTATCGCCTGGTCCACCGTGTTCTCGTCTGATGGAAAGACGTTGTATTCGTCAGGACAGGACGGTACGGTCCGTTTTTGGAACCTTGACGCGGTCGCCGAAAGGTCGTCGCCGTACTCGGCCCCGTCGGGCGGCGTCGACACGTTGACGGAGTTCATACAGGCGCTGCAGGAGTTTCGCCCCCAAAGCTATCATGAGTATATCGAGCACCAGAAACAGTCACCCAAAGCAATCCACATTGCGGCGAAACGCATCCTGGAATTGGAACGGGACAAGTCATCCGCTGCCTATCAGTCAGCTACCCTGCTAGTGCTGAAACACCGCGTTGACACGTTGACCGACGCCGAGCAGGAACAACAGAAGCAGACCCTGGCGGATGTCACGTCCCACTTGGCCGCACGGGCCGCGGCGGGGCTGACGCGGGAAGACGCCTCCCTGGCCATGTCCACCGCCGCCGCTTTGGAGTCGAGCGGGAATATCCAGCTCGCGGAAAACGCGTACCGGAATCTTGCCGGACTGCTGACCGATGCTTCGGATTTCCATCTCTCGCGTCTGGCAGAGACGTTTGAAGGGGCCGCGCGGCGATGTTCGCTGTTGGGCCAGGAAGTCCAACTAGCCGGAACCTTGCTGGACGGCACCCCATTGGACTGGAAGGCGTACCGGGGGAACGTCGTCCTAGTTGATTTCTGCGACACCGAGTCGCAAGCGTGGCGGATGGAGTTGGCGAACGTGAGAAAGAACTACCAGCTGTTCCACGACCGCGGCTTTGACGTGATCCGGATCAGTAGCGACACCGACCGCAACGCCTCGGAGGCATTCCTGAAGGATGAAGTGCCCGCCTGGGGTGTCACGCTTCATGACCGGGGCGACAAAGGGCGGCAGGGCCGCCAGCCAAATGCGAGCTACCGCTCGGTTGACGATGGTCCGCTCCCGTTGGTCGCTGACTCTGTAGAAGACTCAGCGATCCTGGGCATTGGTGGCACAGAGCGGCATCCCCTGGCCCTTCGGTATGGCGTCACTGCCTATCCAACCTCCTGGTTGGTCGATAAGGCAGGGAAGGTGGTGTCGCTACGAGCCAGCGGCGAGCGGTTGGATAAGAAGCTGGCCGAACTGCTCGGTCCAGCCCATGCCCCCCAAGGCAAACTCACGCACATCGACCTGCAGCCCTATGCAAACCGGGAATTGGCCCGGAATTGGTTCGGCGCGGCAGCCAATAGCCTCGCCGAACTGCCAACCGGCCTGCAGACCTTTGCAGGCGTGCCGTTCAGGATTGACGAGAAAGCCATTCAGTTGGGAAACAAAGAAACGGACACTGCGCCGGAGCAGGTCGACGGCATCCAGGTGAACCAAGCCGTGGGTAAACTCTACATCCTGCACAGTGCTGAAAGGGCCGCCTGGAGTGTCCCGGACGGTGCGTTCATCGGACGCTACCAGGTGCGTTACGAGGACCAGTCAATGGAGACAATCTACATTGTCAAGAACCAGGACATAGCCGATTGGTGGGGCACGCTCCACTCGCCGTCCATGTCTCGGGGAAAGGTCGTCTGGACTGGCCAGAACGCCGAGACACGCAAATGGTGCCGTCACCTGCGGCTGTTCCTGTGCGTGTGGGAGAATCCAAAACCCCAGCAGAAAGTGGTCAGTATCGACTTCGTCTCCACAAAAACGACTCATGCCGCCCCGTTTTGTGTTGCGATCACGGCGGAGACGCCCGGCACGGCTTCGCCTTAAGCGAGCGGCAGATGGGGATTCGCCAGAATCCTCGAAATATGATTGGAATTCTGGCGAATCCCACTACTGCAGGTACGAATCCAGCGCCGGCCGCCTTGAACGTCGAACCGGAAAAGCCACATCAGCAGGTGGTAAGATTCCTCCACGTTGGTCATACTGAAATTACTCTTCGATCAAAGGTGGCCAATGTGCGAATAAACCTCACGCGGAGCTGCGTATATCCGAGGAAGGGGAGAGCCTCATGATGCTGATTCAGATCGGTCGGTTGCGGCGGGTGCAGAGCCGCCGCCGGGCGAAGATTTGCTGGGGACTGGCTGCCGTCCTTGTCGTGCTCGGGGGTTTCGCTCCTGGCGCCGCTACGGCACAAACAGCACCCGAAGCCTTGGTGCCCGCGCAATTCAACCGCAAGATCCAGGACGCCATGGGCTTTGAATGGGACATCAACGCCCAAGGATGCGTTCAGCGCGGCTCGAACTGCTTTCAGTCAGCCAGCGCCCTGGCGGTCAACGGTTCCAGCTTCTCGCCCACGCAGAACATGATGACCAAGGATGGGACGGAGTTCGTCCTGACCGGCTCAGGCTCCGGCATACAGATCACTCGCCGGATCCGCGTCGACGTGAAGACGGGCACGGTGCGGTACGTGGAAGTGCTCCGTAACCCGGGAACCGCGCCGGTGACGCTCAGCATTCAGATCGCCACGCGAGCGCAGAGTTCCGTGAGATCCGCGTTGACGAATTTGGGAAGAAGCATATCCAGCAGCAGTAGCAACGCCGTACACACCCTGACGGACAAGGAATGTGGAATTGTAGTGACCCGTTCTTCTAGCAGTTACCCGGCGGTCGTCTGCTACCTGGCCGGCGCGCGGAGCAAGCTCAAACCGACCATTCAACGACAGGGGAGTTACCAGTTCACATTCGCGTATTCGCTGACCGTGCCCGCGAAGAAGACGGTTTCTCTGATTCACGGTCTCGCCCAACGCCGCGGTATCGCCAGCAGCCCCGCCGCCAACACTCTGGCGGAACAATTCAAGCCCTTCCAGGACAGGCAATGGACCCGGGGCCTTCCGGCGGATGTGCGGCGCTCGCTGCTGAATGCGGACCGGCCGTACTACTCGGCCGAAACGGTCCGCGGGCCCATATTGCAGTCGGTGACGAATCTGGCTGCGCACTGGGACGTGGAACGAGGCCAGGCAGACGTGTTGGTCCAGGACGAGGAAACGCGAGTTCCGGGAATGGTTCTTGGCAGTGCGCTGGTCGTGGACACACAATTCGGCAAAGCCACCGTGCCGTTGGCCGATGTAGCCGTATTGGTGGGCGGCGCCGGTTTGGGACGGCCCACGCGCGTGCTGTTGCGCAATGGCGAGACCCTGGTGGGCGCGGTGACAGCGGACGAATTGATCCTGGAGGCCGAATCGGGGCTGGAGTTGGAATTGGACCCCAAGTACGTGAATGCGCTGTTCTTCCACGCCGATCCTGCCGACGGCAAACCGTCGACCGAAGCGGGCGCCTTGCTGAAAACACATCGTGGCGATCAGTTGGCCGTGAAGTTCACTCCGGATGCAAAGATCCGGGCGACAACCGCCTGGGGGCCGGTCGAAGTTCCCTTAAGCCAGATCGACTTCTTATACCCCCTTCGCGATCCACACCCTATTCATAGGCTGTTGATGAATGACAAGACGCGGTTGTCGGCGGTCCTGTCCGGAGCCGACCTGGAATGGTCCACGCTGCAATTCGAAAAGCTCACGATTGCGCCCGGCGCCATCGCTCGCCTGGCCAGTCTTCAAGCAGCTCGTACCTCGGAGGAAGACGACGACGAGGAGATTCTCAAGGTACCTCACTGCCAGTTGGCGGGCGGAAACATTTTCGTCGGCACGATCGATGCTGCCAAACTACAGATACGAACTGCTGGGGGAATTTCGCCGCTGGATGCGCGCCAGCTGCGCGTGATAGAACGCGTGGATGACGAAATGGAAGGCGAAGCGGTCTTTTCGTTCGAGCTGGACAATGGGACGAAGCTGGAAGGCAGCCTGCGCGACGGCGTTTTGCCGATCCGAGCGCTCGGCAAGGGATGGAAGATCCCGGAGTACCACGTGCTGAAGTACGTTTGGCCGAAGGCCACGGAGGCAGGGACATCCGCGCCCGAGAAGCCGGCTCCACCCGCAACAGAAAAGGAATCCACGCCGCCAGCTCGCGAACAAGACCCGTTCAGCCCGCCCCAGCCCGCAACCCCGGCAGGCGGGGCGGATCCGTTCGGGACAACGGCTCCTGCTGGGGCAGATCCCTTCGGCGGCAGTAATCCATTCGGTTCCTGGACCGCTCGGTCGGCAGAAATGAACGTATGAGGCAACTGTAGCAACCGTCTTTAAGGCGAAAGAACACCGAGGATCGTGATGATGGGATATCTCTACTGCGCGACTGTAAAACGATCGCTCTTGCCATTAGTTCTGATCGCCAGCGTAAGCGCATTCCCGGCCTTCGGCCAGTACAACAATCCCTTCGCATCGTCCAGCACCGTGAATAGGACGGACTCGCAGGGGTTTCTTTGGGACATCAGCCGATACGGCAACATTAACAACGGTACCAACTCCTGCTTCAGCGGCGCGGCAGCGCTGCGCGTCAACAACAGTTCGTTCAGTTCGCCGACCTCAAGCACAATGTCGGGTGACGAGTTCATTCTGACCCGCACGATGTCCGGCCTGGAGGTAACACGACGCATCAAGGTGGACGTCAAGAACGCCTATGTGCGCTATGTCGAGATGTTTCGCAACCCGGGTGCTACGGTTGTCAATGCTTCGATTCGTTTACAAACGCAGATGGGGCGTGGGCCCGGTCAGGCACTGATCACGGACACGGGAATGCCCGCCCAGACCCGACTGGGCAGCAAGGACAGCGGGCTGATTCTCGTCGCCCAACAGAACACTGGCTCAAACTCGGTGCTGTTCTACCTGGCAGGAGCCCAGAGCAAGGTGAAACCTGCCATTCAGAACCAACACAACTACGAATTTTACTTCACCTACCAGTTGAACGTCGATCCCGGCAAGACGGTGTCCATCGTCCACGGGATAGCACAGCGTCGCTTTGCGGCGATTCCGCAGGGTAAGGCCGCGGCCAAGTTGTTCGACCCGTTCCTGGATCGGTCCTTCACCCGTGATTTGCCACGGAACGTGCGACGGTCGATCACCAATCTTGGCCGGCCGACACTGGGGGGCTGGGATGACGAGCAGCCGTTGTTCAGCCTGGAGTCGTTGGGCATCGAGCGGCAGACGGCCGATGTGCTGGCGATTGGTGAAATCACACGACTCCAAGGCGAGGCAGCCTTCAAGTCGCTGGCCATCGACACCGCGTATGGCGCACTGCAGGTCCCGCTAGACCAAGTCGCCGCTATTGCCGGACCGCGGTTTACCGGCGGGGAACCACGCATCTACCTGACCGATGGTCAGATCTTCAGCGGCCCGCTAACCGCCGACGGGCTGTCATTCACCTTGAACAGCGGCCAGCGGCTAGACTTGGCAATCGAAAGTCTTGACCGGCTGGTGATGCGCACCCGGACGACGGACGGATTGCCCTCGACCGACGTCGTCGCCATGCTGGAGACTACCGATGGCGATTGTCTTGCCCTGCTGCAAACCGAGGACCAGCACTTGGCCGCGGCAACGCCCTGGGGTGACCGGAAGATCTCCCTGGAGGAGGTCGAACGCCTGGTTGTCTCGGAAGACCGCGTCGGGCACCGGGTCGCACTTCGTGATGGAAATCGGCTATTTGCTTTCCTGGACAGCGACGCTGTCTCGCTGACAACGCTGCACTTTGGCCCGCAACCTATCGCTCCCGTCAAGATCCGCAGGATGATCGCCGCCCATCTACACAACTCCGAAGAGTATTCGGAAAGCGATCTTGTCGTGCCGCATATGTTGCTGGTCGGCGAAAACGTTCTGGTGGGCCAGATCGACCTGTCCGCGATCCACTTCATTGCCGCGGGGCAGAGAATTCCCATGCCCCCAAACCAGATTCGGCGGATGACGAATGTCTCCGGCCAGGTGGATGAGTCCGCTGCCGAGGGGCCCGCATTCGAGGCGGAACTGTGGGACGGAGGCGCGGTCAGCGGTGAACTGATGGAGTTGGTACTGCCGGTGCAGTCCGGTGACTGTCAAGCGAGAGTACCCGCGAACGACATCGTCGAAGTCATCGTACCCTCGCCGAGCGTCCCGGACACGGTGCGCAACAGGATTGCTCAACTGATTCGCGACCTGGGACATCCGGAGTATGCCGAGCGGAAAGCAGCTAGGGAAGCATTGGCCGAATTGGGACATCTGCCGAAAATGCAATTGGAGGAGACGCTGAACGCCACCACGGATCCGGAAATCCGGCGAAGCGTCGAATTGCTGATGCAGGAGATCGACAAATGACAGAACCGATGCAGGATTCCTTGTCATTCAGGACCGCCGCGCGACGCGTGGTCAGGCGGTTGTTCGCGGCACACTGGTTCCGGCTGCTGAGCCGCAGTGCCGTTGTCATCTTCCCGGCCGCCGCGTTGCTGGCCGCATGCCTTTGGCATTTAGACCTCGCCCAGGTCAACGTGTGGTTGGCAGTCGCCCTAATCCCCTGCTGGCTGACGTTGACCTGCCTGTGGGCATGGATTCGTCGCCCCACGGCCGAGTCGGCGCTGGCATACTGGGACGACAGTACTGCGCGTGACGAGATGTTCATGTCTGCTTACTGCTTCGAGTCCCAGCCAACCGTGGATACCGGCGAACGGCTGCACCTGAACGTGGCCAGGAACTATCTGACGAACGGAATGGCGAACCTGTCACGCGACTTGCCGGTACGCTGTGCGCATCGGGTCTGGATGTTGCCGCTGGTGTTTCTGGGGCTGACCATCCTGTCCTTGACGCTTTCGACTCCTGCACAGCAGCCACAGCGAGTCGCTGAGCCGGACAGGGAACGCGCGGAAGAGATCGCCCAGACCTTGGCTGCCCAGACGAAGTTGGCCGACAAGGAGAAAGGCCTTGACCCGGCCGAGGAAGAGAAGCTGAAACAGCTGGAGGAATCCGTCAAGGAAACGGTTGAAAAGTTGCGAGCGTTAGATAACGAAACGCAGCGCGACGTGTTGGCCGAACTGGAAGAGAAGGCCCACCAGGCCGAACAGCTGGCCGACGAATTGGACAGTCCCGTCGAGGAGACGCTGTCGTCCAAGATGCTGGAAGAGCTGGCACGCCATGCCGATACAACCGATTTTGCTTCGGCCATGCAGGCCAAGGACCTGCAGCAGGCGTCTGACCAGTCAAAGGAACTGGCCAAGCGGCTGGACGACAAAGACCTTACCCGCGAGGTCCGGAAGCGAATCGGACACGCATTGGACAGCGCGATGGACGTGGCCTCCGAGGAGGATAAGAAAGGGCTGGTTGGGAAACATCTGAAGCAAGCCGATCAGGAACTCAAACGGGACCAGCCCAAGAAGGCAGCCGATCAACTCCAGCGACTGTCTAAGCAGTTGAATCGCGCACAACAGCGGGAGTTGGCCAAACAGCAGTTGGAGCAACTGGCGCGGGCCCTGCGGAATTCGGGCCAGCAGATCTTCGGACGCGACACGTCAGAAATTCGCCGATTGGCCCAAGATGCAGGTCATCAACAGGGCATGCAGCAGTTGGGCAACCTGCAGTTGCAGGAGATGGGCAACCTGCAGTTGGGACAACGTATGGCGGCCGCGCAGCAAGGGCAGGAGGGCCAGTTGGGGCAAGGCATGATCCTCACGCCAGCGCCTCCGGGCCAACAGAATCCTGACGGCCTCATCCTGGCGCCGATCCCCGGCACTGGTGCCCCCATGGCGCCTGGAAATATGCCGATTCCAGGTGCCGGAAACGTTCCGATCCCGGGTGCCGGGCAGTCCCCGATCCCGGGAAGCGGCATGTTTCCGGGTGCCGGGCAGGGCTCGATGATGGGACAGGGCCAAGGTGCTGGTGCGGGAGTCGCCGCCGGGACGGCAATGGGCCAGGGGGCTGGTGATGGAGGACATCGCGCCGGCCATGGCTCAGCGACTTACGGCAACACGCAGACCAATCCGTTGGCGGCTACGGGAACAGGCGTCGTCGACGCCCAGGTTTCAGGCGCTGGGCCGGCCCAGGTGCGCGAAGTGATGCGCGGACCGCATCGGGAGGCAACGTCCCGCAGCGCACAGGATTTGGCGATCGAGTTTCTCAAGATCGAAGAAGAGGCATTGGCCGAAGAGCCGCTGCCGCTTTCACGGCGCCAGCAGGTTCTTCGATACTTCACCGCGTTAAGGAGACAGCTCGTTGACCGAGAACCCTCAGAGTGACGCAACCCGAGCCCCGGATCAGACCGCCGAGCTAGAACACCGAATCGAGGAGTTCCAGGGCCGCTTTCGCGGATTGACCGCCGAGATCCAGTGCGCGGTTGTGGGGTACGACCAACTGATCAGCGATGTGCTGGTGGCCCTTTTCTCGCAGGGGCACGTCCTGCTGGAAGGAGTGCCCGGGTTGGGCAAGACCTACTTGGTCAATGTGCTCTCGCGCGTCCTGGGACTGACATTCGGCCGCGTGCAATGCACGCCTGACCTGATGCCGGCCGATGTCGTTGGAACGCATATCGTCGGCGACGACGAGTCTGGCCGGCGCGTGTTCCGCTATGAAAAGGGCCCTGTCTTTCACAATCTGCTGTTGGTTGACGAAATCAACCGCGCCACGCCCAAGACGCAAGCGGCGCTGCTGGAGACGATGCAGGAACGCGCCGTAACGGCCGGAGGCGAACGCTTCGAATTGCCCGCCCCGTTTTTTGTGCTGGCGACCCAGAACCCATTGGAGATGGAAGGGACCTATCCGCTGCCCGAGGCGCAGCTGGACCGGTTCTTCTTCAAACTGCATGTGCCGTTTCCCTCGGCAGACGACCTGGTAGAAATCACTCGCCGCACGACCAAGTTCACCGAGGCCGAGCTGAATGTGGTGATGACGGCCAAGGAGTTCATCGATTATCAGGAACTGCTGACGCACGTTCCGGTGGCCGAACCGCTGATGCGGTATGCCGCGGACCTGGTACTGGCAACGCATCCGGAACAAGACCGAACGGCCAGTCCGGTGGACCGTTTCGTGTCCTACGGCGCCAGCCCGCGCGGGATGCAGACGCTGATCCGCGGTGCACGCGCCTACTGCCTGCTGTCCGGCCGCACAGCCGTGTCGTTCGATGATATCCAGCGCGTGGCCCTGCCCGCGATGCGACACCGAGTGCTGTTGAATTTCGAAGGCGAGGCGGAGCAGGTCGACGTGGACGAGGTAATCCGGCAGGTCCTGGAGACGGTCCCCACACCGGCACGAGGAGCCGCATGAGTTCTGCAAGGTTTGTTCTTCGCATCGGCAAATCGACTATTGTCGTAGCTACCGTCGCCAGACGGTGGGTTTTCCGCGCTCTGGCGAGCGTGGCTACGAGAGAAAATGCGACACTTGTTCTTCGGCCGATGCTCGCCGTTGTCTGCATGTCACTCGCTTTGTGTGCCATCGTCCAGGCTCAAGATACGACGTCAACGGCAGCCGAAGACGTGAATGCGAAATCACTGCCGTTGCGGACTGCGCTGCATCATGACCCTACGCTTGCCTCGCCTCTCGAGCGACTTCTTGCCCTGTATCGGGAAGCGGGGCGTGCAAGCGAGTTGATTGGCATCTACCGCGCCCATACGCTCCAGTACCCTCAGGATGTCTCGGCCGCCATCGTTTTCGTGCGGCTGCTGGTATCGACTGGCGATCCAGAGGCTGTGGGCGCGGCACGACGCGCCGTGGGGCAGTTTCCGAAGAACGCCTACCTGCACTATGTTCTGTACGAGATCCTTCGCGACAAACAGCAGGACCAAGCTCTGCAGGAGCTGGATCGGGCGATCCAGCTGGAGACGCGTGCGACGCGTAAGGTCACCTGGATCGACCAACTGTTGCCCGCTGCGATCGAAGCGGACGATCGGGAACTGGCAGAAAAGCACTTGAAGGCCCTGGCCGGTCTGGTCCAAACGCCCCAGCAGCAGTTGGAAGTGGCGCAGCGGATGGTCAAGTACGGGTTCTTCGAGCCGGCGTTGGAATTGTTGGACCGCGACAGCGACACGCCGCCCGCTCCCGAACTGATGGTCAGCATCCAACTGGAAGCGGCCACGGCCGAGGTCGGCGTGAAGAACTCCGCAGCCGCAGCCGCCCGGCTGGACAAGCTACTGGCCAAGGTAACCGCCGACTACTGGCGCCGTGACGAAATCGTCCGCCGACGATTAGCGCTGGTCCGTTCCCAGCCGGAACGCGATTCGATGATCGCGTCTGCGCGCCAACGGGTCGCACAGAGACCTCGCGATGAGGCCGCCGCGATCGACTTGGCACAAATGCTGGCCGTGTTTGAACTGCGCCGCGATGCGCTCCAGGTGTTGCTGGAGGCCGGCCAGCGCATGCCAGATTCCTCCGAAATCGAACAACGCACTTTGGAATTGCTGGATCGGCTGCGCGATTACCGCGGGCGCGAGCAGTATGTGGCTGGTCGGCTGGAGCAGCAGCCCGACCGCAGCGACCTGCTTGTGCTGCACGTCAAAACGCTGTACCTGCTGGGACGGTCTGACGAGGGGCTGACGGAACTGAAGGAAGCCGTCGAGGGCCTGAGCGACGTCGATCGAGCGCGGAACTTGTTGGAGATGGCCCGATTTCTCCGACGCTCGTTACTGCCCGAGGAGGCGACGGAGCTGTTCCGCGAGGTGGTGGAGTTGCAGCCCGCACGACTTGACGTACGGCGGGAAGTGGCCGAGTTGTACCTGTCGGTAGGCGATCGTGCGCGGATGCGGAAGCTACTGGGGCAAACGCCAGTCCAGGAAGCCGAACTGGAGAACCTGTTGGACCTGCTGCAATTCATGATCCAGAACGACTTGCTGGTCGAAACTCGCACGCTGCTCAGCCGGCGCATGGAGCAGGAGAAGGCCAATCTGGATCTGTCCATGCTGCTGCTGAACGTCTACCGACGACTGGGTGCGTTCGCGCCCGGCGAAGCACTGCTTGCAGAAAGCCGGGCATGGGCCGACACGGGAGCCCGGTACCGGTTGTGGCTGGAATCGGCCATGGCGTTTCATGAAGAGTTCGACACTTACGACGCGTTCCTGGATGCCGAGCTGGGACGATTGGCTGCAGATCCCGCCGAATGGACACTCAGGCGGCTGGAACGGCGCATTGCCTTTGCACAGATTGCCGCCCGCTCGGGGCACAAACAGCAGGCCGCTGAGATGCTGCAGCAGGATGTGCAGGGCGAACTGGAGCAGGATTTCCGGATCCGGATCCGAAGCGAGTTAGTGGCCCTGATCCGAGATGATCCGCAGCAGATGCTCACCGTGCAGAACGAGTTGACGGCCTTGGCGGACGAGGACCGACAGCATGCCGATCTGCACTACGCCCGGCTGGCCCTGCTGCATAAACAGGCCAAACGGATGGATCTGATGGCCGCCGTCCTGGACAAGATCGATGTGACCAGGATCCAGGACCCGGACGTATTGAGATCCCTGCTGCCGCTGTATGCCGAACGTCCGGAGGGAGGCGGTAGAATCCCGCTGATTCTGGAACGGCTGACCGTTTTGGATCCCACTAATCGAGTGAACTGGCAACAATGGCTCACGCAGTTGGCCGTTGCGGGAAGCGAGGCCCGGTTGCGTGGTGCGATTCGCCGCCTGCTGGCGGGAGTCGAGGACCTGGAGTTGACGGACGAAACACGTCAGTTGCTGGAATCGCACCTGGGCGACTCCTACTGGCGGGACATTGGACGATGTCTGTCCGATGGCCAGGAAGCGGCCCTGGCCGATGCGCTGCAGCATCTGGCCGCCGTCGCACGGATGTCTCAGAGCGGGCAGCACTGGCTTTGGATCGAGTGGATCCGGGCCTACCTGTTGAACCGGCAGGGACACGAGCGGGCGTTTGCCGAAGCCCTGCAGGAGTTGCAGCGAGTGGCCACGGAGATCACAGCCGTGCCGGAAGAAGCGGACGAGGCGGCGCCGGAACCCGCGTCCAGGATAGCCTTTCCCGGCGGGCTCTCGGTTTCGTTGGATCACGCCCGCCGGTTGCTGGCCGCGGCCGCACCTCCCGTTCGCCCCTCCCAGCCGCCGCAACGCCAGGGTCCGTTGCCCGAGTTCCAGGTCCGGTGGACGTACCAGACCGGCGTTGGAACGGTGATCACGGCGATTGTGCCGATGGATACAGGGCGGACACTGATATGCGACCAAGCGGGCGACGCGCATTGTGTGGACACACAAACAGGCAAACTGCTCTGGCGCGAGCGTCTGCTGCCATCGGCGATGCCGATTGCCAGTTCAAGCCACAGGAGCAGCAGTTCGATCGCGCAGCGGTGGCAGCAGATCCAGTCAGCCCAGCAGACGATAGCCACCATGCCGGCTGCTCAGCAGGCCCAGATGGCCGCGCAGATACAACGGGAGATTCAGCGTCTGTTGAGCGAAGTTGGCGTGAGCACGGTTCCCCTAAGCGATGGTCGAGGCCGAATCTACGTGCCCGGTGCGGCGGCAGTCTCCTGTTACTCGAGTGACAACGGCAAGCTGTTGTGGGAAGCGAATGTGGGGGCCGTAACGCCGCAGAAAACGGCATCGTCAGTCAAAGCGCAGGCAGCTGCGTCCTTGCGGCTTTTCGACGAACAACTGGTCACTTACAGCCCTGCCTGTGGAACGGTAACGAAGATCGATCCAACCACCGGAAAGATCGTGTGGTGCATGGAACGGCCTTCAAAAAACTCAGCCCTAGTCACCGCGCACAACTCGGGAGTCAGCCTTTGCGGGCGACGGCTGCTGGTCTACGGCGTCGATACGGCCATTCTTGACGTGGAAACGGGCGAGGTGGAGTGGTCGTTCGAGCCTTGGCGTGTCCGCGAGTTTCCGGTGAAGCTTAAGGATCCCGGGATCGCTACGTCGGTGTCCACGCCCGCCCTCTCCCAACCGCAAGGCTACGCGTCTGCTTATACGATGCCGACTCCGGCAGTGCATCCGTCCGCATACGTGCCGGGCAGCACGTCTAGATACGTTAACTACCTCCAAGCCGATTCACAGCACGTCGCATCGTCGAGCCGAGTGAGGTTGACGGCACCGGCCGTCGTCTGGGCGGCGAATGTGCAAAGCGGCGCGACGCGTTGTGCCAGGTTGCTGGAGGGACGCCTGCTGCTGTTCGACCAGTCCGGGTTGGATATTGTGCGGACCGACTTGCCATTTGCCGGAAAACGTGTCAACGTCGCGGGACAATTAATCGGGATTGTTGGCCGAAAAGCCTGCTTGCTTGTCGGAAACCAGATTCAGTTGGTGGACGTGACCAGCGGCGAGACGCAGCAGTGCGATCTGCAGGAAATTACGCAGGGGCGCGTCATGACGCCGATCCAGGTAGTCCTGGATGGGGCTTGGGCATATGCGTTGGGGCCGGGGGGCATCCTGTGTGTCAATACCAACACGGCTCGACGGTCCTTTCGTGTCGACTGGCCCGATGAACTCCTTCCGGCAACGGCAACACCGGCGGCAGGTTCCGCGGCGCCCGTGCCAAGTTACGGGCAAACTCCCAATGTGTCGACCGTCTACTATGGTTCTCCGCCCACGCCCAGCGTCTCGATTTACCACGGCGTACCCGGCATGCGTGCACCCAGCCTGAGCTGTGTCGATCGCGGCGTGCTGTACGCGACCGTCGCTCCTAATGAAGCTGCAGCTTTGATCCAACGCGATGCCGATGGCCAATAACGCGGATGAACTTTTCGATGCCAAGTTTCTCGGGCGGCTCCGGTCGCTGTTCTTCAAGCTGCGCAAACGCCGGCAACTGCAGCGGCGGGGCCAGCAATCCACGCCGGCCGCCGGATTCACGCGCGAGTTCAAGGACCACCGCAACTACACTCCGGGCGATGATTACCGGACGATTGACTGGCGTCTGTTCGCCCGCCTGGAAAAGCCGTTCATCCGGGTCTTCGAAAGTGTCCAGGAGTTTCACGTTCACATTATCGTGGACTGCAGCGGTTCGATGGTGGATCCCTTTCCCGAAAAACGCGTTATGGCGCTGCGCGTGTCCGTCGCGCTGGCCTACCTTGCCCTGCTGGGGCAGCATCGCGTCTCGATACTCAGCCTGTCGGATGAATTGCGGCGGGAAACGCCGCCCATGAAGGGCCAGGGACACGTCCATACCGTGCTTCAGAAGATGGCCGATCTGAAGTTCGGCGGAACGACGAATCTGGTGGGCGGGCTGGGGCAGTTTCGCCCCAGCCGGGACCGCCGGGGGATGGTCTTCCTGATCTCCGATCTGTTCGGACGATCTCCCGACAAATCGACCGAGGCGCTGTTACAGGCAACCAGTTGGCCCGCCGAGAATCATGTCATCCATGTGCTGCATCCCCAGGAGAAAACACCGGACCTGCAAGGCGAAATTCGCCTGCTGGACGTGGAAACAGCCGAGGTCCGCCGGATCTGGATGACCAAGCGGGAACTGACCCGTTATGTGAAAGCCTTCGAGCAGTTCATGGAGGACTTGCATCGCTTCTGCATGAAACGCCAGATCGACTATTTCCCCTGGACGACGGATCAGGCGTTCGAAGATGCATTTCTGGATCTGCTGTCCCGTGGCAGTGCGCTGGGAGGGAAGGGGTAAGAATGCGTTTCCTCTATCCTTCGCTGTTTGTGGCTTGGTCCCTGCTGGTGCTGGTGCCCATCGTGCTGTACCTGTTTCGCCCGCGGCCGAAAACAGTCCGCACCAGCACTCTACCTTTCTTCAAATGGCTGGCCCGCGAGCACCAGGAATCGGCTTGGCTGCGACGCCTGAAGCATCTGCTGTCCCTGTTGTTGAGCATTCTCATTATTCTGGCCGCGGCAGCTGCATTGGGCCGGCTGGTGATCTCTCGTTCATCCGACTCGTTCCATACCGTGGTCATCCTGGTAGACCGTTCCGCGTCCATGGCGGCACGCGCTGAGGATGGTCCCAGCCGTCTGGAGGAAGGGATCTCGGCCCTTCGGCAACGTCTGGCCGGTCTGCCGGCAGCCGCCGGGGTCGTGGTCATTGCCTACGATCGTCGGCCGGAGGTTCTGCTCTCGCGTTCCCTGGACCGCCGCCAGGTGCAACGAGCATTAGATTCCATCAACGTCCGTCCGATCGAGGCAGATGCGGCGCAGGCCATGCAGTTGGCCCAGCGTCTGGCCGCGCTGGAGACCCCGGCCTGTATCTGGCATGCAACCGATGTTCTCGGGGAACCGTCCGCCTCCGCTGACGAAGACGCCGACGGTGAGAGCCCGGAAGCGAGCATCGTCGAGGATAGAGAGACATCAGAGACAGAAGAGAACGTGGACCAGCCGGCCCAGCCCGCGGATGTGCAAGTCGAACCGCTGAACGTGGCCCTCGTGCGCCCCGTCAACGTGGGTATCACTGCCTTTCAACTCCGTCGCCGCCCGTTGGAACGTACGGGCCTGGAGGCGTTTGTGCAGGTCCACTGTGCAGCACCCGAAGGCGAAACGATCGAAGCTGGTCTGGATATCGAACTGGACGGTACGCTGGTCGCACCGCGGAAACTGACGCTGTCGGCGGGCGGCCGAGAACGGCTGTTGATCCCCATTGACGCCCAAGCGGGAGTCGATCGTGTGCTGACTATGCGATTGTCGGCCGACGGAGATGTGCTGGATGTGGATAATATCGTGCATGCTCGCGTTCCACCGTTGAAGCCGGCCCGCGTATTGTGGATCAGTGAATCGCCCGACCCGTTCACCGAACTGGCCCTGGCCTCGCTGGGAGTCGACGGCGATCTGGATGTGTTGCAGGGCTCGCCGTCTACGTGGCCTCCCGAGGAACCGGTCGATGTAGTGATCTTCGACAATTGGCTTCCCCCGGAGTGGCCCCAGGATGCAGCCGTCATTGTCATCAATCCGCCTGGGTCCCTGGGACCGCTGCAGGCCGTCCGAATCCGCGGCAACGGCGTACCGATAGAAAATGTTCGCACGATCAGCGATGGACACCCCGTGTTGTACGGCGTCGCGTCGGGGCGCGTTGCCTTGACCCAGACTGCGATCATCGAAACCGGTGGCGTGTTGGATTCGGTATGGGTGGGATCGCAGGGTCCCGTGTTGCAGGCTGGCGAGGTCCGCGGGCAACGCGTGGTCGTCATGGGATTCAGCCCCCAGCGCAGTCAGCGGCTGCCCTTCCTGGCCTCGTGCCCCTTATTGATCGGCAATGCCATCTACTGGGTGGCGGAGAGTGACCTTGAATCCGCGCTTGGGATGAACCGGCGCACCGGGGAGATTGTTCAGTTCGAAGGGACCACGCTCATTTGGGTGCCTGTCGGTGCGGAGGATGAAGCGGAGACGAACGTCAAGCTCGAGGGCCATTCCGTCGAGTTGGACCGTATCGGTCTGTGGCGTAGCGATGACGGTCAACTCGGTTCGGCTTCCCTGCTGTCGGTTGCGGACACCGTAATCCCCGCGCAACCGGAAGACAAGGAAGCAGGGGCTGATACGGAAACGGCCGGGTCGCTGTTTCGCGGCGATTTGCTGCCGTTCCTGTTGTGGGGCGTGCTGGGGCTATTCATGATCGAGAACTGGCTGTTTCATCGATACATTGCCTACTGATGGACTGGGTAAACGCACATTACGTCTTGATCGCGCTGCCGGCGGTTCTGCTGCTGTGGTGGTTTCACCGTGGTTCGCTCCGGCCGATGTCGCTTGCGCGCCGGCGACTCCTGCTGCTGGTTCGCTCGCTATTGGTCGTTGTTACGCTGCTGGCTCTGGCCGGTCCGGCCTGGGAACAATTGACCGACCGGCAGACCGTTATCTTCGTCATGGATCATTCGCAGAGCCAGGGCGCCAGCGGTGTGGGGGAAGGCTACCAGCGTGCTGCGCAACTGGCGGACTCGCTGCCCGGCGGCGCCCAGGTCGGCTTTCTCAGTGCCGGAGAATCGACGCTTGTACGACAAGTACCTGGTCAGGGGACCGAAGTTCCCGCGCCGGACGAATCGCTGCTTGCCGAAGACGGCGGTCAAACCGATCTGGCAAGCGCGCTGTCTCTGGCTTCAGGGCTGTTCCCGCCCGGCACGTCGCGGCGCGTAGTCCTGGTGGGCGACGGCCAGCAAACTCGGGGCGATCTGCTGGCGGCGGCGCGCGATGCGGCGTTGCGGGAAATCGTCATCGACGCCGTACCGATCGCCGGCGAGCGGCGTCCGGACGTTCAGGTGGTCCGGCTGGCGAGCGACAAGTCGCGTTCACACGAAGGTGCCAGTATCCGGTTGCGCGCCGATATCGAAAGCTCGTTGGATGGTACAGGCGTGGTGCGTCTGTTCGAGAACGGCATTCAGGTTGAGTCGCGTCCCCTGGAATTGAAGGTCGGACAACAGGTTACCGAGTCGTTTCTCGTGGTGCCCGAAACGCGCGATCTGTACACGTACCGCGTGCGCGTGGAAGGATTCGAAGGCGACGCGATTCACGAGAATGACGAAGCCATGACGCTGGTGGATGTACGTGGCCGGCCCTTGCTGTTGTACGTCGAAGGCGAGTCGAGCGAGTCGCACTACCTGGCGGAGGCCATGGCTCGCGAGGACATCCGCCTGCAGGTCCGGGACTCCGCCACATTTCCCCAGACGCTGCAGGAATTGGCGGGCTACGACGGTGTTGTGCTGTCCGATGTCCCCGCTCGCGAACTGACCGAACAATCGATGACCATGGTTCGCGACTATGTCGAGAAACTGGGCGGTGGCTTCGTCATGATTGGCGGCAAGAACTCCTTTGGGGTCGGCGGGTACTACCGCACGCCCATCGAGGAAATCCTGCCGGTCAAGATGAAGGCGCCCGACAAGGAAGAACGGTTTTCCACGGCGCTGGCGTTAGTGCTGGATCGTTCCGGTTCGATGCGGGGGCAGAAGATCGAAATCTGCAAGTCGGCGGCGATTGCCACGATCGAGATGCTCAGCCCCAAAGACTATGTCTGTGTCGTGTCGTTCGATTCCGCCGCGCGGATGGTCGTGCCGATGACACGGGTCACATCTAAAGGACAGATCGTCTCCCAGGTCTCGACGCTCAATTCCGGAGGCGGCACGAATATGATGCCGGGGATGGTCGCCGGCCGCGAGGCCCTGGCCGGTGTCACCGCCAAGGTCAAGCACATGATTGTGCTGTCGGATGGTCAAACCTCGGGTGGCGGTTTCGAAGGCGTTGCAGCGGAAATGAAAGGCCAGGGCATGACCATATCGACCGTGGCCATCGGCGCCGGATCGCATGGAGCCCTGTTGCAGGCCGTCGCGACGGCCGGCGGCGGTGAATTCTACCAGAGCCTTGATGCTACCAATCTGCCGCAGATTTTCACGCAGGATGCGATGGTTCATCTGGGGAGACTGATCCGCGAGGAATCTTTTGCGCCGCAGCAGGTCGAGCGGCATCTGATGCTGGAGGGTTGTCCCATCGCCGAATCGCCACCGCTGCTGGGTTACGTCAAGACGAATCGCAAAGTGACCGCCCGGGTGCCGTTGGTGACCGATCTGGATGATCCACTGTTGGCGCATTGGCAATTCGGCCTGGGCAAAGTAACCGCGTTTACCTCTGACTGCAAATCGCGTTGGGGCGCCTTGTGGATTGCAGGATGGCCCGGCTATGGGCAATTCTGGGCCCAGGTACTCCGCGAAACGGCCCGGAAACCGCAGAGCCGAACGATGGATATCCGTATTCGTCAAGAGTCACCCCATGCCAGCATTCGAGTGGACCTGCTGGAGGACCCAGCACATTTCAAGAACGACGCCTCGGTTGTCGCCGATGTCTACTTTGTGTCGGCCGGCTCGCTGGGTTCCAGCATGACCCATTTGGATCGCCTGGAGTTGCAGCAAACCGGTCCGGGGTGCTATCAAGCGGAATTCTTACCCGAGGAAGCCGGCGTCTATCTGGTGCGAGCACGCAGCGGCGCGCAGACCGTCTCTGCCGGCCTGGTGCAGAGCATATCCGGCGAAGCGGCGACCGGACGTGTCGATCACAAACTATTAGAAGACGTCACCGGCCTGACCGGCGGGGCCGTACTCGGAGAGGAGCAGGCCACGCTTCCTCCGATCCGCGCCAGCCATTCACACTTCGTTGAACTTACGCCGCTGCTGTTGAAGCTACTGCTGCTGTTGTTCATGGCCGACGTCGCCATCCGCCGCTGGGAGAATGTTCTGGGGATGTTGTCCCTGTTCCGGAAAGAGGCCTGAGCTGAGAATGCTCGCCGCTCGGGGCAGCCGAGAGAAGCTGGGACACAGCAAGAACAACTTGGGCAAACACGATGGTAGCTGCCCCAATTTCCAGCGTTTCCGTTCTCGCCCCACCCGCCCCTATCTGGGACGCCAGCGAGACGTGTGTGCGAGCTGGAACTCGAGTAAACGCTGGCGAGGGCTTGAAGCCAAGGCCGAGATCCTGGTATTGAACGGAAAATGTCGTCGTTGCATTCGTTTCATGAGAGTCGCAAAAACAGACCGATTTCGAAACGGCCGGTCGGCGCGATTCCACCGCGGCGATGGTCAGTGCCAGTCGTCGGATTGGACTGGGCAAGAGTCCGCGAACTAGGTTAGTGACTCAGGACGTTTTGTCCTGAGCGCGCAAGGGCATGCGGTTTCTGCAACCGGACGGTTAGTCCGAGGGCATTTGGCGGCAACTGTGGCTAGGGCCGAAAACCCACCGTTTCGCGCCACCAATTAGATGACACCGACCAGATCTGCTTGGTCTGGCGAACTTCAGATGTGTGTCGTCCCTGAAAGAGAATCCGCTGTCAACAGGTGTCTCCCGGATTTTTCCTTTTTTGTTTCTGGCGTCATTTCCAAGACGTTACGTATTGTCTCCGCCGAAGCCTTCGAGCTTCGTTTTCTGCATGGTTTGTGGCTCTTCAGTTTGTTGGTGTCCCCTTGGCGACGGTTTTAGAGTTCCTTCGGCCGATTGCTCACGGTCTTCATAACGAGTTCGGTCGCAGGCGTTCTTTTCATGGCGACTGCACCTCAAGTCATCCCTTCGTGGTTCCGCTCCCATTCGGCAAGCGGTCAGGCTGCCTGGGGACAGGCAACCTGGCACGGAATTATTCATTGCGACCATCCTGCGAAACCAAGCTCGTCCCAATCAGACTTACGTCCCTCTGGGATCGCTCCCGAAGGATCCACGACACACCTCGGACTGAGCAAGGCCCGCAGGGATCGTAGCTCGCGCCACGATCGATACAATCACGTCGTAAGTTTCCCTTTTGATTCGCCTTCGGCTACCAACGATAAATCCAAGGCACCTCCACTCTCAGCGACTCGCACAACTCGATCGCCGACGCCCACACACTGATTCCGCGAACTGCCGACCACAGTTCCAACGCGTTGCCTCGTGAACCGCATCCGAAACAATGGTAACGGCCCAGCCTCAGGTTCACCGAGAACGAACGGCTCCGGGGATTCGACGAACCATGGACCGGACACGGTCCGCGTAGTTGATCCCCGTGCCGGCTACACGGTTGGAACTCCAGCAGATGCAAGACGTCCACCATCGAGATCCGTTTTCGTAACACCGCGAAGTCTACGCCCGGCATGGCTCCCCCTCCTGCTCACGTAACAGAGAAGAGGAACCGGTACTCTTCCCGCTCCCTTCGGCCGGAGCCAACGCCGCCAGGTACTCAGCCATCACGGATTCGCGATCGATGGGCTCATGCGCGTCCTGAGGGTCGGCCGGACGTCGCTTCGGCTTCGCCTTGTTGCCCGGTCGCCAAGCCTCCCGCTTGCTGAGCATGTGCCACATGATCACAACCGCGCGCCGCATCACCGCCACGCGGGCGATTTTTGAGCCTCTGCGACGTTTGATCTTCGTATACCATGCTCGCATTTCGCCATCCCGACGTAGCAGGTGCAACACCACTTGCCCCAGCAGAAAACGGACCAAGCGACTGCCCTCCTTGGTGATCGATCCCATTCGTTCCGTCTCCCCCGTGCTGTAGTGACGAGGTGTCAAGCCGAAGAAGTTCGCCAGGCTGCGACCCCGGGGGAACCGTGAGATCGGGCCAATCCGGCAAGCGATCGCCAAGGCCATAAACCGACTGACCCCATACATCGTGGCCAGCAACCGCGCATCTTCGTTCCGTTCGAAGCGAACCTTGATCTTGGCATCCACTTGACGAATCTGTTCGTCCCACAGATTCCACTGCTTTAACAACTGGTCCATCGCTAATCGTTCCACCTCGCCGAGCTCAAGCGTTTTCAGCCACTGGCGCACCTTCTTGGTTTGGAACGTCTTCGTCGGTCGATCCCACTCCAAGTTATGCCGCCGCAGAATCTTGTGTATTTGGTTGAGCGTTTGCGTGCGTTTCCGCGTCAACCCATCGCGCATTTGCGTCAGCTGACGGTCTTGCTCTTCGTCCTCGCTGGGAACATGAATCCGTCGTACGCCCTGCACGCGATCATCTTGCAGCAGACGATCCCGATTGATCCATAAGAGTGCGCTCAATGAGTGGGCGTCCCGACGATCCGTCTTCCGACTCGACCGCTTCATCGGCTGCACCACGATCACATCGTGGCAACGATCATCCGCCTGCAGTCGCTTCACCAACCAATCATGAAATCCGCACACTTCGAGGATGGCCACGTAAGACTCTTCGTTGTCGGTCCCCTCTTGGTGCACCTGCTCCAGGAACTCGTCTACCTTCTTCGGCCGAGTGCTTACTTGCCGGCGTAGCACCACATCGCCATGTTCGTTGCGAAGAGATACCGTCATCTGCTTGCGATGGAGATCGATTCCGAGGTGCAACATGGGAGGTCCTCCTGGTTTGCCGCCTCTCACGCGGCTGGGAAAAATGTTTAGCGAGCCCCTGTGGCTACGCTCTCAATTCCAGGAGAACCTATCTCTCTCCTCTTTCATAGAATCAGACATCTGTACTTACGCGACCAGGGAAAGGGACGAGAGGATCGATACGCTCCGCATGACGGCTCGGACTCGGCAGTTGACGGTGTTTCCTGCCTGGGAATGCAGCGGATTTTCGAGATACGAGGGCGACTCAGTGCACGTTCGGGTGTCAGGGCTGTCAACCCGAGACGCAATCGCACTGTCCACAACCTCGGCGAAGGCACGCAGGAAAACCCACCAAAAGGCGTGCACCATGTTGCTCGTGACTAATCAAAGGATACACAGCCGATGCCGGTGCCGCTTGAGGTCACCTGGAAGCGACTGGCCGATGCCCGTGTTCTATGTCTGTGAGGCGATGTGTGACATTTGTTGCGAGGATTCGTCCCCATAGACAGGCAGGCCAATGGTCTGCCTGGCATCAGTGGGGGCCCCACATTTGGTGGCGAACTTTCCTTCCAGGAGACCTCTGGGAAAAACAGCGGATGGTGAATTCCTACAACCAAAGCGCCGCTCTGGCCGACCCATTTTCCGAAGTGTTGCACGGCTGGATCCCTCCAAACTGGTTCGCCGGCCTCGCTGAACTCAGCTCGCCCTGGGGCATCTCGGTACCGGAGCGAATGGCAAGCCTGTTTGTGGTGCTGGGTGATCGGTGCTTGCTGACGTTCGAGGAGTGCGAGGCTCAGCAAATGCTTCAGGACGGCGACGTTCTGCTACTGACCCAGGGAGACGCGATTCGCTTACAGGACAGACCCGACAGCCCCACAATGCCTCTCCGTGCAGATTTTGGGAAGTCAGGCGGGCATTTGGTATGTGCCCATGAAGCCGCGCCCTCAACTAGGCCTTCAGGCAGATTGATTTATGGATGTTTCTCCGTTGCCTGTCACGGTTTCCAGGCGTTAACTGCTGGTTTCCCTCCGGTAGTGCGGCTGAATGCCGAGTCCTGTCCAGATCTGCAGGGATGCCAGGCGTTAGCGGGTCTGGTAGCAAACGAACAATCATTGTCGGCGCCCGGTTGTCGTGAAATCGTGGATCGACTTGTCCAGGTCGTGCTGTTCCAAAGCATACGAGCATTCCTAGTGCAGGATTCGACGGGAAGTCGCGACGAGCGTACTGGCAACGGAACGCCATGGCTCAAAGCTGCCTTGGATGAGTCAATTGGCCCCGCTTTGGCTCTCATCCATCGTCATCCTGAAGAGCCATGGAGTGTCACCTCGCTGGCAGGCCGAGTGAACATGTCGAAGTCTTCCTTCTCGGAGCGATTTCGCGAGTCGGTGGGGAAGCCGCCGCTGCACTACTTGACCGAGTACCGTATGCAGAAGGCGTGTCAGTTGTTGTGCGACACGGAATTGGGCGTCAAAGAGATCGCGTCGCTCGTTGGTTACGAGTCAGCATCGTCGTTCAGCAACGCATTCAAACGCTGGACAGGAAAGGCCCCTGGTGCCTTTCGCAGGAACGGTCAGCCGCAGGCTCAGTCTTCCGCCGCCAGCAATCAACAAGATATGTAACGACGATCACGGCAGGGACCGCGGCGGCGCGCTGGCCGGATTGATCTGCCGAGCCTTCTGCCACGGCGGCAGATTGTTCCACAGGTGGACTCTCGTCCGCCGTTGATGCGGTTGTTTCCGTCTGGGGATCGTCATCGCTTGATGTAGTGTCAGATTCGCCAAAGGGTTGGGACGGTGCTGTCGCCAATTCGAATGCCTGGAACATGCCGACACCAGCGTCCATCGGTATGTCGCCAGCTTCTGTGGATGGTGTCGGCTTGACTTCCTCGGGACGCGCGGGGTGCCAGGAAGTGTGCCCTTGCGAGGAACCCGCTGCGACTAATTCGATCATTCCGCCCTCCTCGGAATACGCAGCCCAACTGGAATTCCGCCTCGCCTCGTCCGCCTGGCTGGCTTCGTCAAGTTGTCCGTCTTCTTCGGGGTTTCGCTCGTTCAGTTCATCGGCAAATGTACCATCCTCCGCTAACTCACTTCCTCTGCCCAGGCTCGACCAGATCGAGTCCAGCGAACGCCATTCGTCGGTATCCCTCGAAGCTTCAACCGTGAAGTCCTTGTCAGATGTGGTCCGGTTGGACGAAAGTGAAGACGTTTCGTTCGCCGTGTCGATGTTGATCAGACCTCCTTCAGCCTCGTCACCCAGGGTCGGCAATCGAACGCGACTAAACAGGCTGAGAGGATCCGTAGTCGCGTTGGATTCGTAGAGATCAGGCGACGGATCGCCGTCGGGCATCGTTTGCGAACTCTGCACATGGGAGGAAAGAGCGGTTTCGCCGACTGTCACAACGTCGTCCGCTGTCTGAGAACTAGCTGCGTTATACAAATCCGCAACACCCGGTGTCCCGCCGGTAG
This sequence comes from uncultured Pirellulaceae bacterium, assembly GCA_964617665.1. GTDB lineage: Bacteria > Planctomycetota > Planctomycetia > Pirellulales > Pirellulaceae > JADHUC01. The sequence continues at coordinate 33,914 of CAZUAH010000035.1, forward strand.
TCAGATCAACGAGACCACCTTCGTAGGACGAAAGCAGATTAGTCGAAGTCGTCGGAAGATCTAGTATCGAAACTACCGACTTCTGTTGCAGTCCAACATCGAACGAAACGCGACGTAAGACGGCTGGTTTCCCAGTCTCCCACAGTTCGCGAAGCGGCGAGGCCGGCCCTCTTGTCGTCAAGCCTTCCGGCGTCGAGAAAGATGGAGTTGGTGCGGTCGGAATGGTCCGAGAATTATCGAAGCCGATTGGCGTGAACCCGCCTTCCGAGTGAAGCCTCGGGTGAATCGAAAACATGTCGATTCCAGTAGTCGCCGTAGGACGGTCGCCCCGTTGGTCAGCGTGATTCGATGTAGTACTTCCACTGCGGCTTTCGGTCAGATCGCCCCGCCCGATCGATTGAAAAACGGAGGCGTAGAAAGGGCTGGAGATTGGCGGTGGTGCAAAAGCGAAATCAGACGCGAGGCCCTCGCCAGGGACGGGAAAAACGTGCCTCATGCTGGTAGGCCAGGAGGTTGTGAACGCATCGATATTTCCGTCCCATTCGGGGCGCGCGAACGATCGAGGATCCTGTCCGCCCAACGTGTCTTCGACGCTCTCGGTCCAACCACGAACGTCATCGGTCTGTGAAAACTGGCTTATTCGATGTGCGATTTTGGGCTGGCTGACGTGAGCGAGTCTGGCGGAATTCGAGACAGTATCTGGGAGTTCAGGGAGTTCGTGGCGGGTGCTCGCGTTGACTTGTAGCAGAGAGTGCTCGTCCTGAACCGCCTTGGCGAATGGGACCTTGTCAATCAGGCTTGGCTGCAAGTCAGCGGATGCCGAATCCGCGATGGTCGCGAGGACAGCCATCTTCGTGGCCGACAACACGGTTCGCGACTCTAACGCCTCGACAGCCAATCGACGGTCACGCGATCGTCGCCGTTTTCGTCGAGCAATGAGTTTCTGTAACTGGGTCAACATCGTATTGTATCCCTGCAGAGCCTCAGTTCTTGACCAGCTCCGCAAAATCCGCGCGGTCTTTCAACGCGGTGAATGCTTCGTTCCAGTGAAGATCCGACGGTACGTCCAGACCAGCAGCAATGGCTTCACGCAACGTGTCGATCGCCAGAGCGGCACACCGCTCAGCGGCCGTTTCGTCGGTTTGGGCTAAGACGTTACTCGCCACGCCCAGTTCTTCGGCAACGGTGAAGAGCCGGCGAGGGTCGTTCGGCCAAAGCTCTTTCCGTTCCAGCGCGACGCGAACGGCTTCGTCCGCGCGTCCCAGATTTCTCAAAACACGGCCATAGTTGTAATAGTGCTTGCTTAAGAAGATGCGGTAACGAGCCACCGCCGCTGCACGAGAATGAGCCACTCGCTGATGATCGACTGCTTTTTTGTACGCTTCGGCCGCTTCTTCCAGACGCTGATTCTCTTCCAGCACGATTCCCAGGTTGTTGCAAACGCCGCCCAGACTGCTCTGTAAACCAATATTTCGCGGGTATTGCCCTACGAGGATCTCCTGCAATTCAAGTGCCCGAAGGAAAGACCGTTCTGCATCCGCCGTTTGCCGAAGTTCGCTTTGCGTCAAACCCAGATTGTTGTAACTGACGGCAAGATCGCGGCGGTAGGACCGGTGGGACGGGGCAGCACGGACGAGTTGCTGTTGGAGTTCGATGGCTTGGCCGTACGAAACCGCAGCGTCCCGGAACTGCTGAGTGCGCGATAGTGCGGCGCCGAGGTTGTTGCACGTCAACGCCAAATCACTTCGGTACTTCACGGCGTCGGGGCATGCGGCGACTGCCCTTTGCTGGTACGTGATCGCCTTCTGGTACGACTCGGCGGCTCGTGATGGTTGCTCGTCGGCGTAAAGAGCGCTCAAGTTGTTGTAGGATGCAGCGAGATTGCGGGCTTGCTCCGGATCATCCGGAGACGCAGTCACCAAGTCCTGCTGGAGGCGGATTGCATTGCGAAACGACTCTTCCGCCTTGTCGGGCTCGGCTGTTTGGCTCTGCAGCAAACCGAGATTGTTATGAGACAAGGCAAGGTCTCGCCGGTACTGAGCGACATCTGGAGAATCCGAAACGAGTTCCTGTTGTCGGCGGATGGCCTCGTGGTAAGCACGGCGAGCATCATCGGTTTCACCTGACCGGCTTAGCAGCAAGGCCAGGTTGTTTCGGCAGAGAGCCAGATTACTCTGGTGCTCATCCTCGTGAGGCTCGTCCGCAACCAAACGCTGGAGAATCGACTGCGCCTTCTCGTAGGCGGCAATTGCGTCCTCGGTCGAACCAATGGCCTCGGCCATGGTTCCGATTTTGGTATATGTCAAGGCAAGATCGGCCTGCAGTCCCGGATCATCTCCGGCCTCCTCGACCAAGTCACGGTAGTACTCCAGCGTCTCCTGCAACCACTGGTGTCGGAGCGATTCGGCTCCCGGAACCTCGCCGAGTTGTTCGGCGAATCGAGCGCCGAAACGATCCAACATACTTCGAGCACGCCGATATTCCGTCTCGGCACGTACGAAATTCTGTTCCGTTCTTGCCTTTTCGCGTGCGATGAGGAACGTGCTGACGGCAAGCCCTATCACTGCCAGCAAGCACGCAGCTGCAACGCCTCCAACGAAATGCTTGTGCCGCCGTGCCCATTTATTCAGTCGATCGGGAATCGTTGGAGGCTTGGCCACGGTTGGCTTGCCCTCCAAGACGCAACGCAGGTCCTCCGCGAACTGCTCGGCGGTTGCGTAGCGTTCCTCCCGACGTTTCGCCATGGCCTTGAAGATTACCGTTTCCAGGTCGGCGGGTATCTCCGGCTGCAGTCGGCTGAGCCGTGCGGGATCATGTTGCTCGATCTGCCGCAGCAGAGCTGGACCGTCCTGACCGGGAAAAGCCGGCCGGAGGGCCAATAACTCGTACAGGGTCGTACCCAACGAGCACACGTCCGAACGCTGATCGATTAACGCGGTTTGTCCCGCTGCCTGTTCGGGGCTCATGTAACGCATCGTTCCGACCAGATCGCCCGTTTTGGTAAGAGCCGCATCCGTCTGGCAACGGGCGAGGCCGAAGTCCGTCACCCACAGTTTTCCGTCGCCGTCCAACAACAGGTTGGACGGCTTGATGTCGCGATGGACGATGCCATACTCGTGAGCTGCGTGCAGCGCTTCGGCTGCCTGAATCCCTAGGCGCACGACCGAGCGGAAGTACTGATGCCGGTTGTCCGACTTCTGAGTTAGAAAAGAATGACACGTCGAGCCGCGAGCGTTTTCTTCTGGTTGGCCTCCCTCGTCCGCCTGCGGCTCGATGTCCGCGACGGACGAGTCATGCTCCGCGGAGCGGAACTTGCTGCGCAATTCAGCGATCGCCCGGTCCAGCGGCTGGCCGTCGATGAATTGCATCGCGTAGTAATGGACACCCCTGTCCGCTCCGACGGCAAACACGGGAACGATGTTCGGATGGTGCAGTTGAGCGGCAGCTTGCGCTTCGTTCTTAAAGCGGGCAATCTGCTTGGAATCCAGGACCGCGGCAAACGGAAGTACTTTCAAGGCAACGCGTCGCCCCAACGAAATCTGCCGTGCTTCGTAGACGACGCCCATCCCGCCATGCCCGATCTCCCGAACAAGCGCAAAGTCGCCTAGTCGTTTCTCGTCGCCTTCAAGCGGGGCGGCTTCCGCCTCCGGCTGGTCAGAGTGGTTCCCAAACCCGGCCGCTACGTCGTGCAACGTTTCCAGACTAGCCAGATAGGCTTGGAGCGGTTCCACCAGGTCCGGATGCTGCCGCAACAGGTCTTCCGTTTGCGGCGGTACACCGTCCTCGAGCGCCGCCAGATACTGATCCAGAATATCCGTCAGACGGTCTTTCTGTTCCACAGTCAGCCGTCTTATGGTCGACGGTTCGACGCTGAGATCGGACAGATCGCCACTGTACATATCTATTCGACTGGCTCGCACACTTGTTTGAATTTTTCGATGGCCCGCAACCATAGCATGCGAACCGCGCCGCTCTTGCGATCCATTCGTTCGGCAATCTCGTCGAACGACAATCCCTGCAGATTTCGTAGCACGATTACATCGCGATATTGCGGCCGAAGTTTGGCAAGTTGATCCGACAACGCTACCGCATGTTCACGCTTACGCATCGGTGTGCTCGGCGAAGGCCCGGGATCCGCCAGGATATTTGCGAAGTTGACCACCGATCGGTCCAGCGCGGCACTAACCTGCTCGATCGAAATCTCACAGCGAACATCGCGTTTTTTCGCCTTCAGATGAGTTTCGACAGCATGGTGCAGAGAGTTGATCAGGATTTGCCGCAGCCATCCCAGAAACTCGCGTTCTGTGCTTCCACGGAACTTGTCAAAGTCGCGATGGGCCGCCAGCATAGTCTCCTGCACCAAGTCCGACGGGTTCATGCGACGGCGCAGTCGCCGGTTGAACTGCGTGGTGGCGAGGATCGTCAGATAGTTGCGGTACAGTTCCAGCACTTCGCCCAAGGGGTTGAGATGCCCTTGGCGAGCCTCATCAAGCAATTGCTCAACACGGACGTCCTCTCGGTTCTCTGGCGATGTGACGCTGCTCATGAGTTTGTTTCTGACTCCATCATAGCAATCCGCAGGTGAACGGCCCAAGCCTAATTGCGTACCCATCAAGAACCGCGGTTCGGAATCCTCTCGTACGTGTACTGTCTTCACTATTTAACACACCCTAGCTTAATATGTATCGTCGTTTTCCCAATTAGTTCTTACGCGAACGGCAACAAACGACGAGACGAAAGGCGTGACTGGAAGGGAATCGAGACGTGCCGCTTTGGATTTGACGACAGCTTCAATCATTCCGTTCCATTGTGGGATATGAGAAAGCCGATGGGCTGGATGAATTCGCAAGGATTCTGGGCAAACGGATACTTTTGAGGCATTACCCCGCTCCGAAGACTACTCCAGGGCACGATCAGCGAAGGACGAACTGCTGTCATTCCTGTACACCGAAAAAGGGATGTGCGTTTCGACATCGCAGCCGCTTGCTCTGATCAGCCGACCGCGTGTGGGAACAAGGCCGACGATGTCGCAAGCAATCTGGCTAAATGAGCACGTCTGGCTGACCTTGACAATCCAGGGGAAATTCGAGTAATTACCGCAGTGCCGTACGCCATTCTCGTGGACGGTACGTCCTGATGCTGCGCGGCGGGCCTGTCGCCAAGTCGAGACGTGTGCGCCCCCATTTCTCCAGTTTCCAAAATACCCCCTGCTGCGGCATCGAAACAGATGGCCGACCGTCGACACACGCAACTCACGCATCTGCTTCAGCACTCTCCGGTGCGACTGTCCCTGTTTGCTGCCTGCTGGTTCGCAGCCGCTATTTCTCCAGCTTTGGCGTTGGGACAGACGTGGCCAGAGAGCCAGTTTCTGGAGAATCCCTACGGCACGCGTCCTTTGTGGCAGGCACACGCCGCTCGGGCAGGTAGACATGACATGGGCTGGGACCTCTGCCCTGTGTTGCCTGCGAATTGGCTCCAGGAAGCCGTCGGCGACGATTTGCCGCTCTCCGAGCCGACAGATGCAGCTGCGGAGGAGAGTGAAGGGTCTGAGGAAGGCGAGGAAGAGGATGCCTCGGACGACGAGGCAAACGGTATCTTCCAGGAACCGATCGTCTTGTATCCTGGGCAGAAGAAGATCCGCACCACCTTTGCCTATATGCAGCAGACTTTCCAATATCCCATTACTCTCTCCGATGGCAGCCTGGGTCTGGAACGGGACCGTGTCAGGCAATTCACCATCACGCCCGATCTTCGCTTTGGGCTCACATCCAGGACGGAAGGACACGTGCGTGTGCCGCTCCGTTACCTGCAGGTGGAATACTCGTCTCTGGACTTTGATGTCTATGATAACGAGGCTGGAGTGGGGGACATCGTAGCCGGTGCGAGTCATCTTCTTTGGCCACTTTGCGACGAATCAACAAGTCTCGTGGGTTCGCTCGATGTCATGTTTCCAACCGGTGGCGATCCGTTTGGCCTGAGTTCCATTTATAACGCGATCAGCAGCGGATTCTGGGGGATCTCGGCCGGCTTGTCATGGGCCCATACGGATGAAGAGTCTCTGACTTGGTACGCTGGAGGCGCGTACACGCACTACTTCCCTGCGACTTACTTTGCGACTGAAGTTGAGAAGGCCGATGTGTACTCTGTGTGGTTGGGAACCAATTACTACGTCACTAAGAACACGACGTTGAGCATGGAGTTCTATCTGGACTACCAGGGCAACTTCATATACGACGGGGTAGAATGGCCGGGCACTTCCATCGAGCCTCTCGGCCTGCGTCTTGCACTCGGGCACGATCGCGGCCACGGCAGACGGCTCGAACCGTTCGTACAATTCGGCCTAAACGAAGACAGGAGAAGTGTGACGATCGGTATCTCTACGTCACAGTTCTTCCCGTGTTCCATGACGGGGCTTCACGGGTGCAGGTTGCGGTAGACGGAAAAGGGGGACACCAATTTGTAGGCCGGACCAAGCAAACCGTGCAGCTGCCGGAACTTCGGCCTCTTCTAATGGCGTTGTTTGCCGTACAGGCTGTCAAAGCAACAAAGCCGGTTTGCGCTGTTCCGGCAAGGGGTCGGCCTCGGTCCGGCCTACGCGATGCTGAGAATTGCCCGGCACGCGCTTTTCCGGTTTTGCGACGTATTGCATAACCGTGGCTAGCCGGAAGTCCACAAACCGGATTGCTTCCTGGATGGTCCACGAAGGTCCCGCATCGCTCGGTCTTGTGAGTGACGACCGGCGCGGGTTTGAGGCACTGCCTGCGAGGCCGGAATGATCGCAAGTCAACTCGTACGACCAATACGGGGGCGAAGCCGGCAAAGCGTTGCGCGGCGAATCTCGCAACGTGGTGGGATGTTTAGCTGACGCTGTGATATGATCCGCACAAGCGTTGCGGGCTCGTGGTCTTTGACAATTCGACCCGTGGCCCCGGCGTCGGTGCGTAGACGGCCGGTTGGGGCACGAACGTCGCGGATGCAGATGCGACTATGAGCCGTCGTGCGCGTCTGGATCGTCAGAGAGTTGCTTGTTCATCAGCCACTTGATGGCCTTGTCCCTCTCCTGGAATGTGCGGACGTTCCATCCCCGGTTTCGACAGACAGTCTCGCAAAAAAGTTCGTCCCTTGCTTGAGCTGTGCCAGGTGGCGGCATGATGATCGCTGCCCTACTACTTGGATCGACCTTTAGTTCGGCATAGAGATCGGGCAAGCCAAACAAATCGACTACTGACTCCCCGCCTTCCCACTTTAAGTCGTCTATGAGAAACAGGTTTGTGTTGTAGTCTCTTGCCAAGTTGATGGCCTTGGTCGTCGCATCTTTGGCCTCATCTGCTGTGACCCGGCCCATAGCTTTGTACTGAACGATGCCAAGGTCAGGGACATACTCCAAAGTCCACGACATGGGTGTTCACCTTCTACTGTTTGCTCTCCAGTGACTGAATGTACGAAAGGACTCTTTGCTACGGCTAGCGCCCCGCGGCTGATGAATAATCCGGACTAATTCGTCCCGGGCACATGGAGAGCATCCAGACCAAAAGGGGCCTCGGTGCCAACCAACAGGGTTTTCGATTCGTCGATCCCTCGTGCTTGGCGTTTTCCGCTTCCTCCTGTTCGGTTCCGGAGCATCGTTTCGGCGCGTATCGTTCGTATCTTCTCTTGCTGATAGAGATGGACCACTTTGGCCGGGGGGAAACCGTTGAACCAGGTCGACGACGCGTGGGTGTACGCGCCGATGTCCTCACTGTAGACCAGGTCACCAAGCTCCAGGCCGGGCAATTCCTCGTCGTGCGAAATGGTATCCAACGCGTCGCAGGTCGGACCGAAGACGGCGCAGGTTTCTCGGGTGCCGTCAGTGAAGGCTTTCAGATGATATTGGATGTGGTCGAAAATGATGCCGGAGAACGTGTGGTACACGCCGTCGTCGATGTAGTAGCAAGGCTTTCCGGCGCGAACCGCTTTGCCGATGACGCCGGCAACCGCCGTGCACGCGGTGGCTACCATGAAACGTCCGGGTTCGGCGATGATCTTCACCTCGCTAGGAAACAGCCGATTTAGCTCCGTGTTCAGCATTCTCGCCAGCACGCGAAACGGCTTCACCTGGTTGTCGTACGGAACGGGGAAACCGCCGCCGATGTCGAGAATCTTGAACTGCGTTCGCCCTTGGCGCCGAGCCTCCTCGAATACACCGGCGGCCAGATTCAACGCGCGGACATAACTTGAGAAATCAGTGCACTGGCTGCCGACGTGAAAACTGATGCCTTCGACCGCCAGGCCCGCACGAGTCGCCGCTTGAATCAGGTCCCAGGCTTCGTCGGGGGCCACGCCGAACTTCGATGACAATTCGACGACGGATCCCTCGTTCGGCACCTTGATTCGCAGGATTAGTCGAGCAGAAGGTGCATGCCGCTTGATCTTGTCGATTTCGGCATAGTTGTCGTACGTCACGAGCGGCTCGTAGGCGTCTAACTCGGCCAGGGCGCGTACGTCCTTGATCGTGTTCGCGTAAATGATCTTGTCTCGGATAAAGGCTCGGCGCTCCGTGGACGGCAGCGATTCGATGTTCCTGCGGACCAACGTCAGTTCGGGCAGCGAGGCCACGTCAAAACTCACACCAGTACGGTACAATGTCTTCACGATGCCGGGATCCGAGTTGGCCTTCACCGCATAGTAAGCCTGGACCCGCGGGAGCCGCCTCTTGAACTCCGCGTAGTTCTTTCGTAGCGCCTGGTGGTCCACGACGAACAGGGGGGTTCCGTATTCACGGGCGAGGCCCTGGAGTATGTTGCGTGTTAACATCAGTCCTTTTCCCCTACCAGAAAGTTCTTGAATTGCCAAGGATCGGTTTCGTCGACGCCAAGACAGGCATATCCGTCGAAGGCGTTTCGATAGTCTCTTAAGGGCGTCCAATCGGACGGTACCGAGATGAAATCGCCGAGGTAAGGCGTGGAGATATTGAGGATGTAGTCGTGGGGCAGATCGTCCGGAACGCAGACGCCCTCGGCCGGGTTTTCGATCATCCACATGACGGCCGCCACCACCGAGATGGCCACTTGCATGGTCGTCGCGTTCTGATGGGGCACCAGACGGCGGGATTCTTCGATGCTCAGGTCGCTGCCGGTCCACCACGAATTGAACGCATGGCCCATGAGCAAGGCGCCGAGTATGTCCGCCCCGCTGGTGATTTCGTCTCCCATGATCCGGTGATTGGGCTGGAGTTCGTAGTCGTAACCCCGCAACTCGTTAAGGGACACAATGGCGGCGTCACAGGGGCAGTAGGCGTAGTGAACGGTGGGACGGTAGACCGGTTTGGTTCCTTCCCAAACCGTGAGTCGGTCAGAGATCGTGTAAGATTCGCCGTGACGGACGACCATACCTCGAATCGTATAATTTGGCACCCAGGAACGCACCCAGGTATTCAAACCCATCTGCGCGAGGCAGATCTGGTTGCGGGGACCCTCTTCGTGCTCGTACGCTCGCGGCGGCAATTCCTTCTCGTGTGTTCCCCAGCCCATTTCGGCAGTGGTTGTTCCTTCCTCACGGAATCCCTCGACACTCCAGGTGTTGACAAATTCGTCCACCTCTTTGGGTTGATCAGAGATCTGCGTGTCCCGTTCCGAACAGTGGATGACCTTCACACCGAGCTTCATGGCCAGTCGGTTGAACGTGTGGTCGGCCATCAACTGGGCGATTTCTTCGGCCTCGGTGCCTTCAACCCGTTTTTCGGCCAGCAGCCGCTCGCCGATGTCCATAAGCCCTTGCTTCGTGAAGTGCGAAATAAGGCCGGGATTGGCACCGTGCTCGACCACAGCGGTGGGCCCCGGTTCGGGCCAGGACTGCCGGAGGCGAGCCAGATTCTGGTGGCGATAGTAAAGTGTGCGTTGGGTTGGCTGCGAGTACAGGCTGGTGTCGTACGGGTCCCACACCTCAACGGACGTGTTGATGTAAAGGACTCCCTGGTCGTGGCACCAACCGACGATTTCACAGCAGTCGATATTCCAAGCCAGGTCAATGAGCAGGTCACCGGCACTCAGATACTCTCCCAACAGCGATCCGAGATTATCCGGTGTTATCTCACGACGAACGAATTTGACGCCACGGGCGGTCCACTGCTCCAGGTCTTTGGCTTTGTCTTCGAGGTCAAGGACAGTGATGTTCTCGGGCGGCACTTGCACATGATCCAGCAAGATGGGCAACGTGCATTGTGCCACGGACCCGAAGCCCACCATCAGAACTCGCTGTTTGAATTCGACTGTTGTTTTCGACACGGTTAATCGTCTCCTTGTATTCTTTTAATCACACACCCATCGCATCCACCATTCAAAACTCAGTTTCTTGTGCCGCTCCAGGAAGATCAAAGCGACGTAACACACCACAACAAAGACCAACGACAACACCAGCGCAAGTTGCGTACTCATCGCCGCCCGCCAGTAGAGCGTCGGGTCTTCGTGGCCCATCGCCGCCCCGTAGATCCACAACGGCCAAAGGTGAGCCGCGTGATGAACGATATACACTGTCAGGGAGAACGCGCTGAACCGCCGGAGGAAACGCAACACGTGACCGGTCCCCGTGATCCGTTCGTTTTGGTCGATCCACCGGTGCAAGACGCCGAGGCAGAACACGCTCAGTCCCAGCATGCCGAAGATGTACTCCGTGCTGGCCGGAAAGATGGTAAATCCGCTGGCGTAGTGCTTGGCAATCCAGGGCGGGATTACCCATCCAAGCGCCACGTGGATCACCGACATGAGCACCAAACCGGCGCCGCAGAGCAGCAGGCTCCAGCACGAACTGGCCTCGCCATCACGCCCACGAAAGACGGTTTCGCCGATCATGAATCCAACCAGCGGAAAGATGATCCAGGGCAGGAGTGGGAAGTAGCCATTGACCACGAAACCGTAAATCACCTGCCGGAGTGTGAAGTCGTAATCGAAAAACTCGTCTAACCAATAGGCGGGATAATCCGCGTGCCCTCGCTGCGGCGGGCTGATGATCAGAATGGCAATACAAATGGTCAGCACAGCCGAAAGAGGCAGCTTGCGGGCGAGCGAAAGAACCACCAGGGATGCGCCGATCAGTGTCAGGATGTCCCACATGAAGACGTCCTCGGGAAGCCAGATAAACACGGCGTATGCCAACCCCGCCCCAAAAATGAACATTCCACGCCGAATGGCGATCTTCGTGATTTCCTCGTCACTTCGCCCGACTGACTCCTGCTTCCGAACCCACAACGAAAAGCTCAGGCCGGAGAGGATGGCAAACAAAGGTGCCGGCCAACTTCCCGTCCAACTCGACACCCAGTAAAGCCAGTCCGATGCCTGCTCCCATAACGCGAGGTTTTCCACGAAATGCACCTGGACCATCAGCAGGATTGCCACGGCTCGCAGGATGTCGATCGAAAGAAAACGTTTCATGTCAATAGCCCGACTCGGGTCGGCCCCCGCCAACCTGGGTTCATTCCAAACACCAGAGGATCTCGCCAACGATGAGGAAGCACTCCGCCACCAGGACAATGATAATGATCCACTCCAGAATGAGCCCGTGGCGAGTCAGTCGGTAATCACTGATCCGCTGGCTGCTCAACTCGTAGACGTTCTCCTGGACTTCAAGCTGTCCGTCCACGGTCTCGAGACGGTCTTCGACACTGGCCTCTTCTCGGAGCAACTCGCCTAACTCGCGAGCCGGCGCAGATAGGTGGGCCGGCGGATGGCACAAGTGTGACTCGATGCGAGCGTATCGCGTTCGCCTTTCCAAGGTCGTGTCCATACGTTGACCGAGAGCCTCGAACCGAACGGGATCGTTGTCCTTGATGTCATAAGCCAACGGCCTATCGTGCTCGACATCCGGCCAGAAGTCGGCGATCTCTCGTTCCAGCTTGCGAAGCTCGCCCTCAAAAAATGCGAAATCCACCACGGCCTCGAGCATGGATTCCGCCCGCTCAGGAGAAGCCAATATGACGGCCCGGCCCGGTCGCCAGAGAACTTCGACGTTTTTTACCTTGACTGTGATGGGGGGCGCGGCTCGACGGTCGGTCGTATGCGTGCCCCATTTGTGTATCTCGTCACGCCACCGCGGATCGTCCTTGAGTTGCCGCGGGGCGACGAGCACAAATAGGCCGTCGGCATCAGAAGTCTCCGGCGGCGGAGCGCTCAGTTCCCTGACCACATCGGCGGCCTTCCTTGAAACGGGATGTGCGAATTCCAACAACACAATCTGATCGTCGACCGCCTGCTCTACAAAACGGATGTGGTGGAGCATCGCCCGAACAGCAGGGGCCGGGTCGGTCTCTTCTTCGGTAGGCCTTGGTAGTGTCATCGATTGGCTCATCGGTGGTCCTGTGTCAACGAACGTTGCAGATAAGTCGGACTTGGAGCAGGCTTTCAACCTGCGCGGCAGGCGAAAACGAGCCCCACGCTGGATCGCATCGCGAAGGTGCACTAAGTCGACGGGCTTGCACCCGCCGATAGTGGATCTTCAACCCCCCCAACTGACACGTCCTCGACTGGCGGCGACGGCACGGTCTCAGCCACGACTGGTGCCTTCTGGTACAGCACAGGAAGATCGAGCCACTTGCTCACCAGAGTTCGCTCCGTCAGTTTTTCGTCTAACTCCGGTGGACCCTTCATGACACCCGAATCCAGCTCGTAGTAGTAAACGTCTACGAGTGAACGAAAGGCGTTCATCCATCCGTCACCCAGTTCATGCGTAAGGTGCACGCCGGGGTCGACGTTTCCCTCATTCAAAAGCACGCCCGAAGCGATAATCCCCGCCGCGACGAGAATGCAGGTCGCGTTGGTGTCAGCAGGAATGTCGGGGGTGTTGGACAGGTCGCAGAAGCTGCCGACCCAAGAATCGTCTTCCTCGTACCGGCAGGCGACGCCGACGATATCCCGGCCGATCAGAGGCTGCTGTGGGTGTTGTACGAGCACGTGGGGCTTCCAGCCGTATCCGGCTTGCCGCATCAGGTTCATGTTCTTTTCATGAAAACCATAGATGAACTTGACCGCTGTGTCGTGCCGCCAACCCATGTAGACACATTCTTCATGGCCGATGAGAAACGCCTCGGCGCCCGCTGGGATGCCAAAGGCCTCCATCGGTACGCCGCACTCTGAATACTTCTCGGGTTTCGAGCTAATGGCGTCCTCGCGCAGCAGGATGGTGCCTTCTTCGATGACCTCGAAGGTCCAGTCCTCCGAGATTTCGTCGCCGGACTCGCCCTGGCTCCATGTTGTCGAAGGACCTAATAGGCTGCCGTCGTGAAGCAGCGTATCATCATATTCCCAGTAGATGATCGCGTTCGGCACCTCGCGTTTGCGGATGATCTCTTCCGACATGGCATTCAACGCGCCTGGGTTCATCCCGGAAGCCACGATGTGCGGTCGCCGTTTGGCGGTCGGCCGCGCCGAGATGACATCAAAGGCCGCGATGTGGCAGTCGTCCTTGAAGTCCACCATCGTGGAATTCACCAACGACACGCCGAATTCGTCGCACAACTCGATTGACAGCCGCTTGTCAAGAGTTGGTGTCAGGTCGATGACCAGATCAAAACGCTCGGTACTCAACTGCTCCCGCAAGTTTTCCAGTGCGTATTGCTTGTCTACCCAGCGTTCGATCGTCCCATTCAGGTGTTGGGCGTGGTAGTCCCGTTGTTTCGGACGCACTGGATCAACCACGTAAGCGGTCCACTCAAGCTTCTTCATCAGATACAGGGCAGCAGTACCCACGGGACCGGCTCCGCCCAACAACAAACATCTCATGATTTCCCTTTCTCTGGTGTTGTGATTCGATCGCAATGACAATTGTGCTGACATCAATCGATACGGTGTCGCTTTCCGTTAAGGGTATAGGGCGGATAGGAAACTGTTGCGCCACAGTTTTTCGATGAACCGCAAGGTTTTCTTGGTAAGGCAATTTGACCACGCCCCCACGCCACCCCGATGACCGCACGTTGTGCAGGTCGACATCTTCGATCGTCCGGAAAAGTTCACTTCGCGTCCCAAAACGGAGGTCGCCCCGCGTGTATGCAGGCGACGGAGTTGGCACGCCGAGACCGCTGTGTCATTTACAGAAGCCGTAGCAAACCTTGGCCGCGCCCCGCCTTCCACAGGACCTCATCCCCATGCAAACCATTCAGATGAGCGAGGAACTGAAATGGTTATTGGGCGGCGTGCTGGTTCTGTACGTGGCAGTTGTTTACGTCCTGGCGGTGTTCGCACATCAGAGAATCCACAGCACAGAAGATTTCGCGGTCGCGGGGCGCCGGCTGCCCCTGTCGTTTACCTGGATGACGCTCCTAGCGACGTGGTTCGGACGGGGACCACGCTGGCGGCGGCCGACGAAGTCCGGCAGGAAGGCCTGCGGGCGGCCCTGTCCAAAGAAGGTGGCGATCATCCGCTAGCAGTCGACAAGGCCCGACCCGCGTGAGCGTACACCAGAACGGTAGAGGGGGAGGCGCGCGCTTTGCTGAAGGAGG
>CAZUAH010000036.1:0-48239 GCA_964617665.1 uncultured Pirellulaceae bacterium
TGGGATGCCAGAATCACGCCGTCTTGGATGATCATATTGCCCGATTCGACTCCGGGATTGAACAGGAGTGTGTGCTTGTCCAGGTTGGTGATGTCGGCCGGATCGCATCGAAAAACGCCTCGATCGTACGGCTTGGGACCGTTCGAGTCGCTGATCCAGTAGACTTGCCCGTCGACGAAGTTGATACCGCCGCACTTGAAACGCGAGTTCGAAGGCCCCGACACGATGACCTTCCAATCCCATTGGTCGTTGTTCGCGTCGAAAAGACCTCGCAGCCAGTGACATTCATGCTTGCCTCCACGATCGTGGTCGCCCGTGCAAGCGTAAAACGCATCTTCGGCCGGGTTGTACGTTACACAGTGAACGTGGCGGCAAATGACTGGATTGTCAGGATTTCCAAGCGGCGTGCCTGTCGTGCCTCCACCTCCGGACCCGTTGTCTCGATTGCGGGGATTCTGTCCAAAGGAATATGCGATCTTGACGGTCTGCCCGTTGTCGGTCGAATAGTAGATATTGACCGGCGTCGCGCCGCCAATCACGTTACAGTAATTCCCCCATATGAGCATCTCCGTTCCGTTCACGTCAAACGTGTCGTCGCCCGTCAGGTTGTGGAAGTACCAGCCGGGATTGGCCGGGTTCTTCGGCGTGTGCTGGAGATAATCAGAGCCGTCGGTATCCTTCACCGTAATCTCGCTGTACGTCTTCAGGTTGTCCGTGCTGAGATACAGTTTCGCCAACGCGCTGAACAGAATGTTGCCGTTCTTCAAGATGCAGCTAAACACGATGTGACGGGCGTCAGGGAATTCTTTGCTGTGCGGCCAGGTGCGACCATTGTCTTCGGATAGCAGCACTTTGCCGTCCGCATAGGCAAACGCCTTGTTGTCGCGCTGCGAGTCAACAAACAGGCCGGCTGGCTGCCGGCGATACCAGAAATGATCCGTCGAAGGGAAGTCGTTCGAGGCAGCGATCGGCTCGGCGCTGAACGCAACCGCGCCAGGCATCAAGATCCCTCCAGCGGTTAACGCAGTGGTACCCAAGAACCCGCGACGAGTTACTCGTTGTTGTGGCGTCATCATGTCATCCCTTTCGTGTTTGTATCTCGTGAGGGACCGTTCGTTTCGTGTGAGCTTCATTGCCTATAGTCTACGCGACGGAACAACGCAGGTGCAATCAGCAGGCGGATGCCCCATTAGACAACGGTCGAAACTCACGGTAGTCGGCACGCCGCGAGTGGGTTATCCTGCCCTGTATGAAGCGTCGAAATGTCGAGCAGTTGGTAGGCGAGGTAAACGCCGCGGGGCGCCGGATGGCCGTCGTCCGTTTTGTCGGATGGCTTGGTCTGCTCGCCGAACTATTTGTGCTCTACCGCTGCTTCGCTTGGCTCGCGACGCGGCCCGATAGATGGAGCGTTTACGCGATCACGTTAATTGTTGTGATCGTTTTCTATCATGTGCTGCCGCGACTTCTCATGGCGTGGCTTCTGCGCCCCGCAGTGCATGTAGGCTGGTTCGGCAACCATTGGAACATAGGCAAGTACTCCGAGGCCCAACTTCGCGAGATCGTCGATGAAGCCGAGCGTGTGGTGCCGATCACGCTGCGTGGCATCAAGGTGGGCGTGGTCGATTTCCGCGAGGCTCAGGCCTGGACAAGCGTTTCGGTGCTTTGGCCAACCTGGGCTCGATACAAACCTGTACAACTGACAAGCGGATCGTTGCACTACTTGGACCCGGACGAGATCCGAGCGGTGTTGCTCCACGAAATTGGCCATCACGCCCCAGGCAATCGCGTTCATATTCCAGGAGGTTGGCTACTTGCGGATATCGTACTGCACGCGGTTGTGTTCTCGACCATGGTCGCCTTCGGCCTACAGACGACCGGGGTAATCGTGTTCATGGTCAGCCGTGGGGTGCTGGCGTTGATCGCGACCACCGTGTTGAAGAAGATCCCGCGACACATCGAACATCGCTGCGACCTGTTTGCCGCATCCCGCGCCGGCCCGGCACCGCTGATCAACGCGCTGCTGAAACTGGGCGAGGAAGAGGAGCTGACAGAAGTGGTGTTGGTCTGGGCGGCGCGAGATTTCCTCGACGCGAACAACGTCCAGATGGAAGACCTGTCATTAGCCTTTTCCCAAGTCCGCCCGTACGGTCGCATCTTCCACGAGAATCTCTTTCGGCATGCCGACGAGATCGTCAAGTACGTCGAAGAGAACTTCGCCCCACGACGCAAGTCGAACGACGGTGACCAGCCGGCCAACGAGGAGTTGGCAACACTAGTTCAACAGCGACGTCAGCGCAAGCTGCAACGGGTCCGATGGCGGAGATTCGATCACGACGGCGATGGCAGACTCGATGTCGAGGAGATCGGAGAACTCTGTCGGGCGCTAACGAAGGACGCAAACCATGTGCTTGTGACAAGCGAACACGAACAAGAGCCGACAAGCCACCCGCCCTTTCGAGAACGTGTGCTATTGATCTATCATACCTTTGCGGGCGATGGCGATCTGCCCGGACGGGCGTTCTGGGCCAACCCAGTGTCGCCTGGATGAAGCGGAATCGGCATCCGCGAGTGAACGACAATTGTGGCGACGAGCCGTTCGCTGCATTAACTCGTAGATGCGACGAAGATGGAGAAGGAAGCCAAGTGCCAGACATGACTGATCCGCTGAAGAACGCGTTAGAGCTTGACAGCAACGGCGATTGGGATGGTGCCCATGCGATTGTGCAGGGGATCGAGTCAGTTGACTCGTACTGGATCCACGCCTACCTGCATCGGAAGGAAGGCGATTTGGGGAACTCGCAATACTGGTATCGCCGAGCCGGGAAGACCATGCCGGACTATGGTTTGGAGCAGGAATGGACCGAGTTGCACAACGACATCAGCTCGAAGTCGAAATAGGGATGATCCGCCCCCA
Organism: uncultured Pirellulaceae bacterium; assembly: GCA_964617665.1. Classification (GTDB taxonomy): domain Bacteria; phylum Planctomycetota; class Planctomycetia; order Pirellulales; family Pirellulaceae; genus JADHUC01. The sequence goes on from CAZUAH010000036.1 coordinate 2,915, forward strand.
GTCATTCCGGGCCCAGTGAAGCGTGGGGAAGGCCACCGGAGCGTAGTTGCAGATCAAATACTTGCTTATGCTCCCTCGTCTCTTTTAGTGTTAAATTGGATGCCGTGGAACGGTCAGCGTACAATCGGAATATGTTTCGGTGAAACACCTTCGAGACGCCCGGATTCTAGGAGACCGCCACGAGAATCCTGAAACCTACCCTGCTGCTTTCATTCGTGATTTGTGTTCTTCACGCTACTGTTGCGACCTGCCAGGAGAATGACAGTCGATTGGACAAAGAACTGGAGGCTACCCTGAACAAACAGATTAATGAGGAAATGTTCTCCTCGTATCTGTACCTCTCCATGGCCGCCTATTTCGAATCCGCGAATCTCCCGGGATTTGCCAACTGGATGCGGATACAGACGCAGGAAGAGACGCTGCACGGCATGATGTTCTTCGACTACGTCCACAGGCGCAACGGCCGGGTCATCCTCACGAAGATAGAAGCTCCTCAGACGAAGTGGAAATCGCCACTGGACGCGTTTGCCGAGGCCTACAAACACGAAAAGCACATCAGCGATTGTATTCGAGCGTTAGTGAAACGGGCTCGCGCAGTGGATGATGACTCGACCGACAACTTCCTCCAGTGGTTTGTGGCCGAACAGGTCGAAGAGGAGGATAATACCTACAAGATAGTCCAGCAACTCAAGCTGATCGGGGACGATCGAGCCGGACTTTTCCTGCTTGACCGCGAGTTGGCACAGAGAGTTCTCCCGCCAAACCCGGCACCGGCAGTTCCGTAGCTCGAAACGCACAGTTGGTCTGCGGTCCGCGGCCCTTCAACGCCGCACCACCCAGGTACCCGCCATCCGGTCGTGCAATCCACGGTGGGGATGGACAACAGGCGTATACTGCTTATCCGTCGTCAGAGCATGCGTGTTGCAGGTGTTGTCCTGACGGTTTCATCACTACGGGGCTGATGCCTTGCACCTCAAGCGATACGTTCAGCGGGACGCTCACGATCGGAAGGACGTTCATGATGCCTTCCGCTACCATCGCTTTGATCACTTGGCAATCTGCAGATCCAATCGCGGCACGAACGATTTCAGTGGTTGCGTCGCACCCCAAGACCACCACGCCGTCGAACTTGGCAGCACGTTTCGCAAGTCTTTTTCGATGCCTGGACGTCCACATGCAAGTCACGAATTGGTGCGGCAGTTTGCTGTCGAAGACGGCTGTTTCAGTTCCTTCGTCTTCAAACCGACGTCTCAGGGATCGAATGAACGACTCATACGCCTCCGTTCGCAGAAATCGCCGAAACAACTCGATGTAGGGCTTGTCCTCCTTCACCGCCAAGCTCGCCGCCAGGCAGAACCGGCACGGTACAATCAACACGGATCGAAGTCCCGCAACCTGCGGAAGTATATCGAACTCTTTGAGATAGAATGGCATGTCTTCGCCCTCCAAATCTACTGTATCGACCGTCGTAGTCGGGTCACGCTGACGCATGTCATGTCATTTCGCATCCATCACTCGCTGCTTTGCCATCTGGTTTGGAAGCGATGCCCCTGAGCATCTCGGCGGCGTACTGGTCCATCTTTCCGGCCGCACCCTTTCTCACAATCTTGCCGACGGCGATCGCTTCCTGGATCTCCGCCTCCTCGGCACCATTTTCCCTAGCTTTGGCGACGTGGTACTCCAAGCATGGTTGGCAGTTTGCCGTGATCGACGCTCCGATCGCGATCAGCTCCTTGACTCGCATGTCCATGGCACATTTCCCTCCTGTCGTTCCAAGGTCACAGCAGGTGGTCGCTTCGACGGCAACTGTGTTGGTCGGGGCCTCCCGGACTACTCGCTCACTACGTTCGCTCTCTCCACATTCGCATTTGATGCCTTCTTGGGACATGTCGTGCTCCTCTCCACCTCCTTTTTAGTTGTCGATACAGGCCAGCGGCCCCCGGCTCTTACTCCTTTAGACGAAACGGCCGGCCAAAGAGATACACCGACGAAGCGAAAAACTTCCGTGGAAGCCCGTTATCGGCGGAAACGTGGGAGAAGCGGATTCCATGGATCGGGCTTCGGCGGCTTTGGCTCGCAGATGAACACGCCCCGTTCGTCGATCGTAAACAGACATCCCTCGGATAATGCGGCGCGAAGCTTCTCTCTTGCCCGATGCAGTCGGATCTTGACCGTAGAAAGTGAAGCTCCGAGCATTTCCGCTATTTCCGGATTGGTCAGCCCCTCCACGTCGTGCAGCAAGATGACCGCGCGGTAGGAATCGGACAGACCCGCCAAGTACTGCTGCACACAGTAACTCATCTCCTGCTGTTCCATCACCTTGTCGAGTCGTGGCGCGGGGTCAGTGAGGACCGCTGGCTCGCCTTTCTCAGCATCGTTCTCGGTCGTCCCATCGAGCGATTGCGGTCGGTTACGATACGACGCCTGACGAAATCGGTCGTAACTGACGTTGGTCGCGATGCGGTACAGCCATGGCGACAACCTGGCAGGGTCGTCGAGGGTCGATGATCTTGCGTGGGCGCGCAGAAATGTCTCCTGCGTCAGGTCCTCGGCTTCGGCCGCATCCCGCGCCATGCTCAGAACATAACGATAGATGGGCTCCCGGTAGGAACTCAACTCCTGCGTGAAGCTGTCGGCATCATCAGCCATTTTCACCGGATCTCCTACTGCGACCGTACGCTATTCCAAGTTTGTTCATTCTGTTTCTGAGGGTACTGGCGTTCACGCCCAGCAGTTCCGCCGCGCCGCCCGAGCCGTGAATCTTGCCACCGGTCATGCCGAGAACGCGCTTGATGTGCTCTCCGATCACTGTGTCTAACTCCAGCGGCAATTCCTCGATCGGCGTCTGTACTGCGGCGGCCTGTCCGGAGTGCGAGGTACAAAGGCCGTCGAACCTGAGCAGCTCGCCTCGATGCAGAATCATGGCGCGTTCTACCACGTTTTCCAGTTCGCGTACATTGCCGGGCCAGTCGTAGGCCATCAGGACATCGATCGCGCCGGGCGCGAGGCGCGGCGGTTCGCCGATCTTCAGGTCTCTGGCCTTGCGTTCGATGAAGTGTTGCGCGAGAGCCGGAATGTCGCTCGTCCGTTCACGCAATGGAGGAACGGTTATGGGGAACACGCTGAGCCGGAAGAACAGGTCCTCCCGGAAACGACCGGCCTGCACCATCCTTGGCAGGTCTTTATTGGTGGCGGCAATGATGCGGATGTCCACCGGGAAGCGTTCGGTCCCACCGACCCGCTCGATCATTCGATGTTGGAGCACTCGCAGTAGTCGCACCTGCGCCTCGAGTGGCATTTCGCCGATCTCGTCCAGCAGAATCGTACCCTTGTGGGCTCGCTCGAAGCGGCCGCGTTTCTGAGTCAGCGCGCCGGTGAAAGCGCCCTTCTCGTGACCGAACAGTTCGCTGTCGAGCAGCGTATCGGGAATCGCACCGCAATTGACCGGAATGAACGGGCCGTCACGTCGGGGCGAGTCGAGATGGATGGCGTTGGCGATCACGTCCTTGCCCACACCCGTCTCGCCCATCAGCAGCACGGGGCTTTCTGTCGGTGCAACCTGCCGGACCTGCTGCATGACGCCACGGAGACCGAAATCGGCGCCGATGATCTCGTCTCCCGAGAGATGCAGCAGTTCCCTTTGCAACTGCCGCTTGTCGTCGACTAGGAGATCTTTCAGCCTGAGGACTTCTCGATGCTCGAGGGTGTTCGACATGGCCACTACGAACGGCTCTTGGAGGGTCGACAGCAGGCGGACATGCTGGTCCGTGTATTGATCGACGCCGTCTTCGCTGATCACAACCAGTTCGCCAAGAATCTCCCCGCCAGGTGTGAGAAGCAGTAGCAAAAGCAGCGAGGAATCCGCCAACCTGTCCTGGAACCCGTGAAACGTGTACATCGCTCTGGCCACCGGAGACTGGTCGGGCCGGTTCATGATGATCACGTCGGGCAAATCCGACGTAGCCGCCTCCTCCATCTCGGTTCGGGCTTCCTGCGGCATAGGCGTCAAAGCGTCCACCTGCATCGCCTCGGATTTCGTGGCCATCGCAATCGTCCGCATCGACCCGAGTTCCGGTTCGTAGAGCTGAAGGTACAGCCGATCCGCTGGAAGAATCCCTTGGAAGTAGTCAAGGGTGGAACGCATCGCCTCGGCGATGTCCAGATGCCCGCACACACGCAGTGACGCGTTTCGAAAGAACTCATTTTCGTCCATTTGAGATCTCCAGAAGCATCGTTCACGGCAGAGAACAAAAGTACCACATTAGACAATTATGCAGCAGACTGCCGTATTCGGCAATTCCAATGGTCATATTTGGCAATTGTGGTGCTGTGGGGCGACTAAAACCCTGCGTGTTGAGCAGTTTCCGTATTGGCACGTTTTGTGCCTATCACATTGTGACACCTGACGAACATGGAGTCCTGGAGGGGCACGAATGAAGGCGATCGAAATCATCACCATCCGATTGGATCCTCGGAGAGAGGATTCGCTGCTACATGAGCTTCGTACCGCCGTGGAAATGCAAGCGGCGTCGGACGATCGGGTGACCGTCGAACTGTATCGCCACGCGTCGGTCAAGACGGATCTGAGCATTCATCTCCGCTCGGAAACGCGACTGGCAGAGGGATTGCCGTGCGCCCTGGGACGACGTCTGGCTTCGGCGTTGAGGGAATTCGGCCCCATCAGTCACACAGCATGGATTGAGGAGGAAAGACAATGACGACCCACATCTTCGGTTCGCGATTCTGGGAAAGCGGGCGAACTTCTTCTGTAACTTCTCGGACTATTTCTTTCAGGAAGGAGTGGGGGAATCATGTGGGAGTGCATTGTGGACGCGGCAGTTCGCCCCAACAGAGGCCACGTAGCGATCCGGGATAAATCCAGCAACCAAAATGGACATCGACGAAAGGGAACGAACAGCGAGGAAACGGCCATGTTGATTCTGAGCAGAAAGCGGGGAGAGCAGATTCGGGTTGGCGACGACGTCGTCTTAACCGTACTGGATGTAAAGGGAAATCGAGTAAGCCTTGGATTTGATGCTCCCAAGGAGCGCAGCATCATGCGAAGCGAGTTGACTGAGGAGCATGAAGAGCAGGGCCAACCGACCGAATGGTCGAACTGAGCCTCGGAGAGCAAGCAATGATGAGAAAGTGGTGGAAATTCGTACGGATGGGGCACAAGGTGATCCTGCCGATCGTCACGGTGGCCATTAGCATTCTCGGAGCCCGGTGGCTGATAGCCACGAAGCCCGCGCCTGCGGAACAGAGTCCGGCCGCACAACTGCCTTTGGTGGAAGTGGTAACCGTCGAGAAACGAAATGTGTGTTTTCCGATACGCAGCCAGGGCACAGTCCAACCGTCTTGCGAGAGCACGCTGGCCGCTCGTGTGTCCGGGCGGATCGTCTCCGTTGCCGAGTGCTTCGACGAAAGCGGTTTTTTTCGTCGTGGCGAGGTGCTAGTCGAGATCGACCGGCGAGACTATGAAGTTCGCATCGGACGAATCGAGGCGGGCCTGCGGGCGGCGCGGGCCAAGGCTTTGGAGGCGAAGCAGCAGTTGGATCGCGTGACCCAATTGCGCAGCCGCGACGTCGTGCCGCCGGCTGAATTGGATCAGGCGCAGGCGCTGTTTGATATGTCAACCGCAGAGGCCGAGGAATTGGAGATGCAACTGGAGGAATCTCGCAATTCCTTGAAAGACACCACAGTAGTGGCCCCATTCGACGGTTGTGTGCGTCAGAAGCACGCAGACGTGGGCCAGTACGTTACACCGGGTACGCCCCTGGCAACGTGCTTTGTCACCGACACCGTCGAGGTCCGTCTACCAGTGAGCGACAACGATCTTGCCTTTCTGGACCTGAAACTTGGCGAAAAACGTGATCCCGGCTCTGGTCCGGACGTCGTGCTTGAGGCCCACTTTGCGGGCAAGCTCCGTCGTTGGAGCGGCACAATCGTGCGGACTGAGGCGATCGTCGATTCGCGGAGCCGGATGGTGTACCTCGTAGCGAATGTGACGAAGCCTTACGAAGGGACGAGTGACAGCGGTGGGCACCCGCTGGGCGTCGGGATGTTTGTCGCGGCAATGATCCGTTGCAGCCCGGTAGCCGAAGCCGTTGTTCTGCCGGCGTCCTGCGTCGGGCATGACGGCAAGCTGTTTGTCATTGACACTGGCGGGGCGTTGAGGCAACGCGAAGTTGAGGTACTGCGACGCGAGAAATCTTGGGTTGTGGTTCAAGGTGATGTTTCCGAGGGAGAGTCGGTCTGCGCGACCCGACTCGACTACACGGCTCCGGGGATGCGGGTTCAGGTGATCGAATCTTCTGCACTCGCGCCGAGCGGCGTTGGGCAAGACGGTTTGTTAGATCTCGCCAACGACAAGCCCTTGCACGTCGAGCGGCCCGCCGGGCCGGTGGAGGAGGATCGATCATGAGCCGCATATTAGCCTGGTTTGCACGCAACACAGTGACGGCCAACCTGCTGATGCTAATGATCCTGTTGGCCGGGTTTCTGTCCGTTGCGTTCGGCGTTCGACGAGAGATGCTCCCCACCGTCAGCCTCGATGTGGTCGCTGTCCGCGTGCCCTATCCCGGTGCGACGCCCGTCGAGGTCGAGGAAGGGATTCTGCTCCGGATCGAAGAGGCAATCGCTGATCTCGAAGGAATTGACACGCTGGACTCATCAGCCTCCGAGGGGCTGGGCCTGGTAACCGTCAAAGTGCGAACAGACCACGGCACGCGAAAGCTCCTGGACGACGTCAAGACCCGCGTCGACGCGATCACGACGTTTCCCAAGGATGCCGAGGAACCGACGATCGAAGAGTTATCCCTGGAAACGCGAGTGATCACGGTGGCGCTGGCCAGCGAAGCGGCGGGCCCTGCGACGTTAAGGAAGCTGGCCGAAAATGTACGCGAGGACTTGCTGACGCTGCCGGGGATCACCCGAGTGATGATGGGCGGTGTCCGGCCTTACGAGATCGGCATTCACGTGTCCGAGGAGTCCTTACGGCGTCACGGGCTTACGTTCGACGACGTGGCCAACGCAGTTCGCGCGTCATCGCTGAACGTACCGGCCGGCGCGATTCGGGCGGGCGCAGGCGATATCCGCGTCCGCACCAAGGGACAGGCTTACCACGGCCCCGAGTTCAGGAGTATCGTGCTTCTAACCAATGCGGATGGAACGCGGGTCCGGTTGGAAGACGTGGCTACCGTCGTGGACGGCTTCGAGGAGAACGAGCGGTGGACACGCTTCGACGGGCGTCAAGCGGTAATGCTCAGCGTGCTGGCCACCGGCCGCGAAAACGTGCCCGACGTGGCCGCACACGTGCACGAATACGTGGATCAGAATCGCGCGGCCATGCCGACCGACGTGCATCTGGATACATGGTTCGACTACTCTCGATACTACACCGAACGCAAGGAGTTGATGCTTCGCAACGGACTGAGCGGTCTGGTTCTGGTCTTCTTATGCCTGGGATTGTTTCTTCACTTGCGGCTGGCTTTCTGGGTGGCCGTTGGTTTGGCAATCTCATTTGTCGGCACGTTCGCCGTCCTGTGGTACGCCGACGTGTCGATCAACCTGATCTCGATGGCCGCCTTCATCCTTGTGCTGGGGATCGTCGTCGACGATGCGATCGTGGTCTCCGAAAGCATCCACCACAAGCAGAGCCTTGGACAACGCGGCGGAGACGGAGCAGTCGCAGGCGTCACTCGTGTGGCCAGACCGGTGATTTTCGCCGTACTGACGTCGGTAATCGCCTTCTTGCCAATGTTCGCCATCTCCGGCGTGGACGGCAAGTTCTGGCGGATCATTCCAATCGTGATCGTGTCGTGCTTGCTCTTCTCTCTGGTCGAGTCGCTTCTGATTCTGCCGGCCCATCTTTCGCACGAGCCGCGGCGGAAAATGGCCTGGTATCTGTTGCCCGTGTGGCCGGTGGTGTGGCTGTTCGCCCGGCTGCAGCAGATCGCCGACAGGGCACTGCAGGGACTGATCCGCCGCGTCTATCTGCCCGTGCTGAAAGCCGCGCTCGCTTGGAGGTATATGACCCTGGCCTTGTTCACGGCGTCGCTGATCTTGACCATTGGTTTGGTGGCTGGCGGTCGCGTTCGGGCCGCTTTCTTCCCGCGGTTACCGGGCGAGGTGGCCGTGGCCACACTGGAGATGCCCAACGGCGTCAGCGCCGACGCGACTCGTCGCGTGCTTGAACGGATTGAAGTTGCGGCCGAGCAGGTCCGTGAGGAATTGGACGGCGGTGAAGATGTCAAGGTCGTCAAGCACTTGCTGGTCGCCATGGGCGCCCACCCCATGGGCGATGCCCAGCAGCCGGGCGGTTTGCAGCTCGGTTCGGGTGGAACGCACTTGGCGGAAGTGACCATGGAGTTCGAAAACCTGTACGAACGCGGCGTCTCGTCGGAAGATATCGCCGACACGTGGCGGGAGCGAGTTGGGGTCGTGGCGGGCGTGCGGCGATTGACGTTCGATGCCGTGGAAGGAGACGACAACAAGGACTTCCATATCCGCCTGACCAGCGACAACCTGGATCACATCGAACTGGCGGCCAAGGATCTAAAGCAGTCGCTTCACCGTTACGCCGGCATGTACGAGATCAACGACACGCTGGGCACGCGTCAGCCGGAAATCACGCTCTCGATGAAGCCTGCCGCCGAGACGCTGGGTCTGAGGCAACAAGACCTGGGCCGACAGGTCCGTCAGGCTTTCTACGGTGAAGAGGCCCAGCGCGTCCAACGCGGTCGCGACGATGTCCGCGTCATGGTCCGCTATCCTCTCGACGGGCGACAATCGGTGGCCGATCTGAACAACACGCGAGTCCGCACGCCCAATGGCGACGAAGTGCCTCTGACCGAAGTCGCCGAAATCGAGTTCGGCGACGGCATGGCGACGATCCGTCGCAGCGAGCGCAAACGCATGGTCGACGTGACGGCCATGCTCCAGCGCGACGTGGTAGACAACCCCGACGGGATCATGGAACAGTTGGAGGCCGGAGTCCTGGGCCAACTGCCGGAACGATACCCAGGATTGACCTGGTCCATCGAAGGCGGCATGAAGGATCAGCAGCGCGTGCTGAAGGAATTGGGCATCGGTTTTGTGGTGGCTCTGTTCGCCATGTACGCGATGCTGGCCATCGCCTTCAATTCCTATGTCCAACCCCTTCTGATCGCGGCGGCGATCCCCTTTGGTTTCGTCGGAGCTGTGGGCGGGCATGTTCTGGTGGGCGAGACGGTCAGCATGATCTCGGTACTTGGTTTGATTGCCCTGGCTGGCGTCGTAGTAAACGACAGCCTGGTGCTGATCGACGCCATCAACCGAGCGACGCGGCGCGGTGTTCCCATTCACGAGGCGGTCCGTACCGCTTCCCAGTCGCGTTTCCGCGCCATCTTGCTGACATCGCTGACAACGTTCCTGGGGCTCACGCCCATGATGATGGAGACCAGCATGCAGGCCCGGTTCATCGTCCCCATGGCCGTGGCGCTGGCCTTCGGCGTGGCATTCGCCACCTTGATCACCTTGACCCTCATGCCGGCTCTCTACTTGATGATCGACGACGCGAAGCGACTTCTACGGTTGCTACCGAGGAATGCTAGTCCCGCATCGAATGATGCCGAATGTCAAGAATTGGTGGCTCCACGCGGTCTCGACCGCGTCACGTCCGGAGCGTATTCGCGCAGAGACAAGATCGCCGCACCGCCCCGGAATTAGCCGAGCGCACTGAGAAGCGCGGTGTGGAGTTCTCTGCGTGGCTGCTAAAAGCGTGAATCGCGAATGGGCGAAGCGAAAGCGGGCAGACTGACCGAAAGGTGTCATCAACACGAAACGTGTATTCGTTGCCGACGCCACCAGACTCCAATGCGTGGTGGTGGCTCGCAAGTACCGCCAGCGCTGCCTCCGTTGGTGATACCTGCTTTCGCCGCCTAGTCGGGATACGACCGCATCATGATGCCTCCCTTCAGCACGTGTGCGTTAGTCAGCCTTGACATATCTGATCGTAGCCGCGCCGGGCCTTTCAGGGATTGCGACAGGTATTCCTGTTTCCATTAAGTGCTTGCCGGACGCGCGTTTTTCACCTTTGGTGTCGTAGTTCTTCAGCACGTACGTCGCGTTTGGATCCAAACCGCGGAGCTTCAACTCGGCCGCTGTGTACATGCAATGCTCGCGGCGAAACGCCTGAACGAAACCTCGGCTATCATCGGGGCTGGCGAACTGCCAGCCGAGCCATTCTTTCTTGGAGAGGTTGTAGTCGGTCAGCGGATAGTAGTTGCCGAAGTAATCCGGACCGATCTCTTTCCATTCGGCGTACAGCTTCAGAATCAACTCGTCGTCCACGTCCACGCGGAAATCGAAACAGCCCGTGCCATGTGGACACATGTTGCTGCGGCGAACATAGGGTCCGTATGAAAGCCCTCCTGTACCCCAGCCCCACCCGGCGGCATTCGACGGCGTGTAACCCGTCCCGTGGAATGGCAGCCAGAACGATAGGCCGTACGTGTGTCCCTGCTGGCCCACCGGCTCGAACAAGTAGTCGCTTCTCAGTAGAGGCACGGCGCGGCGCATCGTCTCAAGGTCGTTGCGATGCCCGCCTGATGCACACGAGTCGATAACCAGTTTCGGGTGACGACGCAACAGCTCGTCCCAATACGCCAGATAACCCATGACGTACTTGTTCTCGGTGATGCCCTGACGATCAGCCGTGTCGTTGTTTCGCCAGAAGTCCAGCGGATTGATGTTGTAGTCCTGGCGATACAGGTCGATACCTTCGTCCGAGATGATCTTGTCAGTATGGTCGACCAGCCATTGCCACGCCTGCGGGTCGCCCAAGTTCAGCAGTCCACCGCTGGAACCGCCAAGAACCCATTCGGGATGCTCCGTGGCCAGCCACGTTCCTGCGGCCACGCGTTCCGGTTCAAACCAGACGATTATTTTGACATCCCGGTTGTGGGCGTGGTCACTGATCGCGCGCAGGCCGTTTGGGAAACGGTTTTGCCTGCGATCCACTTCCCAGGTGCCCGTCCAGGGCCAGCCCTTTTCTGCTGCCCCCACGTACCAACCGGCGTCCATCCACCAGTAGTCCAGCTTCAGGCCCTTATCGAGATAGCTATCAATGAACTGAATTTGATTCTGCTCGTTGGCTTTGGTCATTTCCGCGAACTGGTGGGAACTGCACGCGGCGAACTGAGGCAGCGGCAATTGCTTTCCTCCTTGGCGCGGAATGTTGTGTTTGACCATCCATTGACGCCACGTGTTCTGTGAGTCGATCCAGTCGCCACCCTTCCAGAACTGCATCACGACAAGCGGTGTGCGAACGGTTTCGCCGGGCAGCAACTTGAAATGCGTGGTCTCCTGCCCTGATGTCACGTGTAATCCATTGCGGTCATCACGTTGGTAACTGGCGTACCACCGACCTGGCCAGCCAACTACGATGATGATGCCCTCGCCCTCCGTCTCCAAGTTGTAATAGGGCCAATTCCCGCCCGTGGGGCGTCCGCCGTTGGGACGGAAGCTGAGTTCGCTGCCCGGTTCCAGTATCGTACTCTTGGGCGCGAAGTCATCCGCTGTCACGTGCGTGCCGTCCCAGTGGCGAAGGCGGTACTCGTGGCCCTTCCCGCGCAAGAAGTTCGCATCCAAGGCCTTGATGTTCTCGATAATCGGCGTGTCTTTATCACCGGTGTTCGTCAGGTAGACGGTCCATTCGATACTCTCGAAAACCGTGAACTCCAAACCTTCCCAGCGGACTCGAAGGCCGGTGTCAGTATCTCGCCACGTTAAATGGTGGCTGACCCGATGCTCGTCGATCTTGTTGTGTTCCGTTTCAAACTGCCAATCTTTCAATAACTCGTGGAATGCCTTTCCGTCGTAGATTAATGAAAACGGCGGTTTGGCGTTTTCGTAGTCGTATTTCTCTTTCCACTTGCCATCCTCGTTGTTTTCGCCGATCTGCATTTCTGCGATGGTGCTGGTCCAGAGCAACCAGTCTGGTGGCGCGGGGCTCAGCGTTTCTGCTTTGATCGTCAACTGGCCAACGTAGTCCGGTTTGCCGCTGGGCTTGATTTCACCCGGCCCAACGAAGTCCAGATTGCCTGCCGCCGAGGGGCGCAGCACTTTGAAATCGGTGATCGTGTATTTCTTGTTACTGGAAGTTTCACGGTGAATCCACAACGATCGGTCCAACTCTTCGCAGCTCAGAGAACCCGCGCCTGGCACAGGATCTAACGGCCAGCCCATCGTATTTCCGGCGCCATTGATCGTGAACTTGACAGGACGGGAGGCGTCAGTCGTGGCGGGAGCGAAAACCGAGATCAGCGGCGCCGTCTTGTCCGGCCCAAACAGGTTCAGCCCGAATCGCGGGACCTCGACAGAACTATCAAAATGAAACGTGTAGGTCGTGGTACCCTCGGCGGGCGTCAGCTTTACCAACCGGCTGGTTGGGTGATTGATCCATTTCGCTTTGTCGCCAGTCTGGACTACATTGCCCTCATAAACGAACAAGTCCCAGCACGCATCTACCGGGCCTGTGTTCCACCGCGCAAAGCCGTCCTGCGTGCCATCTTCACGGCAGCCGAATATCGACATCCCAGTGAAATCCAATGCAGAGGTCTGCAAACTCAGGGAGAGCGACAACAACAGAACCAACAGCGCCATGCTGAGTCTGCTCATGTCAAGGTCCTTTCAAGATGAATGCTGCCGCTTTCAGGCGGACGGCGATCTAGTTCCTGGTCAAGTCCAGGGCCGAGTTCTGCGGGAATTCGAGGTATTCTACTACGCCGTCTCGCCAGTAGTGGAGTTTGACTTTCAGCGTGTTTTCCTCATTGGGTGCCACGTGGCCGAACAGTTCGGCGTACGGGCCAAGCGGCGTGACGAGACGGTTCTGGAATCTCGCTTGCACCTTTTCCGTCACGTCGGTCTGGGCAGCGGCCCGCTGCACGTTGGTGTAAGCCCGGATTCTCAAGGCGGTCGCGTCGCAGATATGGGAACCGGCGTTGTGCAGCACGAAATCAATATGCTGGCCAACTTGGCCGGGCGCCAACCGCACGACGAATTCGGCGGAGCCGCATCTGCCGACCGTGAGGTCTTTCGTGTTGAATGTGCCAAGGACATCGTGCCGCGTGTCGTCGTTCCAGCGGATGACGCGGAGTTCGACTCCATTGCCCAAATTCGAGAACAGCGTGCCGCACAGCGTTACGTCCTTTTTCTGCACTTCGGCAGAGGGCGTCCACCGGAACACGTTGTAGCACGCCGTGTCGGAAATCGGGTGCGTGTAAAGGAAATCGTTCCGTTCGGAAGCGGATAGCACTGGATCGAACATTCTTTCGGTGTAGTGAACCCGCCAAGAGTCTTCCTGCCGGTCGCTGGGGGCGTGGTTCGACACAAAGCCGAGCTGATCGCCCTGATTCTCCAGTCCGTAGGCGTAGCCCAGCGGCGAGCCGAACGCCTTGAATTGCGAACTCAACGGCTTCACATCGCCGGCCGCAGCCGTGGACAGCAGCCCGCCGTTCTTGCAGATGCAAAACGACCAACTTCCGCCCGTGGCGTCGGGAAATTCCGCCTTCACACCGGTTTTGCCGCCCGGGTTGACGTAATCCGCCGCCAAATCCGCCACGACATCTCCGCGGATTTCGAATACTGCTCCGAGGTCGCCCGTCGTCTTCGGCCCGTAAAACGCCTTCACCACGTGTGCGTTGACGAATTCGTTCGGCCACGACACGAGTTCATCGTCCGTCAACCGCACCGGCGACGTGTCCGCGAGGTTCGGCACACGGAAATACACGCCCTGGCCGCTGGGGTCGATGAACTCGGTCAGGGTGACATCGACTCTTTCGCCGCTCGTGTCCTGATTCAGCCACGCTTTGGCGACGACTTTCAAACCGTTCGGACGAATCGAATCATCTCTTGTCGGTTCGGCTAGGGAACCAGGGTCGATGACCAGATTCCGCGGTTCGGGGCATTTTCCTTGGAGCAGTTCGGCGTTTTGGTCCTTGCCGATGCAATACACAACCGGGCCGCGCAAAAGCGCCACACGGCCGTCCTGTACCGCCCGGCCTCGCACGAATCGCCACGCCATCGGCATCGAGATCTTCACCACGTCGCCATCCTTCCATGTCCGATTCAACAGGTAACACCCAAGTTTCTGCCTCTGCGGGTCAATCGTCACTGGGGCTTCGTCGTTCACTCGCAATGTGATCTTCTCGCACCATCGCGGCGTGCGGAATTGAAACGGGAACGCCACTGGGCTTTTGCTGTGGGTCGAGAACGCCAGTTTCACGTCGCCGTCGTTCGGGTACGCGGTCTCCTGCAGAATCGTGACGGTCTGCCCATTCACGTCGAACGACTTCTTCGAGTTGCTGAACAGATTCAACGCGATTCCGCCCTCCGGTGTGCGGTAATACACCTTCTGTGGCAGCTCGGCCACTGCCCGACGATGATTCCCGCAACAGCAAAAGAAGTCGCGTGTGTCGTACTTGCGGTCGCCGGTCAGCGGGGTGAAGTAGCGGATCCAGCGTCCGTCGGGCGAGTTGGCCGCCAGCAGCGCGTTGTAGATGGTTCGTTCGAGCAAATCGCCGTATCGCATGTCGCCTTCCAGCCGCATGAGGCTGTCGATCCACCGCAGAACGTACGCAGTGACGCACGATTCGCCGATGGCACCGCGTCCGTTCTGGTCGTAGGTGAAATGTTCGCCCTCGGAGCACGAGCCCGTGACCAGCATGCCGCCCTCGCCTTGCTTGAGCAACTCGTTTCGCATGAATTGGCTCATGTTCAGGAGATTCTCTTCACCGGTCAGTCGGTACAATTCGGTCTGGGCGTAGCAGCGAGCGAGCATGACGTAGACATGGCAGGGACGGCGGCTGAAATCCTGCTCCCATGTCCGTAACGACGCGAGTTTAATCTCGCCGCGGTTATTCCCGTGGGGCACGTTGGCGGCGAAGTCGAAGTAACGTTGGTCGCCTGTCACGCGGTACAGTTCCAGCATCCCTTCCGGCAGGCCCGCCGTGCAGATCTGGCCCGCGTCGTAGCACGGATTCTGCGGCGTGGGAAACGTTTTGAGGATGTAATCACCCATGAGCTTCGCGTGGGCCAGCGATTGGAGGTTGCCCGTGCAGCGATAATTTCGCACCAGCCCCAAGTTGATGTACTCCTGCTCGTGTAGAATCCAGTTGATGTGGTCTTGCCGATTCTCCGGTTCGACGTTCCAGAACCCGATGTACCCGTCGGCGTCGCGGGATTTCACGAGTTCGCCGATGATGTACAGCGTGCGAGCGGCGACTTTCGGGTCACCCGTGTAAGCGGCGAAAAGGCTGCCGGCGTCCAGCACCTTGCCAATACCGTAGTAGACGTGCGAGCGGTTACCGCGGTCCGTGCGGTTGCGAAAGTGATTGAGCCACTTGCCGTCCAGATCGACCACCATGTAGTTCTGATAAATCAGGTTCTGGATGCGGCGACCGATTTCTCCGCCCAGTTCTTGCTGATTGAGCGTCACACGGCAAAGCTTGTCCGGCACTCGCGCCTTGACGACATCCAACGTGGCCTGACCTGATTCGTCCGCCTGGATGGATGCCGCCAGAAACAAGCCGCAAAACAGCGTGAGGATCGTCTTTCTCATGGTTGGGCTCCGAGGTGCGCATGAGTGTGATCGGTTGTCGGATGCCGTCGCGACCGTCATGGAACGCCTTCCACGGCATCTGCACTCGGCTTTGACTTCAAGCCCGCGGTGTTGACGGCAATTACACGGTAGGTGTGTTTCTTGCCGGTTTCGACTTTTGTGTCGATGAAGTGCATGGCCACGAGCGGTTGCGTGGGCGTGTCGCTGTACTGCAGGTTCTGAAAGATGGGGCGACCGAACCGGTTCTTGCCCTGTTCGGGCACGTTGGCCAGAAACTGACCGTCACGCTCGATGATGAAGCGGGCCAGTCCGCTCTCCAAGTCCGCCTCGGCCTGCCAACTCAGTTCGTCACCCGCGACTCGCAGGTTCGTGGGCGCGGGTGGCGGTGTGGTGTCCGATACCGCGGTGTCTTTGACGTATTGCATCCAGGCTCGCGCGACCGACTCGTTCGGCAGCCATGCCGCCTTCAGAGAATCACCGGCAAACTGCACGGCGGGGACCGCTTCGAAACCGATTGGGCTGGCAAGCCACGCACGATCCGTCGGCATGGCTTTGAGCGGATCGCCGCTGGCCTTCGGCAGTCGAGCACTCAGGCACGCATCCAGCCACGGGATGGCGAAGTAGCGTTGATTGCCACATTCGTGCGCCGTCAGCGGATCGACGGCCACGCAGATAAACCCACCTTTCTGACGCACCGCGTTGAAAAAGACTTCATTCGCAGGCCACACCCCGGCAAAGCGACCATCCTTGACCGTCACGCCTTCTTTCGTTCCTAGATTGCACATCACGGGCACTGTGAGCGCGGCATCCGGCACGGTGTGAGCCTTGATCGAGGGACGCTCCGGATTCGGTTCCAGTAGCGGCACGCCCGAGCGCAGCCACGCCGCAGCAACACGTTCCGGATGAAGCAGCACCATTCCTCCCGCCCAGTGACCACCGCCGCTGTGTCCCCATAGCGCCCACGGAACCGTGGCCAACTCAGGATGTCCTGATTTCTCGCCCAGATCGACCAGGCACATCCGGAACGCGGCGTCGGAACCATTTCGCGGATCGCACCACATCTGACAGTCAGCCTTGCCCGGTTGCTCGTAAGCCGGCGCCAGCAAGGCACAGCCATGCTTCTTCGCCAGTGCCTGCCAGTGCAGATCGTAGGCGCCCGTCAGTCCCGACCTGCACGATCCCTCGCCGCAGCCATGCTGATGCACGATCACTCCGCGCAGCGACCTGACGTCCGCTGGAACCCAGACGGTGTAGTTGACCGGATAGACAAGCTCGCCCGGTTCGGTCGATGCCTCGTAGCGCACGCGGTAATACGGCGGCTCTGCCGGCGGAAAAACGTCGTACGGCGGCTGCTGAGCATCGGCGGACGTAGCAAGGGCAACGAGTAGAAACAGGATGGCCCCAAGGGCTCTTAGCATTGTTTGAAACATAGAAATGGTCCTGATTGAAAACTACTGCTATCCGTTCTTCAGCGTTCGTAAGGCCAGTTCCGACCGGCCAATCAGTTTCGCTGTCCAACTAGGGCGGTCGTGGTTGTGCTTGAGATTATAGCAGGAGCACCGATGGCTCGCTCCACACTGCTCTTGGCAGGTTGAAGATCGTGATGCGCTTGACCAAACTGTATGCAACTCAATCCATAGGAAAACAATGACATGAACAGATTCTTCACATTAGCTTTTTGTGGCCTTCTCATCACCGCTGGCAACGTATTTGCCCAGCAGATCAAACCGCCATTCACGATCGAACAAACCGTTGCCACGCAGGGATTTGATGGCAAAATGTGCTGGGTCCATGCCCGGGCCGGCGCGATTCCCGCGGTGGGAGAATCCCATCCCACGGTCGTGATGACGCTACAGAAACTTCAACTCTCCGGCTCCGATGTTTTCTATGCGCTGAATGAAATGCGCACGTTGGACGGCGGGAAAACCTGGTCCAAGCCCGTCGAGCACCAATCCTTTGCCAGGGTCCCGTTCGCGTTCGACGAGCACAAAGATCTGGAAATCACGGTGTGCGACTTCTGGCCGAAATGGCATGCAAAGACCGGGAAGCTGCTCGGGACTGGGCACACGGTCGTTTACGAGAACAACAGGGTGCGTCACGTCCGCCCGCGGGGGACCGCCTATGCCGTCTACGATCCGGAAAACGCAACCTGGTCGCCGTGGCGGACGATCGAGATGCCTGCCGACGCGAAGTTCGGCAACGCCGGCGCCGGCTGCGTGCAGCGGCTCGATTTAGCAAATGGCGAGATTCTGCTGCCGGTCTATTTCAAGGAGATCGGCAAGAGACAATACGCGACGACCGTCTTGCGATGCGAGTTCGATGGCGAGACGCTCCGATATCGCGAACACGGGAGCGAACTGACCGTGCCGGTGAAACGCGGACTCTGCGAACCTTCGCTGACAGAATTCGGTGGCCGCTATTATCTGACGATACGCAATGACGATCACGGCTACATTTCGGTCAGCGAAGGTGGCGGTTCCTTGAAGTTCTCCGAGCCGAAGAAGTGGACCTTCGACGACGGGTCGAACCTCGGCAATTACAACACACAGCAGCACTGGGTGCGTCATCCGAAACACGGGCTGTGGCTCGTTTACACGCGGCGGGGTGCGAACAACGATCACGTGATGCGCCATCGCGCGCCCTTGTTCATCGCAAAGATTGACTTGGAGAGACTCCACATTATTCGAGCGAGCGAACAGATTCTGGTTCCTGAAAAAGGGGCGCGACTCGGAAACTTCGGCGTCACCGAAATCAGCGAAGACGAAACGTGGGTGACCGCCGCCGAGTGGATGCAGGCACCCGGCCCGAACTACCACGACCCGAAACCGCTCATCGCCCGCGGCGCCGACAATCGCGTATGGGTGGCGAAAGTGAAGTGGGTTTCCGCCGACTCTAGGAAAAGACGGATGTCGATTCCCCGGCCGCGACGCGAATGAGGACGACGGTCATCGCAGGAGGCCGGATGATCGATTTCATCATGTCGACGAGCCGAGTCTACTTTTTCCGAGGAACGGGGACGGTCTGCTTGGAGACGCCCATGCAGATTCGGAATCCGTCGCGGGAGTCGGAATACGAAACGCTAGCGATACCCAGTCGAACGGCGCAGCGCGCGTTGCCCGGCACATCAAAGTAGTTGCCGCCGCGGCAAACCGGACGCGACACCGAAAGCTGCTCTTTGCCCTCGTAGTGAATTTCCTCGTGTCCTCCTTCGGGATCAAAATGATCGAGGACGAACTCCCACACGCCGCCACACATGTCCGCGAGGCCAAAGCCGTTTCGTCCCTTTTCGCCGTAGTGATCCACCGGAGACAGGAAGGCGAAGCCGTCGCTCCACGGTGCATTCGCCAGAGGCCAGACGGTGTCTCGCCCAGGGAGAAAGTCGACGGCGGAGATATTGAGCCTGCCCTTGCCTTCCATTAGATCGTCTCCCCACCAGAAGAAATGACTCTCCTGACTTCCGCCGCGGCAGGCGTAGGCCCATTCGGCCTCGGTGGGCAGCCGGATTTCCAATTCATCAGGTAATCGGCCTGCCTTACGCTCCTTTTCCGTGAGCCAGCGGCAGAAGGCTTTCATGTCCTGGTAGCTGACGCAGACAACCGGGTAATCGTCCTTCATCGGGATCCCGAAGCCCGGATCGCGCCAGCTCTTGTCCGCCACCGACTCCCACGGATGTTTGATTTTTGTGCCGTAATAGTATCGATCCCAAGTATGATCAAAGACCTGTGTCATACCGCCAGGCTTTTCCGCATCCGTGACGTAACGCGACTCCTCGGCGAATTGTCGGAACTGCCCCCAGGTGACCTCGGTGCGGCCCATCCAAAATCCCTTGCCGACCCGCATTGGTCGTGGCTCGCCCTCGTACTTTTCGCGTACGGTTCCCGGTGCGGCTCCGCCTTCGATGCCAGTCGCCCACTCCTTCTCCGCTGCCGTGCTACCCATCACGAATTCGCCCGGCGGTATGTAGACCAGTTCGACGCTAACGCCGTTCCCAAGATCCAGATTCTTCGCGTCCCCCTGTTTCGGCTCATCAGCAAGGGCGGGGGAGATGGAAAACAAGGAGAGGAACGCGATCCGTAAGAGCGATTTGAGGCTTTTGAGCTTTTTCATTGCATACGTCCTAGCGTTGAATGGTGAGGCAGTATGAGTGCTTTGTAGTCCTGGCTTGTATCATACACGCGCCGTGGGTGCATCTTCGTGCCTGGGGCTGGAAGCGCCAGCTACTTTTTGGTTGCGGTCGAAGGCTGCGCTGGGTTGACGACCGAGCAAAACGGTTACATCATTCAAACGCGCCGCAAACATGTTTGCAAGTTGCCGAAGTCGACCCCGGCTAAACGAATTCGCGGATCCGTTGTTGTTCGGTGACGCCAATCTGTTTGTTTCGTACTCCGACTGGATGGATGCGAGAAGGAGACAGCATATGCCAACGCGGAAATCCCACAGCCGGACCGTCAGCGGTCTTGCCCTGTTCATGGTGCTGCATGCATCTGTTAACGCGAGTGCAGCGGGAACTTCCGAATCGCCCCTCGGATTCATAGAAATGCCCGAAGCCAAGAACGGTGAGTGGATACTCAAGTCGCCTTATGGTTCGGGGAAGGCGTGGGGACGCCCGGAGATGATCCGGTGCCTCCGGCTTGTCTGTGCAGAGTGGCGCCGTCGATATCCCAATGCGCCCACCATTCGAATAGGCGACATTTCGAAAGCTGACGGAGCACCTTTTCCGCCTCACCGGACGCACACAACCGGATTAGAGGTAGATATCAAGACGCGACCGGAGAACCTCGCTGATGTTGACTATCGTGATCAACAGTTGACGTTTGATCTCGCAGAACTCTTCTACACCTTCGGTGCTATCAATATTCTCTACGGTCGCGCTCACAATCTCGATGGTCTTCCAATTGTGAAGCTCTACGAGGGACACGACACACATTTCCACGTCGATGTAAATCCCGCCAATGTGCCTCGCGCCGGAGACTGGGTCTTTCTCCCCCGAGCAACAATCGCCGATGAAGCCCCGTCTTCCGATCGGAATCAAGGACGCTCTATCACGCTAGTGTGTGATCTGCTCGGAGTTGCTGCCGAACCCGATGGTCAATTGGGTATCGTGCCGCCATCCAGTCTCAACCGTATCACTTTCCAGTTGCAGGACACGCGCAATCCGGGCGCACGCGTATTTACATCTCCGCCATTGCAGCCCAATGCAACGGCCGTCAGCACGCAAGTGAGATTGGCCCAGGGATGTGCTTACCGCTGGCGACTCCAGATTGTGACACAGAAAGGGCGACGACAAGAATCCTGCTGGTTTCTCCTCGGTACTTCGCAGACCAACGAATCAAAGCCCACTCTCACGGTTGAGCAACGCCAACCGGTTCAAATCCCGCTGCATTTCACCGTTCTAACACGGAACCCATACGCTCGTGGACGCACGACACCACAATACCTTCGCAAGGAGGTCGAAGTTCTGAACAAGGCGTATGCCGAAGCACATCCGCAAGACGCACTGTCGTTTGCGTTCAAGTCGGCCTGTACGGTCGGTGAGGCGGAACGGTCCAAGTCCGCGCTGGCCCCCGTAATTGATGCGCAGGAGGAGTATGACGGGGAATCATGGCGTTCACTCATCAAGGCCTGCCTGAACCCACGGATCGTGGACCCTCATGCAATCAATGTCTTCATTCGAGATGAGTACAGCAAAGAACGCGGCTTTCGTTCGCGAAGCTGCTGGGTCAAGCGAAACTATAATAGGCCCTACATCCTATTGGACTGGGAACGCACGCTTGACGCTGGTCTGTTATCTGCAGTGCTTGAGTATCCAGAGAGCGTGACACAGAATCTTAGCCGAAACCCACGGCTTCTCAGGCATGGCGGAGAATAGAGAAGACAGACGAAAAGCGGAAGAAAAGGACAGACGCATTAATGACGCGATGCTCGGTTTCGCGTGGCATGTCTTCATGCCACGAGCCTCGCGTAATGCTCCTGGCGGAATGGTATTCCACGTGCTGTATCGTGGCGTCGGTCGAATGCGGTTAGAGAAGGTAGACCGGACCGATTACAGCGCTGTTCCGGCATCATCAGTATCAACCAGCCTCACCATTCATCCCATTGCTGGAGTCCGCTGCGGCGGATCACTTCGCTCCCTGGATCCGGCCTGCGTTGCTGAGCGATTCGAACGACTCTTGTCTAGTCGCCGACCAAATTGAAAGCCGAGAGCCTGATCCCGACGAGCCTCCGACCCCGACGTTGCCGGATCACCGGTTGCCGCCACTGGCGATTGCGGGACTGTCCGCCACAAGAGGCTGACAACGCGCGTCCCTGAGGGAATGTCGGAATGCACAATGGATGGCCAGACTGCTGACCAATCCATGCTCAGTCCAACAAATTGTCGAATCAACATTGGTTGATGCGGGAACCGATTTGCGGGGCCAAGCAGCTCTGCTACGCTTGTCCGGACCACACGGGTTGTGGGACAATATCAGGAAGTACTACATCTCTCCTAGTAAACAGGTGGAGGTCATCATGACGTTTCGACTATGGCTAGTGGCCGGCGTCTGCATGTTGGGGATCGCGGCAGAGGCAGATGGCAGGAAGTGGCGAGCTCGGGTCGGCGATTTCCAGACGGAGGCCGAATTCGTGGAAACTCGCGGGGACATGGTTGTCTTGAAGCGTGCCGACGGAATAGTCATTCAAGTGCCTTTGGAGAAACTTTGCGAAGACGACGTTCGTTACATCGAACAGTTGCAGAACAGATCGACCGATAACGCAGCACCGTTTCGATACGGTTTCAAACCGGGCGTAACCTACAACTACGCGTACCGCCTGGGTGCACGGCTTGGCAAAGATCAAAAGGATGGTTTCCTGGTCTACGGCGGTGTCTCATACACTATGCTCCCTGCCGACGGTGCGACCGATTCCTCTGCCGTGAGCAAATTCGATGTCACCTATTCGGGCAGCCACTACATGAAAGGGTTCGGCAAGTTGAGTACCGGCGACGCCAGTAGGCTCGCACACATCAGCAAAGTGGAGCATAGTCCGCTGGTCTTCAATTCGCTAGGAGAGTACATCTCCGGCAAGGCCGAAGCCAACGTTCCGTTCATGTTCTCGCAACTGGCTGAAGTGGCCTTGGACCCGATCGAGGACGGCAAGGACTCCTGGATACGCGAGAATAGGATCAAACTGGTAACGAAGAAGAGCTCCAGGGGGAGCGATCCCTTTCTGCCCGGCTTTCGTCGGCCTCCCCCGGCTCCTCGCCTCGGACCAAGTCGTGGCCCGAACTCGATACGACGTCCATCTCCGCGCGATCCGTTTTCTAGAAGATCCGGAAGCGGTTCCACGAGCGTCGAATCCGAGGAGGCAGCCACGGAGCGTTATGAGTATCGTTGGGGAGAGGTCGTCGACAACGAACAGAAGTTGCACCGCCATTACGTATTGAAATCGGCGGACGGAGAATTCCAGGCCGAACACACTTCGGTGATCGTAATGGATCGAGTCCAGCGAATCCCGCTCCGCATGGATGGCAAAGGCGCGATCACCATCACGTCGGACAACATCACGGTGAAACTCCCGATCAAGATGGCCTATCATCGGACCGACGCCAACGCTTGGCGGGTGAGTGCGTATAACCGGCCGATCCCGGATCTGTTCGTGAAGCTTGACGAGGCGAAATCTCGGGAGTTCCGCGACAAGATGCGAAACGGCACGCCGAATCAACGACGCGACTTGATGTACTACATCAAGGGATTCGAGCCAGCGGAATACCGAGCGGAAATCGCCGCCGCCATCGCCAAGGCACTCGGAAGCGACGATTTCTGGCAACGGTACGCCGCTGCCCAGTCCATCCGTCGCTGGGGAACGGAGAAGGAAGCTTTGGCCGTCCTGGAGGCCGTGAAACGCGGTGGCGAGGGAGAGTACTACAACTGGGTCCTGGTTGCTGCGGGCAGATTCCCATCGGCCGAAGCCGCGGAAGCCGTGGCTGCAGCGTTTCCCAAGAATCTCGAACCAGCGACCGCCGCTTTGATCGAGATGGGCCCGGTTGCCGAAGACGCTACCATCAAGCTCGCTGCTTCCAGCGATGGCAATGTCCGCAGATACGCCGCGGCCATATTGGGAAAAATCGGTACGGAGAAAAGTCTGGCGGTTCTCTCGAAGCTCAAGTCAGACGATTATGCGCCTGCGAAGACAAGTGCGGAGAAAGCCTACGGTTTCCTCCAAGCGCGCATGGACAATCCGTAACCGCCGCCATGGGAAGAAGAGGACACAGACGCATCTATCCGTTGGTCACTCCTTCTCGGCACGATCGCGTGGCCGGAGGATCGTAGGCCGCATCAAGCTCGCACAGCGCATTGCCGCAACAGCGCAAACGTAATCGAGATAGTATGCCATAACTTACACGGCGTGATCTCAGAATAGCGACCGCAGCTCCGGCACCACCGGCGTTTGCTCGGTCCGGCCTACAGATTCATGGACAATCCGCGTTTTGCAGCGTTATTCGAACCACTCGTCCCCCACCGCCTTGCCGATCAAGAAGTGCTTCCCGTCTGGGATCCAGAGCACGGTCTTTCCGTCGACAACCGTCAGGCTCGTGTAGAACGCGTTTCCGTTGGGACGTGACGGATAGGGTTTGGGCTCCGAGAATCGGATGGGCTGCTCGCCCTGCGGATCGAACCGGCCGGCGATCAGAAACAGCGGGCCTCGCGGGGCGTAGGAGTTCTTCTCGTCACGCTCCTGGTTCGACACAAAGGCGAAATACTCGCCGCTGCATGCTTCGGGCCCCCTGCGATCATAGATCGGGCACGGTGCACACGGATGTTTGTAAACGCGGCCTTGCGCGTCCTTCAGCGGTTTGGGCGGATCCCAGTTCCAGCCCTTGTCGCGACTTTGTGTCCAATAGGGCGACCCCGCACTTGTCCGCATCAGCGCGAACAGACGGCCGTCCGGCAGATTCACGATACTCGCCTCCTGGCAGCACAGGCCCCATTTCGGATCGACAACCGCCATCTCCTTCTCGTTGGCGGCCAGCATCAGGATCGTGATGTCTTCGATTTCCGGATCGTCGTCGATGTTGTCGTATTGGATGAACTCGACCGTCGAGCCTGACATCGCCACCTGCTTCTCTGCCGCACCGCTCACGCTTCCGTGACGCGTCAGCCCGACAATGTACTTGCCGTCTTTCCCCAGTCGCAGCGGTCGCTGCCAGATACACCAACTCGGCGGCTTGTCAACCGGATCGCGGTTCACGGACGGAAGAGACACCACACGGGGTTGGGACCACGTACCGCCATTGTCGTCCGAATACTTGCCCATCATGATGCCGTGATGGAGCGGATCGTTCGAGATACGCTGATTCCACAGCATGTAAATCCGGCCGGATTTGGACACCATGGGTTGCTGCCAACTCGCGATCGGCTGCGGGTTCACGAAGTTGGGCGAGCCTGCAAGTATGATGGGCAGGGTCCACGTCTTGCCTTTGTCCACGCTCTTCGAAAAACAGATGTGTTGATCGACATCGCCTTCTCGAGTGGCCTGTGTCCACGCGGCGAAAAGCGTACCGTCGGGTTTATCGAAGACTTGAAAGTGGTCGTTGTAGCGGTCGCCGACGATTTCGCGCCTTTGTTTAGGGATGAAGACCACATAGTCCGGCTGCATGAAGAACAGGTTCTCCCTCACATTCCGGCTGATCTTCTCTTCCCGTGCGTAATGGGCCATGAGATCCTTGAAGGGAGATTCCTGAATTTGCCCAGCCGCCACGATTGTCCAGCGGTGAAAGGCGTAAGTCTCGCCTGCCTTGACCGCCTTTCGGCACAAGCAGACTCGATCCGCCGGCGACTCACCGAACAGTTGATACCGCTTGCCGTCGTCGGCCTCTTGAAAGCCCTGCTTCGTCAGCCACTCCGACTGCCCGTGCGTTGCCTTGATTTCCGGCGCGGCCGTCAGTGCGCGAAGGACACCATCCTTCACAACCTCGATTCGAAAGGTCGCTTCAATCTCCCCGTGAACAAACGGCAGCCCGTTGAGTTCCTCGGGAAACGCCTCGAAGGTATACGACCGGTTTGTAAAGATCCGTTCGTTTTCTTTAACCTCTCTGACGTCCAGCGGATCCTTCAGACGGACGCATGCCGCATCGCCAGCGTGTAACGCGGCCAGCGGTGTCAGAAGTAGTACGGTGAGGATTGTGAGGATGTGTTTCATGGCGGTTTCTTCTCTTCACGGAATCCCGGGGACAGAAGGCAGATGTTGTTCGACCATTCGCAATTGGTCCCAGAGGGACCTTCGATGGTAGCCCACCTGTTTACTGGTGGGGCAAGGATTGCGTGGTTCCCGTTGGAGTCCCGTAGGGACGACTGAAATGGTTTCCTGCATCGGTAAATTGCTCGATCAGCCGTCCCTACGGGACTAATTGCATTGTCCACTACATTGCCACCCAGCGATGAATCGCTGGGCTAATCTCACCTGTCCCTCCGGGACAGCGAAAGTACGCCGGAGTTGCCGCGTACTCGGAATTCCGAGAAGAATCGCTGAATACACCTGTCCCCTTTCTCCGCTCACTTGCCGACGTGGCGAGCTACTGCTTCGGCAAAAGCTGCACACCGTCGACGACGACGAATCCGTCGGTTTCGTGATTGGACACCGTGACGGTCACGGCGTCTGCGATCCGATAGGTCCCTAGCGACTGGCCGATCCCGTCGCTCTCGCGCTGATTGACGACGATCTCTTTCTCGATGTCGCCAAGCGAAACGGTCACCGGGGTCTTCGTTGATCGGTTCGGGTTGGCGACGTAGAGAAAGTTCACCCGGTAGTCGCCGGGCTTTGGGACATTGACTTCGAAGGTCACACTCTTTTCGCCTTTGCCACTGTTGTCGTCGTGGAGGTAGGTGGGGCCGCACACCGGCGCAAGGGCCCCGGAAGTCCACACGCCGGTTGCTTTTGCCGCGGCATCATCCACCACCAAGCCCGCAAGAGGCTTCGCCGGTTGGGCCGGTGGCTCCGCGTGCCAAGCCAGGCGTTGCCCATCTTTCTCCAGCCTTGCCTTCAGTTTCCCATAGTCGAGATCTTGCACGGCAGTCCCCTCGTCAATCGCCAAAGCGGCGGCCGTTCCGGCACTCTGACCGAGGATCATGAAAACCGGCTCCATGCGGATCGAACCGTAGGCAACGTGCGACGAGGAAAGGCAAACCGGCACCAATAGATTTACGCATTCCTCCTTTTTGGGAACGATGGAGCGATAGGAGACGGGATAGGGCCTTGGGCAGCCGTGTCCAAAGCCTCCCTCGTTTCGCACGGTCTTTTTCCCGTCTTCTTCCACGACCACGCGCTGGCAGAAGTGTGAGTCCATGGCGTATGACGCCAACCCGACGGAATCGTCCACCGCCCTTTTCGATTCACAGTTGGCCTGCGTCATTACGTAATCGGAAGCCATACGACGACCTTCCCGCACGTAAAGTTGATGGGGCCAAAATCCGGTATGCTGAAACTCGCGCGGGTCGAGCCCGAAGCGGTTCACCCTTTCTCGCAGGGGCTCTGGAACCCGGGAATCGTTCGCCAGGAAGTACATGAGCCCCTGCTGATAGTTGACATGATCCTGAAAGATGCGCTCCCGCAATTCATACAATTCACGAAAGGGCATCGACACCCCGCGCCGTGGCGGAGGGAGTTCCGCAAGAGACCCCGGTTCATAGGTGCCGTCAGGCCATCGATAATTGCCGCCGACATAATCGGAAGAAAAACTTCCTGCGTTGTTGCTGTCGCCGATCCGCATCTGGACCGGACCATCGGTCATGGGGGCCGTCGTGTAATTCAGGGTCCAACGGACGCGCGAATCAGCATTGAGAAAGCGGGCCAGCAGTGCGTATCGGCCGGGATCATATCCGCGCGGTTTCGGGAACGGAACTCTTTCCGCCTCGTCGGTGAGGTAGATCCGGAAATTGTAGGACTGCACTTTGAAGTCGCCATCGCCCACGTTACCGGGCGGCTCGGAAGAGATCTCAGGGAGCAGACCCGATTCCGGATTACCCGGTTCCACGAAAGGACTCAGCGGCAGTCTGCAGAACTGGTAGACGTTGCTCCACGAGACGTTCTGGGATTGCCCGGCCAGCGATTCACCGTAAGCACCGGCAGGTTCCCGTCCGACGCGATAGGAGACATCCGCCGCCGCGAGCAGGTCGCCTTCATAAGTGGTGTCCACAAACATGCCCGCCCGGATCGTCTCCCCGGTCTCCATGGATGCGGAAACGACCCGGTTGTTCTCCATCTCAACGGACTCCAGGGCGCGTCCCAAGAGAACTTTGACACCCTCCTCATCAAGCATCTTCAAAAAGAGCGACTCGGCTTCCGAAGGACGAAAATTGCTCTTCCTGCCAATTCGAGTGTAGAATTCCAGGGCCAAACCACCGATTGATTCCTTTCTCCCAAGGTCTGTAGCGGTCAACCCGCCCGAGGTCATTCCGCCGACGTGCTGATTGAAAGAGAGCAGCACGGTCTTCTTGCCCGCACGCGCGGCCTGGATTGCGGCCGTCACCCCGCCAGGCGTTCCCCCGTAGACCGCAACATCGCACTCGATCAGCCGCGGCTCCCCTGGTTTCACTTTCTGGTAGTAACAAGGCGTGCGCAACGGCTGAGGACGTTCATCGCACCAGCCCGGCTGTAGAGGACAAGTGAAGAGAATTGCTACCGCAGGTATACCCGCTCTGACAAAAAGATTCTTGATGGTCTTCATTATGTATTTCATGACTTTCATTCCATTCTTGAACACGATCAGGTTTCTGCACAGGGTAACGTACAAGAGCGCCCGTCGTACAGGGACTGCGTGCCCGGCAAGTTCTCCTGACAGCCGGATTAGCCGCTGGGCGATAGCCCACGGTTTCCTCCGCCCCTGCCGCCTCGCGTGGCAGGAACGGTAGTTTGACCAGCTAGATCACGAGATACGGATACCGCACGCCCCCTGCCTGCTCGCCAGGCAGGAGCGCAAGTTTCGGACTCGGGCTCCAAACTGATTCACCTGCCTGGCGAGCAGGCAGGGGTCTTGGTGCAATCGTTGTGGCGTTTTCCTTAGCTTTTCAAACTGGTCCACCTGCCTGACAAGCAGGCAGGGGCATCGTGATTTGTGGGTAAGGGCAGGGCAAGAATGCCCGTCTTACAGCGACCGCGTGCCCGTATTATGGCACGCCAGACTCGAGTAGAATATGCCACCGCAGTGTATCCGTCACCGCGAGGGGCAACGAGGGCAAGACGTTCTATCGCGATGAAGCGGACCGGTAGCGGAATTCGTGGCCTGATCCATCGACTTCAGAAGAAGGCCAGAGTCGATCAAGCACTGGCACGGCGTCTGAAGATCCTTGCCGCCAAAGCGTCACGAATCAAGCGTTGATCCCATCACTTGACCAGCAAGCAGGCTGTTAAATGCGCCTGCCCCTGATATTCGAGCATTTTCTTCGACGGTATGTGTGAGCCGCGGGATCCACGCGTACTCGTCCTCTTGAATCACCATTTGCTGCTGATACACTCGGTTTTGCGCGTCGGGAGAAAAAACTTCTATCCTTCACCGTCGTTCGGTCTCCAGCCCGCGCCGACATCGCACTTGGCAGGAACGGTAACTAGACATGGCATTTCCTCCTAGTGAAATCGGTCGCCGAATCAGAGAAGTCCGAGAGCAGGTCGGTGTTTCGATTGAAGCTCTCGCGGCTGCGTGCGGCTGTGACGAACAGGATCTTGAGAAACTGGAGAACGGCACGCTCGATCCCGTCCCAGGCGACTATGTTCTGATTGTGGCTCGTCTGCTGAAGACGGATTTCCGCTATTTCATCTCGGAGGCGCTGGACGATGTCGAGCGAGAGACACGCCAAGTCTTTCGCGCCCTCGCCAGCCCGACGCCGGCCGACATGATGGCGATCCGACGCTTCGTAATGTTCTGCACGGCAGAGCAGGAATTGGAGGAACTGCTCGACGTGCAGCGATCCACCGTGCCGTCTTCCTACCCGCGCCCCGGTTCCACTGACCGCCTGCACAAAGATCAGGGCAAACGCGCAGCGTCTCAGGAAAGAGAGAGGCTACTACTGGGAAATCAGCCCATTCAGAACATCTTTGATCTACTTCGCAAACAAGGAGTGCGTCTTTGCAGGCACCGACTTGAGGACGCCAGTTTGTCGGGCGTCACAGTCGCTCATCCGAAGGCAGGCATCTGCGTGCTCCTGAACTACGAAGAGGACATGTATCGACAGTTCTTTTCAGCGGCCCATGAGTATGGCCACGTTCTCTTCGACCGCGATGTGATCAGCAGCAATGGCTGTGTCATCTCATACAAGTACAGTCGCTCCGACATCATCGAGATTCGTGCCAATGCCTTCGCTGCCGAGCTGCTCTTGCCGTCCGCGGCGCTCACGAAATATCAACGGCCGGCGAACTTGGAGAAGTTGACAGACCTCATTGGCACTGTGGCGCGCGACTACAGGGTGAATACCGAAACCGTGGCAATTCGCATGAAGGAATGTGGATGGATTACGGAGAAAACCTTCAAGTCGTTCCGCAAGGTCAAGCCCGTCGTGATTCACCGAAACGAGAAAACGGACCCCGATATTCCTGACGGTCTCACCCCAACCCAAACATCGCGCTACGAGACGGCCATTCGGCGCGGAATAAGTTCGTACTTGGTTGAGTTGCTGCGCCGTGGCTTGACGGGAGACCGGATCACGTTGGGTCGGTTCGCTGAAATGCTCGACATGACCGTTGAAGAAGCGAGTGAGTTCATCCGGGCCGTAGGAATGGCGGTGTAATCGTGCCCGAATCCTCGACAGTGTCGCTGTGGATGCTCGACAGTTCGGCGTTCATACATGCGCTCATCGTCGGGCGGGTCCCGCTCCTGATTTCCCTTCGGTCGCCTGCGTACTTCCCGGAATACGTATTTCGAGTAGAACTGGGTAGTAACGCGAAGGAGGAGACGCGGGAGGAGGCGGCCGGCTCGGTTCGGCGAAACCAGATAGGTGTCAAGCAGCTGACACTGGGTGATCTCGATCGAATTGCAGCTTTGGAGGCACCGCGCAAAATTGGCCTTGGCGAACTGGCGTGTGCGGTAATTGCGGAACGCCTTGCCGGAGGAGTGCTCTGTGATGATTGGCGCGCACGCCGTTGGATCGCAATCAGAATGCCGAGTGTGACGTGGGACTCCATCGAGGGATTGCTGCTGGACGCAGCGCAGCAGGATCAAATTGGCGAACTTGATCTCGTCGATTTTCAGGAGGAGCTAGAGAGAAACTGCTACCACTGCCGTGTCGATCTCAGGATGGAGTACCTACGATGTCGGATGGCGGAACGTAAAGGTGGTACGTAGCGGTGCGAGCGAATACCAGGGGACAGGCGAATTTAGTCCTTCATCACTTCTTCCGACGACCGCGCGGCCGGAGTGTTGACTCACGACCGGGTGTTTTGGCAATCGCTTGATCCGGTGATCGCTGCCATACGGGCAACGGCGATGCACCACACAACGACGCCAGAAGTCAGCACAGAAGAACCGTCCCGTGAGGGGCAACACGCGAGATTCTGGGCATCAAGACATGCTACGCGAAACCAAGTAGCGCGTCCAGAAATTCGCCTGTCCCCTGGTATGTAGTCCCTTCTAAGAAAGAACTCTTAGAACCATTCCAACTGCACATTGTGGGAAGAGTATTTCTCTTACTTCCCATCAATGGAGATAGTTGGAATGGTTACAAAGCGCAAGTCTCGCAAATCCCGCAAGAATAGACCAGCCGTCCTTGGAAAACCGAACGGCGTGATTCAGGATCGCGTCCAGGAGGTGGGGCCGGAACGCTTCGGAGTGGTCTCCGTTGACTGCGCGAAGGCACGGTCCAAATGGTTGTTCTGCGACTTCTACGGCAAGGTTCTCGTGCCACCCACGCCTTTTCTTCGTTGGTACGTTTCGTTACCCAATGGTAGCCTGTGTGGCTTAACCGGTTTGCTTGTACTTCGTGTATCAAGACTCCAAGTCCAGCGGAGAAGGTCAGGAGCAGTAAGATGGCCGAGAAAACACATCCCTTCACCAGGGATCAATTGGAGGCGATCACGGCGGAATACCCGACGCCGTTCCACATCTACGACGAGGCGGCGATGCGCATGGGAGCGAAGCGGTTGAACGCGGCGTTTGCCTGGGCACCGGAGTTCAAGAACCGTTCTTCATGGAGTGCGGACGCGTGATCACGGGACCGTATGGCTACCTGGTGACGCGCGTGCGGCACATCAAGCACATCTACCGCGACATCGTGGGCACGGACGCGTGCTCGGCGAACCTGATGCGTCCCATGATGTACGGTGCCTATCACCACGTCTCCGTGGCAGGCAAGGAAGATGAGCCGCATGACCATACCTACGACGTCGCCGGTTCGCTGTGCGAAAGCACGGATCGGTTCGCCGAGCAGCGCTCGCTACCCAAAGTGGATCGCGGCGACTTGCTGATCATTCACGACGCGGGGGCCCATGGCCACGCGATGGGCTACAACTACAACGGAAAGCTGCGATCGGCTGAGCTGATGCTGAAGCCGGACGGTAGCATCCAGCAGATCCGCCGCGCCGAGACAATGGACGACCTGTTCGCCACGCTCGACTTCACGGAACTGTAGGGAGTAAGAGCGTGTCCCGAAACTAACGTTATGGGAGGGCGAGGCTCCGGCCGAGCCGTCAACCCATTGGAAAGAAGCGGCTCAGCGGGAGCTTCGCCCTCCCAAGATCGGACCCTCCGATGGATTTCGGGACACGCACCGAGGAGACAACCTGGTCCGCGGCGGCTGGTCGAGTGACGCGTTTTAGCGGAGCTGCGCGGTCTGTGGCCCGGGGCGGTGTAGGCGGTAGATGTAGTCCGGCCACAGCGGACAATTCAGATCGACCCAGGCTTTGATCGCGCGCACCTCGGGCTCGTCGAGCGACACCTCTTTGTGGTTCTCGTCGGCAAGCACTTTCCACAGACGGCTTTTCACCGTTCCGAACGAAAGTGGTTCGGCTTTGAAATGCCGCATGCCGTACGTGAAGTCGAAGTAGTGGACCCATCCGCCGGTGATCAGCGTACGGTACGAGGCGGGCACGCGGTCCTCGCCGAGCATTCCGCGCAGGTCGGTCTGCCCCGGTTCACTGCCGTCGTGGCAGCGCACGCATTGAGCGTTTAGCACTGGCTGGACCACTTTCTGGTAGTCAAACGCTTCGGTGCCCCACGGTGGGGGCTCCAGGTTATGCGGCTGTGTCAAGGCCATGCCGATGTCGGCCGGCGGCGACGTCTGGCGGTTGTCGTGACAGCCGACGCAACTGCGCCGCTCGCCGGGCTGCAAATGAATCACGCTTCGCATCCGCTGCAACTCGTTGTACTCGGCATCGAGCAACTGGAAGTAGAGCACCTTGCCCGCTGGGGCCAGGAAGTTCGCCGATCCGTCCTCGGCAATCGGAACCGTGCCAAGCGACGCTTTGGCCACGTAGCTGGGCCAGCCACCGCCTTCGCGAACCTGGTACAGCCCCGGCTTGATTTCCGAGACCAATTTCGGCCAGTCGTGGTTGGTTCGCAACCCGGTGAAAGGCGCGTTCGGTGTCCGTGTCTCAAAACTCGGCGTCGGTCCGCGCACCAAGTGGGTGGGCGATGCGTAGAAGTCGGTAAACGGAGGGTGATCGTCACGGAACTGGCCGCAGGGAAGCGTCTCCAAGGTCGCGGGGACCTCGTGGGCGACCCGCAGGTACTTCGCCCGGCCGCGAGCGACCTTCGAGCCCAAGCCCTGGTAGACGTCCTGCACAGTAAACTGGCCCAATCCCCGTTTCGCGAGTTCCTCGTCCAAGTCGCTCGCCAACACGGGCGGGCGAGGCCGCGTACGAAGCGGAGTCGGATGCTTGCTGCTGATTTCCGGATCCACGTACAGCAATTCACGGTTGCCGTAACGGTCGATGACGTACAGTCCCCAGATGTGCTGATTGTCGGGGTTGTGGGTCACAAGGAAATGGTCGCTCGAAATCGGGTACGGATCACGGAACGAATCATGGTGCGAGCGGCTCATCTGGTAGTGCGGTCGCGTGTCGGGCGTGATGTTCGTGATCGCCTCGGTATCGAACGGCCCCTTGCCGCGGTCGATCAGCGCGATCGGACCCTGATGGTCGCCGTGCGACATGAGCGTGCAGACAATCTCCTCGCTGCCGGGCACCTCGTGTGCCTGGCTGTAGCAGTTGGGCGTGTTGTTACCGAAGACCAACTCGGGATGCGTGCCGTCGGGGTGGATGGACCAGAGTGTGTGGCCGAAGTCGGCTCCCTTGTCCAAATACTCCGAACGGGTCCACAGGATGCGGCCGCTCTGCATCACCGAAGGCTTCCACTCGCTCAGGTTGGCATGAGAAAGACGCCGCATGTTCGTCCCGTCAGCGTCCATGCGGTGCAGCACATAGGCCTGCGGTCGCCAGCAAAGGAAGCGTACTGTGCACCGCGTGCTGTGGAAGGCCACACCGCCATCGGGCAGGCACACTGCGTCGAAATCGTGGAACGGTCCGTCGGTCAACCTTCGTAGGTTCGAACCGTCGGCTTCTATCGCGTACAAGTGCCAGTACGGATCCCAACCTTCCACCTCCGGCTTGTCGGGTCGGAACGCGAAATAGATGGTCTTGGCGTCGTAATCGGAAACCGGCTCGCGCACGATACCTTCGCTGCCGTCGAACAGCTGTTGGATGCGGGCGTGGTCCGGCCGGAATCGGCCCTGTTCGTCGCGGGGGATCTCCAGCACACAAACGCCTCCGCCCGGTTCGAGAATTCCGTCCAAGTGCTCGCTGTAGTTGTGTGATTCCAGGAACGGATGCCGCTTGGCGAACAAGATACGTTCCAGCGACGTCAAGGCGGGATCGCGGAAAAAGAGCTGTCGCTTGGCGTGCCGCGCTGCCAGGTATAGCGTCTGCGAGTCTGGATCGTCGGCGGCCTGGCGGCGCAGATCGGCCGCCTGGGCACGTTCTGCGGTCACGTCCAACCCCTGGCGGTCCAGCCGCTCGATCATCTCCTCGAACAGCACCAGCACTCGTTCCAGCGGCGCCAGACGCGCGATGCGACCCCAATACGGCGCGCCACCCGGCACGGCTGGCCGATCGACCTGCAACGGCGAAAGGTGATCGTCCGCCGGGATCTTGCTCCATGTCGCGCGTTCGCGAAGGAAAGCGTACTGCAACAATCCGTCCCAACTCGTTTCGGGTAAACGGTCGATCGGCAAGTAGGGAAGACGTCGCTCGCGGTTGGCCGCAGTCCGATCTCGTTTGGCGACCGACTGCCACTGTTCTCCGTCCTGCGAGACGAGTACGTCATAAACCTCAGGGATACGGTCGCGATACTTGCCGGTGCGGTCGCGCGTGACAATCACTCGGGCCACGCTGGCCGGCTTGGGCAATTCAATTTGAGCCCACTCCGATTTGCTGGTGGCGGAGATCCAACTGTGGTCGTTCCCATAGAGCCCATCGTTCAGATGCTTAATCTGGTGAATTTCATAACCGGGAAGCACCGACGAAGCGCTCGCCACAGCGCCGCCTTCGGCCAGGGCGAGGTTGTCTTTCCCGTCGGGACCATAAATCTCCAGTTCATCGATGCCCGGTTGCGAGCTGTTGGTTTCGTGAATGGCCACGCGCACGAACCGAGCCTCTTGAGGCGCGAAATCGACGGCCTTCGGCGGCTTGACCACCCTGGTGCAAATCCGTTCCAGCTTCTCCTGGAACTCGTCGGCCACCAACAGCGTCTCGGGTTCCTCGGCCCACGTCCGTGAAAGCCCTGTGGCCAAAAACAGGCAAACGCAACCAAAACGCCAAATGCATGATTTCATTTGGATTTCTCCCGACTTGCGATGAAGCGGCTCCAAGACCGTAGCTAATACCTCTGTTCTTGTAGGTTGGCCCTCCGAGGCCGACCATTTGCCGACGGGCTCGGAGGCCCATCGTACTGACAAAATGGAATGTCGTGAGGTACTACACTCGCCAGAGTGCGGTCGGATCCGAAGAGACCCGCGTTCTGGCGAACGCAGCTACGAGTATTCTAATCGTTGCGAGCTGCCCAAGACAGCTCTTTACGGCCATTAGGCGAGCGGCAGATGAGAGTTTACCGGCGGAATGTAGAACAGTTGTCGCAACTGTTCCCGAACAATTGGGACAATTCTTCCACACTGGGCTACATTTTCACCTGCCGCTCGCCTTACGTTCCTCTGTTCCGTTTCTGCTGGGAATTGTCCAGTTTGTCCAGTCTGAGCTACAGAGCCAAAGACACATTGCGGCGCGCGTTGCAGCGTGATTTCGCTGGCGGTATACTGCCGAGTGGTCTCCCCTAGAACGAAGGGGCGAAATTGGCGGTCCTGCAATGCAGGGGATTCAATGAACAGTAAGCCCGGACAACTGACCGCGATGATCAGCAGCACGGCGTTCGACCTGCCGGAGCACCGCGAGCAGGCCGTGAATGCGTGCCTGCGAGAAGACGTGTTTCCAATCGGCATGGAGCACTTACCCGCTCGCGACGCCACTGGCGTTCGCGTCTCGCTGGAAATGGTTGACAAGGCCGACATTTACATCGGCATCTATGCCTGGCGCTATGGCTGGGTG
Source organism: uncultured Pirellulaceae bacterium (assembly GCA_964617665.1). Lineage (GTDB taxonomy): Bacteria > Planctomycetota > Planctomycetia > Pirellulales > Pirellulaceae > JADHUC01. The sequence continues at coordinate 39,072 of CAZUAH010000036.1, forward strand.
CCGACATTCGACAACCCGGAAAAAATCTCGGTCACTGAAATGGAGTTCAACCGGGCGCTGGCACGCAAGCAGAGAGGCGAACTCAAAGAGATTCTCGTCTTCGTGATGCATGACGACCATCCGATCCGCGCGAGCGACAAGGAGGATGGAGAGGAAGCGCAACGTAAGCTGAAGGAGTTCAAACAGCGGGCATCCGAGGGGCGGGTCATGCTCACGTTTGAGTCGAGTCAAGAATTGCGAGGCCAAATCATCCAATCTCTCGCGGCGTTTAAGCGCAACAACGAAACGCGCCCCCAAGAGGACGATGCGCCCGCCCCGACCGCGGTTGCTGTCAATTCGATTCCCACACCTCCCGCCTTTTATGCCGAGCCGGACTACATTGGTTCGCATCGGTTCGTGGGGCGCGAATCGCAGTTGCAGGATATCAGCGACTGGGCCAAGGCGGCCGCCCCCACCAACTTGCTGCTGTTCGAGGCCATCGGCGGCAATGGCAAGAGCATGCTCACCTGGGAGTGGGTGACCAATCCCAATCACGCTACACAGGTCCGTGACGACTGGGCCGGGCGGTTCTGGTATTCGTTCTACGAGCGGGGGGCGATCATGGCGGACTTCTGCCAACGGGCGCTCGCCTACATGACCGGGCAGCCGCTGAGGGAGCTTCGCAAAAAGAAGACCGCCGAGCTGAGGGAACCGCTACTGGCGCAAATTCACGCGCGGCCCTGGCTGCTGATCCTCGATGGACTGGAACGCGTGCTGGTGGCCTACCATCGGATTGATGCCGCCGAGATGCCCGACGAGGAAGCGAACAACCCCACCGACAAGATTGTCAACCGTGACCCACGCGATGCTATTCGTGACGAGGACAACGACCTGCTCCGCGCTCTGGCCGCCGCCACGCCGTCGAAGATTCTTGTCAGCTCCCGGCTCACGCCGCGCGTGCTGCTGAATCCCTCCGGCCAGCCCATAACCGGGGCGAAGCGGATCACGCTGCCGGGTCTGCGCCCATCGGATGCGGAGCGGCTTCTGCGCTCCTGCGGCATCGAAGGAGACAGCGCTGCCATCCAGAGCTACCTCACCACCAATTGCGACAACCACCCGCTGGTGATCGGCATCCTCGGCGGTCTGATCAACAACTACCTGCCGGCGCGCGGGAACTTCGACGCCTGGGCGGCCGACCCCGACGGTGGGGCCAAGCTTGACCTCGCCAGCCTCGACCTCATCCAACGGCGCAACCACATCCTCCGCGCCGCGCTCGACGCCCTCTCACCCACAAGCCACCAGCTCCTCTCCACTCTCGCGCTGCTCCCTGAGTCCGTGGACTACGAGACGCTTTGCGCCTTCGATCCTCACGATCCGCCAGACTCGAAGAAACTGGCGGTCACCGTCACCGATCTGGAGCAGCGCGGCCTGATGCAATACGACGGCCGCACGCGGCGACACGACCTCCACCCCGTGGTCCGTGGTGTTGCCGCGGGTGGGATGAAAGTGGAGGACAAGGAACGCTACGGCCGGCGCATCGTGGACCATTTTTCCACGCTCCCTCACAACCCTTATGACAAGGCCGAGACACTTGAAGACTTGCGCCCCGGCCTGAACGTCGTCCGCACGCTGCTCAAGCTCGGTCACTTCCGGGAAGCCGCGCGAGCTTTCGGAGTTGATTTATTCAGTGCGCTCCTTTTCAATATCGAAGCCTATGCGGAAACGTTGTCGCTGCTGCGACCGTTCTTTCCCATTGGGTGGAGCGAACTGCCGAAAGGCGTGACGGTCACATATGCCGCATCTCTAGCGCACCGAGCCGCGATGGCCTTACAAGAGCAAGGTGAGTCGAGAGAGGCGCTTGCTACAAATGGCGCGGCGTTGGCGTCCTATTCGGAGGCCGCTGATTGGAGGAACGCGTATCGTCTGCTCGGCAACATCTCCGCGAACCTTGATGACCAGAACCTGCTTGCCAAGGCACTCCGTGTCGATTACCTCGCTCTTGATCTCGCCGTGGTGCGCGGCGATCAGGAAGACCTGTTCGGAAGCCGGCTTGACCTTTTTCTCGACCAGTCCCGGTTCGGCAAATGGGCGGATGCGGAAGCCACTTGGCAACTTCTCGATCCCATGGGCCGCGATTGGTCGCGAGCCACTTATCGTCCGGGCGATGCCGAATTCGAGTACGCGCGATTTCAGTATTGGAAAGGAAGCTTGCAGGAAAAACACCTCACTGCCGCCGAGGGGCTGGCGGCGGAAGGCAAGAATCGCGGTGCCATCCGCAGTCTCCACGAGTTGCGCGGAGCCTGGCGGCTGGAGCGGGGTGAGTGGCAACTAGCGCTGGCGAGCTTTGCCGAAGGCGTCCGCCTGGCCCGCGACAGCGGCATCCCCGATGCAAAAATCCGAGACCGGACTCGCCCTGGCCAAGCACCATCTTGGCCAGCTCACCGAGCCGGAACGCGAGGCCGAGCGACAGGCTGGGCTGCGCGAGCCCGCGCATCGTCTCCTCGCCCAACTCTGGCTCGCCCTCGGCGACCCCGCGCAAGCGAAGCCCCACGCGCTGGCCGCCTACAAATGGGCCTGGGCCGACGGCGAGCCGTATGTGCACCGCTACGAACTCACCAAGACCACCGAACTGCTCCAGCAGATGAACGTGCCCATCCCCAACCTCCCGCCCTACGACCCGGACAAGGATGAACCGTTCCCCTGGGAAGCCGACGTGCGCGCCGCCATCGAAAAGCTCCGCGCCGAGAAGGAAGCAAGAAAACAAGAGTCAGACTGACCCGAGGTGGTTTCAGAACCGAGAGGACGACCTATGTGGATTGCTTTGGTGGTCTTGTTTGCCGCTCCCCCCGTCACGGAGCTACCACAGCCGGCGTTCAGCATTGACTTCGAGAGTGCGGACCTACCCGGAGGAGCGACCTCCGCTGGGCATATGAACATTGTGCCGGGGAAAGAGGGCAACGCTGCGCGATTCACCCGACCAGAACTGGCGGCTGACCTCACAAACACAGTGTATATGGCGAAAGGCCGACATTGTGGCTTTCCATCCCTGATCCGCCTGCAGAACGGCGGACTGCTCGTACACTTTCGCGAAGGGCCCGGTCACGTCGGCCGAGGCGTGATCCAACAGATCCGCTCGGCCGACGAAGGCAAGACGTGGTCCGAACCTGTCACGATATTCGAGGATCCCGAGTGGGACAGTCGTTCGCATTCGACGGGGATCCAGCTCAAGAGCGGGACCATCTTACTCGGCTTCTATCGCCACGATCGCAAGCACGGCTTTCCGCTTGCCCGCGTGCTTCGCTCGACCGACGGCGGCCAGACGTACGATGCTATCGATCTCCCGAATCCGTACACGAAGACGTTTGTCTACAACATCGGCCGGCCGATTCAACTCGATGACGGCAAGGTACTCATGCCCTTTCACGGCGATCTGCCGGATGGCCGAGGTCTCGCAACTGGCATCATTCGTTCCAGCGACGATGGTCGGACGTGGGGCGACTTCTCGGTGATTGCGGTCGGCGAACGAGCGTATTACGAGGCAAACATCGTTATGTTGCCTAATGGCGAATTGCTGGCCATGAATCGGACCGAGCCCGAGCCGTGGATGTGGCAGTGCCGCTCGACCGATGGTGGTCACACGTGGACCGAGCCCAAAAACTCCGGCATGCAGGGCGACGTAGGCGAGTTGTTGCTGCTGGATAGCGGCAACATTATCTGCGCCTACCGCAGCCAGGCTCCGCATACATCCGACACCCGCGCCTCGATCAGCCACGACAACGGGCGCTCGTGGACGAACGAGGTTGTGTTGGATCCAAACGGGGGCGACCGCGGCTATACCAGTTCGATCCAATTCCCAGATAAGCGCATCCTAACAGTCAACTACTCGACCAAAGACGGCTGCACCCAGATCCGAAGCCGACTGTTCGATGAATCGACGTTCGCCAAAGCCAAGCCACTACAGCCATCCGGCCACATCAAGATTCCGTACTCTGCCGATGTTCCGCTCCGCGAGTCGCTCACGCTGGCAGCCTGGATCAAGCCGCTGAGAGAACACAAGTGGCAACGCATCTTCTGGAAGGATCGCATCTTCTCTCTGTACCTGAACCAAGGCAGGCTGGACGGCTGGGTTATGGTCGCTTCCGCCGGTACCGCGCAGGACGCGGTCAGCAAAGCCCAGATCCCAATCGGCGGGTGGACGCACGTTGCCATGACCTACAGCGCACATGACCCGCAGCATCACGTTCGCCTGTACATCAATGGCAAGGAGGCCGCGTATGCGAACGTCGAGAAGACTACCGGCGATCACCTTATCCGGGCGGCCAAACGTCCCTTGTTCATATCGACGCCCGAGCCACAACTCGCATTCGACGGCCTGATCGACACAGTGCGTGTCTATTCCGAATCGCTGAACGCGGACCAGATCCAGCGTTTGGCCGGACGATGGCTTGTTCCGAGTTAATGGGGCCGCTACGGCCGACCGCGCGCTGGTTGACGTAGCCGTCACGGGTACGAGAATAGAGTTCAGTTCGTTCACATCTGCGGAGTCGACGCTAGCGACGGAGCGGCTTATCGCGTCAGGAGAAGGGCCATGTCTGATACGACCGAACGGATGCCCGATGCGGCACAGTACTCCAATGGAGAGTCCGTCCACGGGACGAACGTTTCGCCGTTGTTGTTGGGATGCGGTGCGCTGCTTCTGGCGTTGCTGGCGTTGGGCGTGTTGGCCGGTGTGACGTTCGTGATCGTCGTCATGCATCCCGATTCGGGGTCGGATGGCAGAGTGACCTGGTCCAACGCAATGCAGGCCGTGCCCGCCGGTCCCGTGCCGGTTTCACCGAGCCGCTCGGCCGGACGGTCCAGATCGCCTCAGTCCCATGCGCAGCGGCTGGAGAACTCGCGGCGTGCAATCGCGAACGGAAAACAAGCGTTGGCGGCAAACCCAAACAACGCCGGGACACTGAACAATCTGGCGTGGGCGTACGCTACGGCTCCCGAAGAGTTGCGCGACGGAGAGCAGGCCGTCGTCTTGGCGGAAAGAGCCGTATCGTTCGAGCCAGGCAGCCAGAATTACGCCAACACGCTCGGGACAGCCTACTGCCAAGCAGGCCGGCACGAGGAAGCCATCGCGACGCTCGAACCCAATGTGGGCCAACGAGCGGACAGAATGGTGCTGTTTGATTTGTACCCCTTGGCCATGTCGTACTACGCCGTGGATCAGACGGAGAAGGCTAAGGAGACATACGAACGGGCCTGCGAGTCGCATCGTCGTCGAGAGGCCGATCTGCCATCGAATCACTGGCACGAGTTGTACGACATGCGAGCCGAGGCGGCTACGTTGTTTCTGGGAGAAGCACCGCAGGAACTCTTCGAGCGTGCCGGAGACCTGGCCCGCAAAGGGCAATGGGAAGAGGCGGCGGACCTGTTCGTGAAAGGTCTGGATGTGTATTCCGTCGATCATTGGAATTGGTACCAAAGCGGCGCGTTACAGGCTTATCTGGAATGTTCCGATGAATACGGCAATCACTGCCGCAAGATGCTGAATCTGTTCGGCAACACTCAGGATGCCTTTATTGCCGAACGGACGGGCAAGCTATGTTTGCTTCTGCCGGACGCAGCCCCGAACGATTCACGCGTCAAACGACTGGTCGACAAAGCTGTCGGAATGCAGCCCGACTCCCCCTGGTTTCAGCTCGCATCAGCGATTGCCAAGTATCGAGACGGACAGTTCAATGATGCCCTGCTTCAACTTCAGCCTGCCGAAGCACAATCGGGAGAACAGGTCTACTGTACCGTGATGATCAAGCTGTTCCAGGCGACCAGCCAGCATCAATTGGGTGAGCAAGACGCCGCCAAGGTGTCGCTCGAAAGCGCCGTCGAGTTGTTGGATTCAACCGCTCCGAAAGCGGAAGAAGACGAAGCGGAGGGGGAAGCGTTGGACTACGGCTCCAATTGGCACGACCGCCTGCTATGTCAGGTGATCCTTCGCGAGGCAGAAGCACTCATCACTGCCGAGGATGCCGCCTCGAGCAAGGCCGACGTGGATTCAGCGGCAAAGGCACCGTCCGAAGTCAGCCAAGGGCAAGACTAACCTAGAGCAGGTATTGGTTGCATGGTGAGGGTGGCTGGGTTCGAACCGCGAGAGACGAGCGGTGAGCCCCCAGACCAAAACCAACTGGGGGCTCGCTGGCGCTCGCCCCCAGGCACCCAGCGCACCGAACACTTCTTCCGCTTACCGATGCCATTTGCGCTGCAGAAGGTGTATCTTCGCGACGTCGTGCATGTAGTGGTCCTGCAGTTTCGCCGCTGCTGCCTTTCGCATGTGGCTGCGCGCTTTGTCCGCTTCGCCGGCTGCCTCGTAGTAGAGGCCCAAGTAGAGATGCGAGTACATCCGGGCGCGCTCAGTACCGACCGTTTCCGCCGCCTCGATCACGGCATCCTTCGAGCCGCGACCGGCGTAGAACCGGTACACTTCTGACATGGGGACGCGCGTGTCGCGGGTGGTGTCGATCTTGATGAGCGATTCTCTTGCCGCCTCGACTCCGTCGGTTCGTGCCACACAAATGAAATGCCATGTGGCGTTTTCCACGTCGTGAGGGTTCACTGTTTTGTGGGATTCAAATTGCAGCCGGCCCTTCTGGAATTCACCCGCGTAGTAGAGGCTGATTCCACGCTGCCACAAATGCGGCGCGACTCGCGGTTCGAGTTTTGCTGCTCGGTCAAAGTCCTGGATCGACTCCGCAATCTTGTTCTCACGAAATCGCTGCATGCCGCGCGACACAAACTCGGACGCGGTTTCTGGTAGATCAGCGGCAGAGGCCGCAGTTGCCATGCAGAGAAGAACCCCTTGCGTCATGCATCTTATCGCCACTGATTCACCTCCATCTGTGCCAAGTCTAGCAGACAGCACCCCCTTATTACTACTGGAAGTGGTGTGCAAGCCGGACTTGCGGACTGGATTAGTTTTTGATCGCTTGGTACACTGTATGCACGTTGGTTTATCCAAACAAAACAGGCCCACCTAGCCGGTGAAGCGAGCCTCTACCCCTCGGCTACGCTTCCCCTCTTCTTCCCGTCGTCGTTAGGCCGCGAAGGAGGCGACGAGGATGAACAACGGAGATCGTCTCCGCAATACCTCACGAGTGTAGATATCCAGGTTTCAAACATGCACAAAGCTCTGTTTTCCATGATTGTGTTGCTGGCAACTGTAGCCAGCGCGGCTGAAGAACAAGCCGTTTCTCTATATGAGAGTTCTGCAAAGCCAAAACCTCAAGGCAAAATCGACGAGTTGGTTTTCGCCAAGTTGTCGTCGTTAGGCATCAAACCCGTCCTCTGCTCGGACGCGGTGTTCGTCCGTCGCGCCTATCTGGATCTGACTGGCACGATTCCCACCGCTGAGGAAGCCAAGACGTTTATCGAAGTTAAGGCCCCGGACAAGCGCATTGCCCTGATTGACCGCCTTCTGGAGACACCCGAGCATGCGGATTACTGGTCGATGAAATGGGGCGACATCCTTCGGATCAAGGCCGAGTTCCCCGTCAATTTGTGGCCCAACGCGGCACAAGCGTATCACCGCTGGATCCATGCGTCCATCGTCCAGAACAAGCCGTACGACCAGTTCGCCCGTGAATTGCTCACTTCCAGCGGAAGCAATTTCCGCGTTGGCCCGGTCAACTTCTATCGCGCGATCCAGGACAAGACTCCGGAAGGGATCGCCAATATCGTGGCTTTGACCTTCATGGGATCGCGGGGCGACTTTTGGCCGGAGGGTCGTTTGGAGGGTATGTCGGCCTTCTTCTCACAGGTTGGCTTCAAGCCGACCAGCGAATGGAAGGAGGAGACTGTTTTCTGGGATCCTCTCAAATCCAGCGCCGCGCCCACCAGTGTGGCTCCGGGCAAGGACGCCGTCGCCAAGTCCGTAGAAGCGACCAACGAAGTGCCCAAGGTGCCGGCCGATCCGCCGAAGAAACCAGCCGCGAAGTCGAAGGATGCGACCGAGGCGCCGGCGGAACCGGTCGAGGAGCCGGCCAACACTCCGCCACCCAAGCCTGTCTTTCCAGATGGAACCAAGACCAAGTTGCCTCCGGAACAAGATCCCCGGAAGGTTTTTGCCGATTGGCTGATACAACCGGACAACCCTTGGTTTACCAAGGCCATCGTGAACCGCACCTGGTCGTGGGTAATGGGGCGCGGCATTATTCACGAGGCGGACGATATCCGCGACGACAATCCTCCGAGTAATCCCGAACTGCTGGCCTATTTGAAGAAGGAGTTGATCTCCAGCGGCTACGATCTGAAGCATCTCAAACGTTTGATGTTTACGTCGACCACGTACCAGTTCTCGTCCATGCCGCGCTTCGACACGCCAGAGGCCAAGGCCAATTTCGCCAGCTACCCGCTGCGACGATTAGAAGCCGAGGTACTGATCGACGCGGTGAACAAGATCACCGGCACAACGGATCTTTACACCAGCCCAATCCCGGAGCCTTTCACCTACATTCCCAAAGATATGCCCGCCGTGGCGGTGGCCGATGGCAGCATTACCAGTTCGTTCCTGACGTTATTCGGTCGATCGGCACGGGCTACGGGGATGGAAAACGAACGTGTTAACGAGATGGCACCACCTCAGTGGATGCATATGCTGAATTCGGGACACATCCAGGCCAAACTTCAATCAGGTCCCGGACTAAGGGCGATCGCCACCGGCACACCGAATGAAATATTGGAGAAGCTGTACCTGACGATCCTGTCACGATTTCCCACGGACGAAGAGTTGAAGACCGTCGCCGAGTTCACCAAGTCTGGGGCGATAGACAGGCGTTATATTCGGATGGACGTAGCGTGGTCGCTGATCAACAGCACCGAGTTTCTTCACAGGCATTGATTTCTGCGTAATTCGTCGAAGACAATACCAAGATACTGGCTCTTTTTCTTTCGGATAATGCGGAAAGGAAACTGAAAACATGAGCACAAATCACAGTTCAGTCAAAGTGACGGGGATCTCCCGACGCGAGGCGATGCGTCGCGGCATCTGTGGTACGGCAGGTGTGTTGGCGGCCGGTTCACTTGGCACCAACGCGTTGGCAGCCCCTAAGAAGCCGGAGGCCAAGGCCAAATCGGTCATTCAGATCTTCCTGTGGGGCGGCATGTCGCACAACGACACGTGGGACCCGAAACCGGAAGCGGGCGAAG
>CAZUAH010000037.1:0-48110 GCA_964617665.1 uncultured Pirellulaceae bacterium
CTTAGCCTCACAACCGCCTGCACCGCGCCAACGGAATTTTAGTGCGGTGGGAAATCTTTGAACGGTAAACTCGCGGGATCGTTGTTCGCCTACAACACGGGCACGACCGGAACGGCGACCGACGTACTGGAACATTTGGCTCGGCAAACCGGCGGCGCTGTGTTTTCCGTGGCGAAGGAAGAGGAAGTGGTTGCGGCGGCAACCGCCCACCGGCGTCGGCCTTGGCGTCTGTTGCATGCTTCCATCGCGGGTGGAACGGATGTATTAGTCGCCGGTCGCCCACGTAACATCTATCCGGGCCAGCGACTGCTGATCGTTGGTCGTGGTGGGCTCGGGACCGACGCGGAAGTAACGCTGCACGTGAGGCGGGGCGAAGACGACCGGCAAATGCGTATTCCGCTTGATCGCGTTGTCCAGTCGGACTTGACGCCGCGCATTTACGGCCACGTGGCGGTTGGGCAATTGGAGGATCTGGCTGCAGCAACCGAGGAAGTTTCGGTCGCTTACGCCCGTCATTTCCGCGTGACCGGACGAACCTGTTCGCTTCTTATGCTGGAATCCGAGGCGGACTATCGCCGTTTCGACATTAAGCCCGAAGACGATGCCTTTGTCGTCAAGAGCAGTCGTGCCGACGAAGTCATCTTGAAGACGTTTGATGAAATGGCCGAACGTTTGGGAGACCCCAAACAGTCTTTGCTTGATTGGCTAACCAAGTTGGAGCGACTGCGCGGCGTCGAATTCAAGGCGCCGACGGCTTTCCGATTGGCGATCGAGCACATGCCGCCCGATGCGTTCGACGTGCAGACGCCACGGCTGGAGTGCAAGTTGCGCCGTCGCGAACAGTTGCCCAAAGCGTTTCAGAAAGCACTGTCGACCAAAGGCGACGCGTACGAACCGCTCGACTATAACGTCTTTGCTGCCGAAGCCGAACGGCGATTCGCCGAGTACGGCGGCCCCGATGCTTTGAAGGCTCTAAGCTCTTTGGTTGAAAGCAACCCGGGCGATATGGTACTGGCTCGCGATGTCGCCTTTTCTGCGATTGAGTGGGGACTCGGTGGCCAGGCATATCCGCTGCTTTGTCGCGTTGCCCAGGCTCGACCGTATCAGCCGCTGACCTATCAAGCGATCGGCCGCTGTCTGGCGGAACTCGGGCACGCGGATTTGGCGATGGTGTACTACGAAGTCGCCTTCTCCGGGAGTTGGGACCGGCGTTTTCGCGATTTCAACCGAATCGTTGCGGTCGAGTATCTACACCTGCTGCAGCGGATCTGTGCCGGCGAACTCGAAAGCCACGCGGCCGACTATGCAAAGGCACGTTGCGAATCTCTGTCGAACGAGTTCGATATGGCGGACGCCGACCTGGTGATCACCATGATGTGGAACACCGACCGAACCGACGTTGACTTGCACGTGGTCGAGCCATCTGGCGAGCAGTGCAACTATCAGCATCGCAAGACCAAAAACGGCGGCCAGTTGACCGAGGACGTGACGGAAGGCTTCGGCCCCGAGATGTACGTGCTCCCAAAAACGCCGCGCGGCAAGTACACGGCGAAAGTCCATTACTACGGCTCGGACTCGAACCGCACATCCACTCGCACGAAGGTCTATCTGACCATCTACGAGGATTTCTCCACGGACCTGGAACGCGTTACCCACCACGTCGTCACACTCGGCGATCGAAACGAAACGCGACAGGTGGCTGTGATCGGCCGGAAGTGATCGGCCCGACGGATGGCACTCCGCCGAGCGTACTCGGTGTTCACAAATAGCCCACACTTTCATGGGCCTGTCTGGCTTGGTTGAGCTATCAGATATTGCGGGATACGAATCCAGGCGTTTATGATGCTGGGGCAAAGATGGCTTTCAACCTGTTCATTGATCGCAAGGTGCCCCGATATGAGGCTGTTCAAGGCGACGTGCATCTCGTTCTTCCTGTTGTTAGCGGTACCTATCGCCAGCACAGGGGCCGAGGACTGGCCGCAGTTTCGCGGACCTACGGGGCAAGGTCACTCGACCGCCAAGGATATCCCGCTTCGTTGGAGCGAAAGTGAGAACATTGCCTGGAAAGTGCCGATTGTGGGGCGTGGCTGGTCGTCGCCGGTGGTTTTGGGCGGCCAGATCTGGCTCACCACAGCCATCGAAACCGAAGGTTCGTCGGAAGAGCTGCAACAGGCGGTCGAACGCGTCGGTGCTCCAGTGCCAAATCCATACGTGGCCGGACACGTAACGCTGAAGGCGATTTGCATCGACCGCGACAATGGGCGGATACTACATGATTTGACGCTGTTCCAGACGGACGAGCCCGTCGTGTTGAACACCATGAACAGCTACGCGTCGCCAACGCCGGTCGTTGAGGCGGGACGAGTCTACTGCGACTTCGGTGCGATGGGCAACGCCTGTGTGGATACAGCGACGGGCAAGATAGTCTGGTCGCGACATCTATCGGTCGAACATCAAGTTGGGCCCGGCAGTTCGCCCATCCTCTACGGCGATACGCTGATCCTGACGCGCGACGGATGCGACCAACAGTACATCACCGCGTTGGACAAGACGACGGGCCGTACCGTCTGGAAGACGCCGCGACCTCCGCACGATACGGCTGTGATGGTGTACCGCAAGGCGTTCACCACGCCCGTGGTGTTCGAGGACAACGGCGTCGATCAGATGGTGGTCCTCGGTGCCCAGTGGATCGTGTCCTATGATCCAGCGATCGGCAAGGAACGATGGCGAGTGGACACGGGGCCTACTTTCTCCAACGCGTCGTGTCCGGCGTACGGTGACGGCTTGGTGTACGTCTGCACTGCCTACGGCGGGACACGGATGTATGCTATTCGTACGGACGGACGGGGCGATGTGACCGATACTCACATCGCATGGGAGGTGCAGCGATCGACGCCCCGGCGGACGTCTCCGCTGTTGGTCGACGGCCGACTGTATCTCGTCTCGGAACGCGGCGTCGCCAGTTGCGTCGATGCGGAAACAGGCGAAGTGTACTGGAGCGAACGGCTCGATGGAGCCTTCTCCGCATCGCCGGTCTTCGCCGATGGTCACGTCTACTTCTTCGGCGAGAACGGCACTGCGACTGTGATACAGCTGGGCGATTCGTTTCGGACCCTAGCTGAGAACCACATCGACGGACGCATCATGGCCACACCGGCCTTCGTCGACCGGTCAGTCATTCTACGCACCGACACGCACCTTTACCGGATTGTAATGCAGGAAGAATAGAGGCTTCTGGAGTCATGAGTAGTCAAGGCAGTTCGCCAATCCGGATTTCTTGTCCGCATTGTGACGGTAAGGTGAAGGTTCCGACGATTGAGCCCGGGCAGCGATACCAGTGTCCACGCTGCAGTGGCGAGATTGTCGTGGGCGGGCCGCCGCCAGAAGTGTCCGACGTTGCGGATGAGCAAGCGAGCGCAGCGGCACCCGCTGCGGACGACGAGACACTACAACCGCGTCTGCCCGGTTCGAAGCCGGACGACGGCCAGTACGGTATCACTTGCCAAGTCTGCCGCACTCGGCTGCACGTGAAACCTACACAAATCGGAACAACTATCAAGTGTCCCGATTGCTACTCGCCGGTGACCGTCACGGGTCCGACGAAGCGCACGCAACATTGGCAAGCCGCGCCAGGGAACTGGGACGATGGTGAAGACCTGGTCGGCGGTCCCACGGCCATGGAGGTCGTTGCGGAAAAGCGGTTGGCGAAGGCAAGAGCCGAACAGGACGAGGAAGAGGCAGCCGAGCGAGATGCCTCGGCCGAGCGGTTCACTGAAGGCCTTTTTGCGTTCTTCATCGACCCGCATGCTTTGGTGCGACTGGCCATCTTGACGATCTGGTTCAAGTTCGCTGTGGTGCTGTTCCAGTCCGCTCCGCAGACGGGGTATTCCGAGGATACGCCGTCGATTGTAGGCCAAGCGGCCGGTGTGGTGTTTGTAGTCGTCGTGGGCTTTCTGCTGCTCACGTTTATGTATGCCGCAGCAGCTTGTGGTTTGGCCCTGGTTCGGGATACGTCCGCCGGATTGCGGAAGATCGAACACTGGCCGGGAATCGACTTCCGCGCGTGGGGGCGAGACGTGTTCTTCATCGTCAACGCTGGAATCTTCGCGGCGTTGCCTGGCGCTTTCTTGGGTGTAGCGTTGGGCATTGTCGGAATTCCAACTGGGCCTCTGTTTCCCGCCGCAGCCACCTTCGGAGCGATGTTTCCGCCGATGCTGCTGTCGATGTTCCAATCCAAATCGGTCTTTGCCCCGTTCTCCAAAGAGGCTTGGAACAGCATCGCCAGGCGGCGCGATCCATGGAAGTTGTCCTATCTGATAACGACGCTTGTCATCATTGCAGGCCTGTTTGCGCTCGTATTCTGTCTCTGCAGTAGACAGTTGTTGGGGCTTGTTCTCGGATTCATCTTCGGCCTCGTTTGCGCGGCGGCGCTGGTCGCCCTGATCATGATCTACTTCCGCACCATCGGCCGACTGTTCGGCATTCTCGCCGGTCGCGACGTAAAGCCCGCAGCCCGATCGTAACGGGAATGTCAATTTGGCCGAATGATGATTCCACGAGCGGCCAAACGTCTAGCTGGAGCTGCGCTATGTCTAATTTTCGTCGCAAGATGAGGATTGCGTGTCCCAGAGATTTGCATCTCAGTTGGGCACCCGCTAGATTGACTCGGAAGTGACGTGGCCGGCTATATACAGACCCAATCATCAGATGAGGAAGATCATGAACACGATTCTTGGCGGTGTCATCCTTCTTCTGTGCGCCGCGCCGGCGGCCGAAGAGACGGAAACGCCGGTGCACATTGGGTCGCGGTTGGAACTGTTTGTCGATGATGCGCTCATCGAATCCATGACTGGGCAGGTGCGTCTCGAGATGCACCGGCCTGAACGACGCGAGGTGGTACTGCGCACGGACGCGCCGTGGGAGGGCAACGCGAGTGCATTCCAGAGCGTGTTCAAGGATGGCGATCTCTACCGCATGTACTACCGCGGCCTGCACTATCGGCACAGTGGCGAACCGGCCCAAGCACTAGAGGATCATCCATGGTTTCTCTGTTATGCCGAAAGCGACGATGGTATCCACTGGCGCAAGCCGGAATTGGGCTTGTTCGAGTTCAACGAATCCAAGGCTAATAACATTATCTTGACGCCCGAGTATCTGGAAGATATCGGCGGCGACCCGGCCCACACGGCCACGTTCAAGGATGCAAATCCGGATTGCCCGGCCGACCAACGCTACAAAATCGTGATCGTTGGACACAAACCGCGAGGGCTGCACGTGCTGGCTTCGGCCGATGGAATTCGCTTCACGCCCATGAGCGACAAGCCGTCGGTGACCAAGGGCGCGTTTGACTCGCAGAACCTGATGTTCTGGGACCCGGTGCGTTGCGAGTACCGTGAATACCACCGCAGCTTTGCCGCTGGTGTGCGCGGCATTATGACCGCGACCAGCAAGGATATCCTGCAATTTCCGGAGCCAGTCTGGCTCGAATATCCCGGTGCCGCCAACGAGCACCTCTACACGAACCAAGTCCAGCCCTACTACCGAGCACCGCATATCTTCATGGGCTTTCCCATGCGTTACAGCGACCGCAGCTGGTCCGAATCGACGTTGAGCTTGCCGGAGTTGGACGAGCGTCTGGTGCGAGCCAAGAGCAGTCGACGATACGGCACGGCAGTTACGGACGCACTGTTCATGAGCAGCCGCGACGGACGTGTGTTCAAACGCTGGCCCGAGGCGTTCATTCGGCCAGGACCAGCCAAGAAAGACACGTGGACGTACGGCGACAACTTCGTATTCTGGGGCATGGTCGAGACCGCCTCGCATTTGCCATGCGCACCAAACGATATCTCGCTGTACGCAAGCGAAGGCTATTGGCGCGGCACGTATACGAGCGTACGCCGCTACACGATGCGGATCGACGGCTTCGTGTCCGCGCACGCGGCTGCGGCGGGCGGCGAAATCGTTACCAAACCGCTCGTCTTCGAAGGCGGCAACCTGACGCTCAACCTGGCCACCTCCGGCGCGGGCAGCGTGCAGGTCGAGATCCAGGACGTGGACGGTAACCCGATCAAGGGCTACTCGCTACGCGACTGCCCGGAGATTTACGGTGACGATATCCGGTACACGGTTCGCTGGAAGAAAGCGGGCGGCGATTTGCGTTCGCTGGCCGGCAAACCCGTGCGTTTGCGTTTCGCCTTGAAGGACGCTGACCTATACGCCTTCCAGTTCGTGCCTTATGAGCCCGATCCCGAGCGTCCAGACCTCGTGTCTTATGGAGGCATGCCGAATCGCTCGGTCGAACGCGGCCCATATGTGGTCATTGATGACGACTTTGCCTCGGCCAACGCCGGCACATCGGGGACGGACGCCGATCTGGATCCCGACCCCCGCGGCAAAGCGTGGTTCATTAGCGAGGGCCAGCCGGAGCGAGTGCAGGTTCTGAACGACGATCCACCGGGCAGCGGCAATGCGGGCAAGTCAAACTACTTGAGGATCGAGCGCCGGGACGAGCATGCCCAGCACGGCGGACGCGCGTGGATCAAGTTCTCGCCACAGGATGCTGTGGATACGGAGGACGGCATCGTCGAGGTCGAAGCGCGGATCTTCTTGCCTTCGACCAGCAAGTGCCACGTAGATATCGACGCCTTTGACAACGCGCCCAACTACTATACAAACCGCGCGTTCCATGTCCGGTTCTTTCCCAACGGAAACGTCTGCTACTATCGCGAGGCTGATACCCCCGTTGAGGCCCTGACCATCGAAACCGACATGTGGCAGGACGTAGCAATCCGTGCTGACATGCGCGAGGCCACCTTCGACCTGACCGTAGCCGGTCAGTCCGCCAAAGGCCTGCCCTTTGTTCGGGACGACGTGCACCGCATCCAGACGATCATCCTGTCACCAAACACAAGCAACGGCGTCATGTGCGTCGATAGCATCCGCGTGCGAGTAACGCCTGAGGTAGAACATCGAGACGCCCGATTGCTTAGACAGCACAAAGAACCATCGAGCCAACCGACAAGAATGCACCTGTGAGTGGCTGGTAATTGGGAGGGCGAAGCTCCTGCTGAGCCGGATTTCTGGCACCGAGTCACGGCTCGGCAGGAGCCTCGCCCTCCCGAGAGACGTGGGTTCTGACGTATCGAATCGCCAGGCACGCTTACGTAACTCGTAGAGAGGAGTTCAACATTATGCAACGCTTCCCATTAGAGAACCGAAATGCCCTCTTGTGTGCAACGTTTGTCCTTTCCATCTTGACGATGATGACGAACGTCACTGCCGCCGAGAGCCAGCTCGAAGGCGAGCTTGGGCCATTCATGGGGGAACCAACACTTGAAATGCAGCAGGTGTTCAAAGGCGAACGGTTTCCAAACATTGCTGTTGCTCTAGATGGCACGATCCTGGCGACGTGGGGGCGTGACGGTGTCAAGGTGCGACGCAGTGAAGACGGCGGCAAAACCTGGGGTGAGGTAATCATGATTGCCAAGCCCGGCTTCCAAGGTGGCGGAGTAACCGTCGACGAAACAACTGGGGATATCCTGGCGTTCATCGAAGCTCATCATCCACCGTCTCCGGTGACGGTCTACCGCAGCACCGATCACGGCAAAACTTGGAACGCGCAGGAGACGGTCATCAACAAGGACGGCAAAGGCAACGTTCCTTCGATGCACATGAACGAGCATGGAATTACGCTACGGCATGGAGAGCACAAGGGAAGGCTGCTGCGACCATCGCGCTGGTACGGGGCGAAGAACGACCGTTCCGAGTGGCCGAATCACTACACCAACGCGATCTACAGCGATGACGGCGGCAAGAACTGGCATACCAGCGATCCGTTTCCGGAGAACGGGACGGGTGAGGCAACAGTTGCCGAATTGTCAGATGGCCGCATCTATTACAACTCGCGCGTACACTGGCAAGAGAACCCGAAGCCGACGCGCCGGCGTTGCGCCTGGAGCATCGACGGCGGCAAGACCTGGAAGGATTGGGCCGTTGTTGATGCCTTGCCCGATGGTCATCAGCACCGCTCGTACGGCTGCATGGGCGGGCTGGTGCGATTGCCTGTCCAGGGTAAGGACATCTTGATCTTCAGCAACCTGGACACCGCAGAAGCCAAACGCGAGCGCATCACCGTTTGGGCCAGCTTCGACGGCGCCAAGACGTGGCCGGTCAAGCGGCTCGTATTCGATGGCCCCAGTGCCTATTCCTCGCTGAACGCCGGCCGGCCCGGGACGCCCAGCGAAGGTTGGATCTATCTCCAATTCGAAGGCGGCCCTGGCGGCGGCTCCCAAGTAGCGAGATTCAATCTTTCGTGGGTGATGAAGGGAGAACCGACCGGAGATGGTGACTTGCCAGAGTAGGAGAAACGCTGGCTCGGCAAAACAGGAGGCCACAGAAACAATGTAAGATACGGGATACGCGATGCGGGATACGGGATACGCGATGCGGGATACGGGATACGCGATGCGGGATACAGGATACGGGACGGGATATGTCGGAACCGTGTTGCCACGACCGATTGGCGTCTGTGACTAGTGTTGGCATATCAAGACCGTTAGCCCGCCGCCAATCCCACTTCTCGTATCCCGAATCCCGTACCTCGCTCCCCGCATCCCTTTTCTCTGCGGCCACGGGCCGCGTTAGGAGGCTTTTCCATGTTGTCTCGTACCACCCGCCGTTGCTTTGTTCAACAGTCGGCCGCTGTCGGCCTGGGTTTGACCGCCGGGCTGAGCGCCAAGGCGTTCGCCGCGAACGACAAGATCAGCGTCGCCTGCATCGGCGTTCGCGGACGCGGCAACTCGGTAATGCACAGCCTCGCCGCGGAACCGGACTGCGCTATCACGCACATCTGCGACGTCAGAGAGTCGATGCGCCAGCAGCGCGGAGCGCAGATGAAGGAAAAGACCGGGCTCATGCCCAAGCTGGTCAATGACTATCGTACGCTGCTTGACGACAAGTCGGTAGACGTGTTCATGGTTGCCACGCCAGATCACTGGCACGCGCTGCCCACGATCCACGGATGCCTGGCCGATAAGGATGTCTACGTCGAGAAGCCCGCCAGCCACAACATCCTTGAGGGCAAGACGGCCGTGGCCGCCGCACGCAAGCGCAACCGCATGGTGCAAATGGGCACGCAGATCCGCAGCGCCCCTTTCCTGAAGGACGCGGTCGAATACGTAAAGAGCGGTGCGTTGGGAAAGGTGATCTATGGAAAGGCCTGGGAGACGGCGCGCAACGGCGCCGTCCATCTGGCTGCGGACAGCGAACCGCCGGCGGAGCTGGACTACAACATCTGGCAGGGTCCTGCGCCCGAGCGCCCCTACAACCGATCAATCGTCGGTGGCGCTTGGCGATGGCTGTTCGACTACGGCACGGGCGACCTGGGCAACGACGGTGTCCACCGCATCGACTACTGCCGTTACCTGATGGGCCTGGAAGGGATGCCCGACGCGATTTGCTGCTCCGGCGGCAAGTTCTTCTTCGAGGACGACCAAGAGTGGCCCGATACGCAGATCATCAACTACGAGTACCCAGGCGCGGTCCTGACCTACGAGATGCGTCTCTGGTCACGGCCAAGACTGTTCGGCATCGGCGAAGGAGCGGTCGTCTATGGCGAAAACGGTTGGATTATGCTGACAAACAACTCGTGGAAGGCTTACGACGCCGCGGGCAAGGTGGTCAAAGAGGGCAGCGGCAACGGGGGCCAGACCCAGCAGGCCCACATCCGTAACTTCCTGGACGCCGTACGCAGTCGTGATCGCGAGTCGCTGAACCAGGAGATCTACTCGGGCCACGTCAGCACGGCCATGTGCCACGCCGGCAACATCTCCTGGCGTACAGGCAAGAAGCTGCGATTCGATGCCAAGACCGAGACGTTCGACGACGAAGAGGCCAACCAATACGTCGGCCGCGAGCACCGGAAGGGCTTCGAACTGCCGGAGATCGCATAGCTCCGAGTGCGATTGTCCTACCGAAAGATGTCACTCGACGAAAACCCGCGTGCCACGGGACGTGGTCTACGCAACGTGGCGACTTGAACGCCCGCTTGATTTAGCGCGGAGTTCGCGAATGAGATCGGGCAGTTGGTCAAAACGGCTGAGCCGTGTTCCAACGGCGCCTCCGCCCGGATGGGGTTCGATAAACTCTTGCTCGGGCGCGAGGCCGAAGCGGCGGTAGAACGCATTCTGGATGAATCGCTTGACGCGCTCGACATCTGCGATTGTGGTATCCACGTGTACCTGGAAGAAATCGCCCTGGCCGGCCGCATTGACACGCACGGCCACCGCGTCGCTGCCGAAGGCCCGTTTGAGCATGGCCTCGGCCAGATCGATCAGCGCCAACCCGCGAAAGAAGTTGGTCCCCTCGATCAAATGCAGCGGCGATGGTTCCGGCACCGTCAGGCAGTCGTCCTCCAAACCTCGATTGTAGTCGAAGGGAGTCACCTCGCAGCGCTCAAGCCACTTCTGCATCAACGCAGGACCGGAGTATGCCTTCTCCCAGTCCATTTCGCTGAACATCTCGAACTGTGACGGAAGGGCTTCCGGGTCGATGGAGAAACAACAGTCGCCTCGTTGGGATCGCGAAACGCATTCAATCCACTGGTCCGTGTGATGGATCAAGTAGAAGTTCTTCGCTACTTCGCCGAAAAGGTAGCCCACCATGGCTCGGAGTGGCACCCCCAGTTCCTGGGCCAAACGACCAGATCGCGTCGTTCGCCTCAGCATCGGATCGCGCCAGCCGCTGAACAGGGCATTGATCGTCGCATCCGCCTTCTCGCTGGCCTTGTTTGCCGACAGCTTGTGCTCTTGCATGAGCTGCTCGATGAACCACTGTCGATCTCGGGAGACGTGCGACCGCAACTCCTCTTGCGTGATCCTGAGCGGCAGCTTTCTTAACACATCGTGCACCCACCGTTGCGTGTCCTCGCGCAGCTCGCCGTGTTGCACCAGGTCTTGTTCCATTTCCTGGAAGAAGTCCCTATCCAGAGGCAGGCGGGTGAGCAAAGCGGCCAGTTCAGATGCCTTGCCCGTCATCTTGCGCATTTCGGCCGCTGTCAGACTACCCGGTTCGCCCGACCCGGCATACGTGCCGGACGACCACCGCCACGCTTCCCGGTCGCGATCGACGCTGTACGCGAACAGAACGTGGAAACGATCGGCCGGGACCGGATACGTGCCGATAATTCGGTAGTTTTCGCGTGGATTTGACGAAATCAACGTACCCCGTCCAGGCCTACCCTTCTGCTCGGTCGCCTGGTCCAATGCGCCGGCGCGCACTCCGGTCCCGTACTCGGCCTGACAGGCAAGATGCACCAGTGTATCGGGTGCGATTCCCAGATCGAACAGCGAACTGACCGCGTTCTTGACGGCCACAGTGACGGCCGACGAACTGGAGAATCCACCCTGGGGAATGCTTCCTGTCGACATCACGCGGAGTCCGCGAAATCCGTCACGTCCCAGGAACTTCTGCACTTTCGCGCCGAGGTTGCCTGCTCGCAATGTGCGCATCGAAGCGATCGCGTTGCCGATCAACGAAAAAGGCCTTCGCATGCTGTTGCTGATCCACAGCGATGCTGGGGGCAGCGGTAGCTGGTTCTTGCGCCGTTTCTTCAGTTCCTCATCGGTGAAGTAGCCGAGAGACAGGAGTAGGTTCTCCGCCATCCGCGTACCGAATCCCTCGTAACTGTACCAGTCTGCCACTTCTTCGCCTGGGTACATACATTCGTTGTCGGAAGGGACCGCGTTGAGTTTTTCACGGAGCTGCGGATTCGTGGGGTACAGATGGATTTTTCCGTCGTCGGCCGTTTGAGTCAGAATGACGATTTGCTCGCGTCCGGACGCATCGCGGGCACCGAAGGGCATCTGCCATGCGGGGCCGAAGAATCGCCCCATGTCCGGGTGCATAAAGGCGATTCGAATTCGGCCGCCCGAGAAGCCGATACCAACGGGCTGATCGTCCTCGAAGCCGAGTTCTTCCTTGGACGATGTCTCGGCGAGTTCCTCCAATTGCGACGCGATTGCAGCCACTTGGCCAATGGGCCGGTCGGCAACAATCGCCCGAGCCACCTCCTCAACACTTGATGCCGAAGGCGTGTTGCCAGAACGTCTGGATGCGAGAATGCCTTCCAGCAGCGCTAAGTCCATTGGACGCGTCACATCCGAACACAGCAAGTCGTACTCGGAATCATCGGTACTGGTGGTGATCGTGCGGATGTCGCCGCCATCTTGGCTGATCGCTTCGACGATATCGGTGAAATAGAATTGTTGCTGAGCGTTGTCGTTCGTGAGATCAGCCAGATATCGACGCAGGGTCGACGCTCGTATCGCGTAGAGCGGGCAATTTCCCTCGGTTGTATCCTCCAGCGTCTGCCTCAGCATCCCGTCGGTAATCGCATCGATGTCTCGTTGTTCGACAATCCTCAGCACGCGGCGATGCGCGTCCCGAACCAGCCTGCCTTTGCCTCGGTTCTTCGGCGGCTCGTAGACCGCGGTCAACAGCGTCAGATCCGCCTCTCTCGGCCCCGTCGTATGCGTCTCGTACAATCTACGAAACACCCCAGTTGCCACCACGCGATCGCCCATCGTGATGATGAGAAGCGGATTGTTCTCGTCAAGACCCGCCACGCTGAGCGCCTCATAGGCCGCGAATGCTGTGCCCCCAGTGGGATCTTCCGACCTCACATAGATGTTGTCATCTCCGAGGGCGGCGGCTACTTCATCGTGCCGATAGCCGACGACGCCGACGACGGGAGCCGCCTTGAACCGCCGAAAAGCCTCAATAGAATGACGCGCCAAGGGCGTTCCACAGACGAGCTGTGCACATTTGGGCGATTGGCCGAATCGCGTTCCCTTGCCAGCCGCCAGGATTACCAGCACCGGCCGGTCCGCACAGATTCCGCCATACTGCCCGAGTCCCTTCGGATTAAGGATCTTTCTGCTGCTGACCTCTGCGGTTTCGCAGAGTTTCTGTGTCTGATTGGCATCTGACATCTTATTCAGTTCCAATTCTGCAGTCTTTGAGAGGACGAGCGACGAGAGGCACAGGAACGCAAATCGAATGATGTGCGCACACCATCCCTGGGTGGTCATCAACGCGTGGCGTCTTGTCTCAGATTGTGGCTCGCAAGTAAATACGAGATGCCCGCGACTGCAAAGCTAGCAGATTGAATGGCTTGAGAGCCAAGGGCGGAAAGATAGGCCGCTATCGCAGATACAAGTCGCTTACTTCCAGCTGATTCTCCCCAGAATCGCTGTTCATCCCAATGGATATTCGGTCGACTTGATCGAGGTCGAGTCGATCGTTGGGGTCCGGACGGTTGGCTCCGCTAAGCGAGAGTTCGTCGAAACGAACGAGCCCCGTGTGCCACTTTCCATCGGCGGTTATGATCGAGCGGGGTGTCAGATAGCCGACTCCCGTATCTCCTTCCCAGAGAAACAAGCGGACAGTTGCCGGCTTCTGGCAGCGAGCGCGGATTGCGAATCTGGTGGCTTTGGTCAGGTCCAGCGACTCTGGCAGTCGAAAGTAAGGATAGACCCAACGGTCTGATTGCGTGAACTTGGCATGCATCTGCCAATTGCCGTCATCAGTGCGTTTCATGGACATCTTGCCGTGCCCCGTGATGTTCGTTCGCCATCGGGAAAGCTCCGTGACCGGCAGACGAATACTGTCGGGATGCTGCTTGAGGATTCGCGAGAGAGATGGCTCGCCCACCAAGTCGACGACCAAACGCGTCTCCTCTTGTCCGGCACGATTCGTGGCGGTGAAGATCAACTCGATTTTGGCGTCGATGTCGGCCAGTTTCTGAAGGTCCGCTGACCATTTCGCGACGGCAGAACCAGATGCCGGAACCGAGATTTCTTGTGCATTGGTCAATTGAGCCGAGGGAGACGAATTCGTCAGACGTAGCATCACATCCGCGCGCTGATCGGACAGGTTGAACACTCGCACCACCATCGGTGTCTTGTTGGGCAATTCGCCAGCGATGTGATATCCCTCCGATTTCGCCTGAAAGACATTGCTGTCCCACTCGAATCGCATTACCAGCGGGGAAATGACCTTCGGCGGCGGCGGTGGCTTGTGTGCGGTTGTCCACAGCCGCATGGCTCCCGTATCGGTCAGCAGATGGTCGCGCAACCGCTGGCGATCGAGCCAGACGTAGACTAATCCGTCCGGGATGGGGATGCTTCCGTCGCCGGCTGGCTGCAGGCTGCGGCCGTCCAACCCCACGGCTCGCAAGGCTGGCACGGGAAGTTTCACGGTAGCGGACGGGTCTGGCTCGCCTCGATACAACACCGCCACGGCCTCATGGTCGTCGCCGAACACACGTGATCGTAGTACTGACGAGTCGTCGCAGGCGAGATCGCCCAAATAGTCCTTGTGCGCCAGAACAGTCATCAGATGCGCGTAGGCTGCCATCGATCGCAGCGGAGTAGCGGAACGGCCCATCATGCCGAAGTTGTTGTCCCGTTCTTCGTAGAAGGGGTAGACGAATGCGAAGTATCGAGCAACGCCGCAACAGCGTGCCTCGACGGCTTTCATCGTGATGTCCAATGCACTGACTTGATCCGGTCTCATCGCCGGGCGATCCGTACCGCGTGGCCATGGCCGGCCGCATTCGGTCAACCACAATGGCACTGTCTCTCGCTTGTGAGCCTTCAACCACGACCGGTAGCCTTCAACTTGTCCCTGCATCGAAGGCGCTCGACCGTAGGTGTGAAAGCTGAACGCATCGATGTGATCCAGAAGTTCGTTCTTGGCTGCGTTGTCAAGATACGCGCGATTCAAGTGCGCCACTGCGCCGCCAACCAACGGCAGGTGTGGCGTCGTCTCGCCGGTCGCGTGAGCCATGGTTTTGACCAAGGCGACGTACTGATCGGCAGGCAGGTTCGCTCCGAAGAAGATGTCCGGCTCGTTCCAGACCTCGAGCGCCCCCCACGTGGCTCGCCAACGCTGTTCGATTTGTCGCCAGGCGGCGACGGCTTCGACCAGATCGTCCGGGTACTTCGCCACGCGTCCCAACCACGACGGTGCGTCGTGACACATTTCAAGCACCGGTACGCCGATCGTGGAGTACCGTTTGCGAGTCGACTCGTACCGAGAGCCCGTTTCCCACTGCCAGCTTCCACGACCCGGATTGATCTGCGACCAAGAAAAACGTTCGCGTGACATGGCAATGCCGCTGCGCCGCAAAACGCGGATCAATCCGTCGCGCGTCGCATCGTCTTGAACCAGCCACGACAAAGCGCTGTCGATGCAGAAGAATTCGTCTGGCGCTTCCGAGAACGCCGGTAACGCCACCATGCCAAAACGCTGCTCAGTTGCGGGGAATTCGACATCAAAGAAGCCCTGCTTCAGCGCAAGTTGAATATGGATCACACCATCCTTGGTGGCCTTCGCTTGGCCCTTGGCAATCGGCGTCTCCCAGTAGTCGCGCACCACGTATTCGACGGGTCCCGTCAGTTCTCCACTGGCGACACGCCATCGCAAGTCGCTGGGCTCATCCGCCGCGATGAAGAAAGACTCAACGCGATCCGGAGCCAACGAACCCACGGACGCGTTTTCCGCAAACGCCAGCGACATGGCAAGAGTAAGACCCTGCAACATCAAAACAGTCGAAAGGAATCGAGACTGAAATGTCATCACTATTCCCCCGTGAATTCGAATCAGCACGTGGCCTTTCAGTCCTCTGCGTCTTTGCGACCTTCTTCCTCAGGTGATGATGGCTCGACGTCTTCGAATTGCGCGAGCAGTCTCTCTCGATGCTGCCCGTAGCCGTATGGATGATGACGGCGCGGTTCTTTCCGGCACTCTGTATCTTCCTGACGCCGTGGCCGAATCCTTTGAGTCGCCGCCTGACTTGCGAGGCACTCAAGTTCACATATAGGCGGTCGCCTTTGAGGTCTGTCATGGCCTTCGCCTCCGTTTCCAATTCACGCATTCACCTGACGCAAGCTTCTCGCAGAGGATGGATGGAGCATGGTTTGTTTCCCACTTCACAAAGGCGGAGCCCTTGCCAAACTTGAGTTTGCCGCTCCATTCCCGCATGGCCGGTCACTTCCCTTTTCGGGCTGAGTTGTGCTCGGCACGCTGAGCCGTGAAGCCCGAATATTCACCGAAGTGGAAGAAGACCATACCCTCAAGCTGGTCTCCTTCGAGGACCGCCAAACCACGTCCGAATGCATGCTCCGTTTCGTCATGTCCATCCCATGTGAACTCGACGGCGGGATTGCCGTCTTTCACAGTGGCCCGGCAATCCATCTGGCCTTGGACGTACCCAAAGTGAAACTCGCCGGTGTCCTTGGCACTAAACTCGATAAACGCTTGGACTTCCTCGTGCAAAGACCCTTCGTCCCATTCGGTCATCGAGACAATGCTCCAGCGGCCTTCTATGGGCGATTTTGGCTTGCGTTTTGCCATACTGTGTCTCCGTTGGGATAGCCAACTCGTCAGTCGTGCTTTTTCCTCATGCAGCACTTCTTGTACTTCTTCCCGCTTCCGCATGGGCATGGATCATTCCTTCCGACCCGTTTCGACTCTGCGTCTGAACTACTGCCAATCGAAGGTTCATCAAAAGAGAGAAGATCGGAGGCAGAGGACGCGGTCTTCGGCTCCTCTGGCTCATCGGAAGCAAAGTCATCCTTGGCCCGCCCCAAGGCCCATGACAGAGCGGCCATTGGGTCGTCCTTCACGGCATCCAGTTGCTTTCGGTGCTCCTCACGCTCTAGCTTGCCAGCAGCTTGCCATTCATCGTACTCAGGGAATCGCTCCTCCATAATCGTGCAAGTCTCCACAAGATAGTCTCGCAGATGGCGCAAGTCTCCATCGAGCCGCTGTGAGCGAATCAATTGACGTACTGGCTCCACGGCTTCCTGGGCGAAATGCGACACGGCGGCATGAGCCAGATCCCGCTGGATCTGTTTGTCCTTCTCGGTCGCCAATAGCCCGACCGCCTTGTGCACGGCGAGGTCAGAATGAATGTTCTCGAAGACGTTGGCGGCGTAAAGGCGGAAGTGCCGATTGGCGTCGGCAAAATCCTCGGCAACAGCGGCAACCACAGCATCGGTGCCGACACGGGACAGGGCTTCGATACAATACCCGGCCAACAGGCTGTCGTCTTCGTGGAGCTTGCCAAGGATCATTGGGATCGCCGCATCCATCCGGAGCAGCCCGGCAAGTATCACCATCAGTGGCTCCATCCACTTCATCGGATTGTGCTCGAAGCTCTCGATCTTCTGCGAAAGGACCGAGAGCACGCGCTGTTCAACTTCGTCGCCGATCCGGGCCAGGGCCTCCAGAATGTCTTTGGCAAAGGACAGATCCACCTCGTTGGCGAATCGTTTGTCCTTGCCGTCCTCGCAGATTTGTTCGATTTGCTGCCAGCACGCTGCCTCGTCCCACGAAAGCAGTTCTAGGCGTCGGGTGAAGTGGTCCACCATTTCACGATAAAAGCGGCAAGTTTCGAGAATTTCCGTGTCCCGATGGATCAGCAGTGCCGGTTCGGCGTGACAGAGTACACGATTAAGGTTGAAAACGTAGTTTTCATAGCGTTCGGCGTCGGGGTCTCGGAGTTCTTCAATGACCCAAGAGATTGTCTCTTCCGTATGACGCAGATCGACGGAGCCCCCGACTAAGTGGTAGGCGTCCTCCCGACCGTATCTTTCCACCGCCTGGATCACCAAAGGGACGACGCTCTCGTCCTCACTGTAGCATTCAGAGAAGTACCTCACCGCTCGCTGGCGGATTTCCAGCTGGGGATGCAGAATCGCGTGCTTGATTTTATCTTCCGAAAGCCTCATGGAATCCTCTTTCTTCTGTTTCCCTACGTCGCAGCTATTGTCTTCGCCGCATTCTTCGCGAATGCTACCGAAGGGCATGGTCAGGGCTCACCGAAAGGCGGAAACTCGTCCGGATACCGTCATCCGCCAAGCTCCTTCATCAACTCAGCCCGTCGCCGTTCGATGGCTTTCAAGCGGGTCTTAATCTTCCTGGCCTCCTTGTCGAGATCGGCCAGCTCTTTCCGGAGCTTTTTCTTGTGCAGGTGATCCTGCCCGCCCTTCTCCGTGACGAGGGCCTCGACTTCGTGCCGCAGCAGCCGAAACCACGGATTGCCATGCATGCTGCTTTCCCGGAACTGCAACTTGCCCGCACGCATGGCCGCAAAAAGTTCATCTTGAGTCAGACCGTACTCCTGCCGGGCGGACTTGTCACTCAGCGTGGCTCCCTTCTGCCTCCATATCGAATCCATGCTCTGGTTCTCCATACAAACGTCGTCGTCTCCTTTTCTTCCTTCTGCGGAACTTGCTTCGCTTCTTCATTTCTTCGACGATCCAGAACACAGCCGGACACGTCAGGGCGTTGTTGGCAACGCCCATCGTTCTGAATGTGAAGCCTTCTTTATCGGTGTGCGGGTACTCTCGGCATACGGTAGGCCGCACGTCGTAGATCGTGCAGCGGTCGTCGTCGCCGAGAAACGGGCACGGCTTCCGGCGAGCCTTGTACGGGCCGTCCTCTTCCTCGGCTTCCAAGTGCGTCTCGATGAATTTGGCAGTCGGCACGTTCAGATGCTCGACGATCCGCTTGATGTCCTCATCATCGAACTTGATGTCCTTGGTTTTGCACCAGTTGGCGCAGCGAGTACAATCGACGATCCGGAAGGCTCGCTCGTGCAACTCAGCAGCGAGTTCGTCTGTATCATAGCCATAGTCCCGGAACTTTAGGCTGCGGAGAAACTCGTAGTTCTCATCGTCGTGCTGTTGAGCACTCCGACGCCATTCCTCGACTACGGTGTCGTGGTCCACGGTTGTATCCTCATGCAATCCCCAGAATCCAGCCTTCCAGATCCGCAATTCGGCGTTCTTCATCAGTCAAGGGCGGATCGAAATAGCGATCCAAGAAACCACGCTTTTCCGTCTCCATCAACCATCTGGCCACGCAGTAGGCGTCCTGCTGGTCGGCAGTCCGGTCACCCTTCGGATACCGATTGCGAAAGATCGATGGGTAAATCTCGGCGATCACGGATCTGTTTTTGGGCACCTTCCAGCCATCGAATGGCCAGAAATGCACTTTGTCGCCGATCTCCTCCCGGATACGTTGCAGCCACGGGATTCCGGCGTGTGTGGATTTGGCAACGGAGCCCTGAACATCGAACTTGAAGACGGACTTGGCCGAGGATGTCCACTGCTCGGTCAGCCGCAGATCGGTGGGGTCGCCGGTGCGATCTGGAGGGCCTTCATCACGGTCACGAATGAAATCGACGTAGGTGCGATCGTTGTCGGTTGGCCAGTGCTCGCAGAAGTCCTCGAGG
The DNA here is from genome assembly GCA_964617665.1 of uncultured Pirellulaceae bacterium. Classification (GTDB taxonomy): domain Bacteria; phylum Planctomycetota; class Planctomycetia; order Pirellulales; family Pirellulaceae; genus JADHUC01. Next base: position 19,304 of record CAZUAH010000037.1, read on the forward strand.
AACGGTGGCCATGATTTGAGCCCGTAACGCTCGAAGTAGCTGATCGGGAAGGAGAAGCCGTGATCGATTCCGGCGATGAACGTGACGTTCTTCTCGGTCTGTTCGATCAGCCATTCAGCGACTTCCTTGCGGCACCAGTTTTTGAAGGTCTTCTCAGTCGAAGATGGTGACAAGATGCGACGAAGCTCTTCAGTGTCGAAGGCGGCGTAAACCTGCAAAGCGGGCGTTCGGGATGTTGGGGTCTCCCGCCCGGAGTAGTCGATGCCGATGTGAAGATCGAAGGTCACTTTGCCTGATTCTCTAGCCACTCTACGTTTCCTGCTTGTACGTCTGGTCTTGGTTCACCCACCAGTAACGCATGGCGAAGCTCCCTGCTTGCTCCTGCGCTCGACAGGTCGAGTCAGTGATTCATGATTCTGTCACCTTGGTCCTCTCAGAAATCATCGTTAACCCGGCTGCCGGTTCCGAGAATGGTTCCTCCTCTTTCGAGATCCGCATGACGGTCTTCTTTGTTCCTACCAAGGCGATCTTCACAGTGCGGCGACGAAATACGTTGCTGACCTTCCCTTTCTTCTTCCGACCTTTCGCCTTCCTCTTCGCTGGACGCCGCTTCTTGTCCATGATTCTGATTGACATATTACTGTAGTCCTGAACCAACCTTCCGACCTCGATCTCTTCACTGAGAAACATGTATTTGCAGTCGGAAATCAGTTTCAAGAATCCCGGTTTCGTTGCCTGTCTGGCTGCATCAGAGTTGAAGGTCCTTCGGATGCAGTCTGCCGTCAACCGCACGTTCGGCATCGGCTGCCTCCAACCGTCCTCAAAGAAGATGGCGTAAAGCTGTTCTGCATTCTCTTGGTTTTCCTGATCGAACGATTCGACGGTCCAAGTAGGATTCACGTCGAAATGCCGGGCAACTTTTCGTGCCTTTGAGAGTATTCCAAGGTAGTGGGCCAGCGGTCCAGCAAATGGTTGCTTCTGAATCGGCAGTGTCACGGAGAACACTTGATTGCCGTCCTGCTGACAGTTGATTTCGCTCTCGGTCGAATGCGGGAGTGTGTGGAAAAAATGGTAGAGCCGATCAAAATAGGCCAATTGACTCAGAGGCTGTCCGTCCCATTTGTCAAGGTTCAGGTCTAACTTCACTGAGCCGCCCACACCCTGTGCCAGTGGGCCGAGCTTGATGGTCAGCGGCGAATTGACCAATTCTCCCTCGAACCAAAGCTCCCTGCGGCCTCCCGTGTACCGACCGGGCACGTCACTCAATCGTGCCAGTTCCCCGCCTTCTGAGTCTCGACAAGCAATGGTGAAAGTGCCCGTCAGATTGATCGCCGCCTGAATCGAGCACCCGGTCTCTTCAACATCCTCAAACAGTTTGCTGCCCGTGACCCTGACCTCGCCCGGCTTGAAGGCAACCAAGGCTCCCTTGTCGATCAATTCGTTGACCTTCGTGCCGATTTCGTCTGGATCACCGCTGAAATCGAAAGTGAGCAGAACCTCCTCCTTCGCCAGCAGCTTAAACCTGGGCTTGTCGTTGACCAGCGACACAGCCACGTCAAACCGAGGGTCCGTGCGGTCAATTCGTTCCTTGTGAGCGACGACCGACTCGTGGATTGACTCAGGATGGTGTAGTCGCATCCACTTCTTCGCCTCGTCCACCGCTTCACGCAGGCTGTCTGTGTCAGTGATGTTGGTGGCCGCAGACAGGCTTAGGGTGATGCTGCCCTGTTTCCTCCAAGTTTGGTCAGCTTCCAGCACCGGTTGGAGAAACAGCCACCAGCCTCTCTCTTGGTTGACATCCACTACGACCAAGAACACCGGCAGATCCTTGATCTTGTCGAAGTAGTAGTTGGCGTACTTCGATTCGAGTGAGTACTTCACCAGCGTCCCATCTGCGCTGATGGTCGCTTTCTCTTGGCCCTTTAGCTGAACGTAAAAACTACTGCCCGTCAGGTCGCCGTCGTCTTCGCCAACCTCGACGAGATAATCCTTGCCGTAGTCGTTGTGCTGTTCGTTGAGAACCCAGGTCGGAGCGAGGGCGTCAGGGAGAACCCGTTGAGCAAGATCGTCGATCTGGTGTGTTCGGTGCTTTTGCATCTCGCAAACGATTCTACCCCTTGCGGGGTGCGAATCGCAACTGGGCAGGTACTTAAATGCAGCCTCGCAAAAGAGTTAAGGGCGGAACAGACAAACGGGCCTTATGCCCTGATTCACCCGAACGATGCTTTGGTTAGGATATCGTCAATGGTTCGATGCCTGTGCGAAGGAGGGCTGGGGATGAGCGACGAACACGTGACCCTGTTCAAGTTCTTGACGGTGCAAGGAGTCAAGGCTCTCCTGGAAAACCAGACCCTCAAATTCACGGCTTTGCGGGAGTACAACGGAGTCCGATGGCCTACATTTGGATGATTTGTGCGATGTTGGCATTCGCATCGATGGGGGCGTCGGCGCATGGCCTGCGGACACAGTTCGGCTGGGAGGTCATCGCTCTGGGCTGGTCGGCGGTCATGCTGGCTGCGAGCAATTTTCTGGTTGTGGTCGACGGCGTCAAACTTCGTTTGTGGCGGCCGCGTGCGCTGCGGATCAGGAGCATCGCCGGCACCGTGAGTATGTGCGGGTGCATTCTCCGGGCTAGCCGGGTTTCTTGTTGCGTGCGAACCAGCCGAGCAGCAGCTTCTTGCGGTCTGTGGGCTCTTGGGCGGGTTGATGGTCATTTGGATCGCCGCTGTGCTCGACGCTCCAGCCGGTCCATTCGCGGTACGCGTGGTACGTCCAATCCCAGCCGTATTCTTCAAACAGATCAATGCAGTCGCGCAGGTAGTCGGCCGCGCCGGGCGCCCAGCGGATGGCGCTGAATTCACCCACATAGATGTGCACGTTGTAGGCAAGCTGGAACTCGCGAACCGGCGCCAGCACCTTTCGGAGTTGTTCTCTATCCCACTGGGTGCTGCCGATCCTGCCGGGATAGGCAATTCCGGTCACTTTGTTGTGGACGCCCTGGTGCGTGAACTCACCGGGTACGTACATGTGGACTTGGTAGATTACGTTGGACACATCCACTGGCTCGAGTTCACGGAAACCGGCGGCCGAGTCCCATTCACTCGCCTCGATGAAGATGGGCACATCCGTGTCGATAGCGCGGATGGCCTTGGCGGCGCGTGCCTGAGTTCCCAGATAATCCGCGACTCCCGACGGCGAGGGTACGTTCTGGACCGGCTCGTTCACTAAATCGTAGCCCCAGACCGCCGGATGGCCTTTGTAGCGTCGAGCGATCCTCTCCCACAGCGCCACGTAGTGGTCCTGGTAAACCGGTTCGTGGAAGATCGCCAAATCCTTGTTCTCGTATCGACCACCCGGCGGCGAATGCATGTCGACAACCACCTTCAACCCGTAACGGCGACAGGCGTCCAGTGCCTTGTCAAGATCTTCGAGTTTACTGTCCAGCCAGCGATCGTATTCTGCCAAATTGCGATCCGTGCCCACGCGGCCCCAGTTGCGAGTGATCTGCCAGCGGATAACGTTGGCGTTCCATTCCATGCCCAGCACACGCAGATCCTCGTCGCGAAACGTGTGGGGAGACATGACGCCGCGCAGCCGAGGCAAGTCGTGCCCTTTGAAAACGGGCCCGGGATTGGCTGGTGGCTTCGGACGCTTGGGCGGAGGCCCCTTGATGACCGTGACTTTGATCGCGTCGAACCAGACTTTACCGGAACTGTCCTGTAACCCCAGTTGGATCTGCCCGCCCGTGGCATCGGGAGCGATTGCTGCAACGAAACGCAGCGGACGCCAATCGAACGAACCGAACACGCCGTTTTGGTTTTGCCAGAACGGACCGTCAGTTTTGGACGTGAAATGCAGCATGAACTTCACGCCCAAGTATGGCTGGGACGGCTTGGTGACGTTCTCGGCCTTCGCCATGCACTCGAACAGCAGCCTGTAGCCGCGATAGCGTGTCAGGTCCAGCGGGACCTGGATCATGTTTCCGCTCCGCGCTTGATCGGTCGGGGCGGTGACGCACAACGAGGTCGTGCCCTCGTGGCCTGTCTCCCACACGGCGAAGTTCGCCTGCGACCAGGCTTCACGTTGTTGCGGTGTCTCGAAATCGGTCTGGAACACGAGATCACCGCGGCTTGGTGGACTCGTCGCATCCGCATAGACAGGGCAAACAACAGCGCTAGCTAGTATCGAGAACACGTAACTCGCCAGCGTGGTCTGTCTCATTCGCGTGATTGTGTTCGGCATAGATATCCTTCCCTTGAACGTTGTGGTGATCCTAAATCGCGTGGCTCGGAGAACGTTGCAGAGTCCTTTGCCAGCTCATTGTTGCCGGTCATCGAGTGGGACCGTGACGGGCTGTTTCTTCTTGTGGTTTCCATGCAGCGTCATCCGAAAACGCGAGGGCGTCGAGCATGGTGCCCGTTTCGCGGGCGTGGATTTCCAGAAATGCCTGGCCTGCCGTCAACTGGCTCGGACTGGCAGGCGGGATTTGTACCCACCGATAGCTCCTGTGGACTCCCGTGTGCCAAACTTGGTGCCGCTGGAATCGTCCGTCGTCCTGATAAAGGCGGATGTAGAATGAATCTCCCTCTCTAGACGGCGCTCGCAGGCGGGCCCAGAAATGGTAGGGACCATCATGAGGAACTTCCAGCACCCAGACGGCGCGCCCAGCCAGCCTTGCCAACGCAGGATCGTCGGGTTTGCACAGGCACTTTTTACCCGATGCATTGGCATCCGCCATCACCCGCATGCTGCCGTCGATTAGCACGGTTGTTTCAGCCTCCAAGGGCTTGTTGGGCTTGAGGGCTGCGATCTTGCCGGAACGGGCAGCCTGGAGGATACGTTCCGTTGCCTCATGCTGCTTCTTCAAGGCCGGGCTGGCGGCCAAGACGCGTGTACCTGAGTCGATCCCGTTTACGGTCAACAACGCCGATCCCAATTGGTCTGCACCCGTCAGTGAGATCCGCTCTTCGCGTTCAACGTCGGCTACAATCTGCAACTTGCGATCCAGCCCCGGAACGGCCACGCTGACTTGATCGCCGGAGACATCCACTGTGGCTGGCGCTCCGAGACGTCGCCGGAACTCAGCGATCTCGTCCGGACTATCTGTCGCGGTGACAGCGACCCACAGAGCCACCGTGCCGCGGGTCTTCGGTGGACTCTTGTCGTGAATGCAGGTGAGCCGCATGACGCCGCGGCGAAGTCCATCCGAGTCTCGAACCAATTCGACAGGAACGGAAGAACCGCTGCCGCTCGTGGCCATGACGACGCGCACGCCGACGGTGACCTGACCAGATTTCAAGAATACGGGCGTGTTTGGCGGTACCGTTTGAGCGAATGTTCCCCTTGGCTTCTTTAGGGGTTGGTCACCAATCCAAACCTCCATGTCGGCGGGAAACGTCAAATGCGATTGCAGGCACGTGGGGACGAGGTTCTCGTATCGGTAGCCGCCGGTCCAGCGCTTCGGATGATCGCTGGCCAACATTAGCACTTCGGGACCATTCTGCACGCTCGCCAGGAACGGCGAGAGGTGACGGGCCTTGGCATGGCCGCTGGGCAGACGAAACGGCTTGGCGCAGTAGGCGTCGCCACGAGCATCCATCAAGAACGTGATAAACGGAGTGCGATCTCGCGCCGGACCGGCGATATTGACGGTCAGCGGCCGGTCCATGGGGCCATAGTTCGCGCCGGCCGAGCCGATGCTGAAACGTTGCGAAACGTAATGCGACGCGGTTCGGCTTGGGTCGTTGCCCCATCGCTGACGAACCATGCGCGGAACCGTACCGATCAGCGTTCGAACCGACTCTGTGCCCGACCACGACGCCTCCTTTGCCGCGGGTGGGACGTACTGAATACTATCTGGATCGAGGGCACCGCCGACCCGCTTTTGCAGCGAACTGTTGATTCCTATTTGAAAGTTGTATTCGCGGCTGCATGCGCCGCCAAGACGGTTGCACGGAGCGAACCAGTTGGCCGCCACGTCGGTCCAGAACAGCCGCAGGGCCGCGTTGGCGTCTTCTTTTGTGGTCTCATTTTTGGCGTATTGGGCGATCTTTTCCAGCGGACCGAAGCTGACGCCGTAGTAAGTGCCGCTCAAGTACTCCGTGATGCCATTCGTCCAAGCATAGGCGAGCCACTGCTCGAGCATTTGCTCGCCTTCCTTTCGCAACTCCGGCATCTCCATGGCCTGGCCCACACCGATCATATTCCAAGTCTTTTCAAGAAAGATGTTCGTGTAGTTCGGTCCGACGCGATGCCGCTTCAGTCCTTCGGCGCCGAAACGCATCATCCGTTCCAGCGAGGCACGGGCTGCCGGCGTGAGCCTGTCTCGATAATGGATCCAGGTAACCGTAGCGGTCGACATACAGAACTCGACGGCGTTTTTGTCATGAGGCTTGGGATTCGCGCGGTACCAGCGAAAGTTGCCGAACGTTGGACTGTCCGGATCGCGATCCTGCATTTCCTCGGCCCAGGCATAAGCCTGCTCGATCTCCGCAGCATGCGACCTGTTCTCCAAAGCCACCTCGGCAAACCAGAACAGCTCACGGGAAACCAGTCGCTCGCCCGCGCCGGCAAGTCTATCCCAGCGTTGCGATAGCCGCGCGGTCGCACCGGCATCCGCCGCGAAAGCGAGTGGCGTAGAACCCAGCCAAATCAACGCGAACACTTCCAGCACGCAGCGATTGGAGTCACGAGCGGAAACTGAACTGGATAGCATTGCTTCTCCTATGTCCTCAGGTACATCCTTCACCAACACCACATCGGAGTTCACCGAAAACGCGCGTCGATTGTAGCGTATTTGGGACCTTGGTGGTCGTAGGGCCAAGTAGACAGTAGAACTACAGCCGAATCGCTACACGAATGAGGGCGCACCTTATTCCGATTGTGCGAGTTCAACGCTAGTGCGATACTGTGTTCGTCGAGGCGACCCACGCCGCATCAAGCGAAGCCATGAATATCAACGATCGTGCAAAGGAGGATCCACGCCGTGAGTAGTTCCACGCATTCGAAGTCGACGCGTCGTCATTTTCTCAAGAGCACTAGCCAAGTGGCTACTGCTTCGGCCTTAGCCGCGGCGGTGGTGCCGCATGTGCACGCTGCGGAGGACAACACGATCAATGTTGCGTTGATTGGCTGTGGCGGACGCGGCACGGGGGCGGCGGCCAATGCGATGTCGGTCGCGAACGGGCCGGTCAAGTTGGTGGCCATGGCCGACGTGTTCGCAAGCCGACTAACCACCAGCTTCAATAACTTGAAGAAGACCTATGCCGACCGAATGGACGTTCCCGAGGATCGCCAGTTCGTTAGTTTTGACGGCCATAAGAAGGCGATGGACTGCTTGAAGCCGGGCGACATAGCGATCTTTGCCACGCCTCCGGCGTTCCGCTGGGTACATTTCGCTTACGCCCTCGAAAAAGGCCTGAACGTGTTCATGGAAAAGCCGGTCACGGTCGACGGCCCGAGCACGCGCCGTTTGCTCGAACTGGCCGACAAGTCCGAGGCGGCCGGCCAGAAGGTAGGCGTCGGTTTGATGTGGCGTCACTGCCGGGCACGTCAGGAGCTGGTCAATCGCATCAACGACGGCGAGATTGGCGACATCATTTCAATGCGGACCTATCGCCTGCACGGCCCCATCGGCTTCTTCGCTTCGCCGCCGAAGCCTTCGGAAGTCACCGAGGTGATGTATCAGGTGCAGCGGTTCCATAGTTTCCTCTGGGCCAGTGGTGGCTGTTACAGCGATTTCTACATCCACAACATCGACGAACTGTGCTGGATGAAAGGAGATTGGCCGGTGGACGCTCACGCGTTGGGCGGACGTCACTACCGCCAAAACAGCGTGGATCAGAACTTCGACACGTATTCGGTCGAATACAACTTTGCGGATGGCGCGAAGATGTACATGCTCGGTCGCTGCATCGCCGGCTGCGAAAGCCATTTTGCCGGCTACGCTCACTGCAGCAAAGGTCTCGGTAAGATCGACAGCATGCGTGGCGGTGCCGGCACGTGCTCGGCGTTTTCTGGACAGAAAGAGAGCGAGGAAACGCTCCTCTGGCGTTCGCCTGCCGTCCCCAGTCCCTACCAACTGGAATGGGACGACTTGATCGATGCTATCCGCCAAGACAAGCCTTACAACGAAGCCCGTCGCGGTGCGATCGCCAGCCTGGTTACGTCCATGGGCCGAATGGCAGCCCACACCGGACGGACGGTCACCTACGACGAGATGATGAACTGCGACCACGAATTTGCCCCGGATGTCGACCAGATGGGCCCAGACTCGCCACCGCCATTGAAGCCGAATGAAGACGGAGCTTATCCGATACCCATGCCGGGAATCGTGAAGAAACGGGAGTACTGAGGGAAGCTCGCGAGAGGCGGAAACGAGTCGAACGCAAGCGATCAGTAATCTTCGATAGGCGACTGCTCACTGACATCCGGTTGCCCAGCGGGATTGGGCACCGGCTGGGTATCGTACCCGCCAGTCTGCGGTTTGCTGGATGAATCGCTGGACGCCTTCGCCGGCTCAGCCCCCGACGAGTACGGACCGGCGTATGGATAGGACGTAGTCCCGTAATTGGATGCGCCCCCGTAGGTGTTTGTAGTTCCATACGACGACGAGGCGCTGTACGACGGAGCTGCAGTGCCATACGACGGCGTCGTCAACGCGGAAGGTGTCGTCGTGGTAGAAGCATTACTGCCCGTCGACGCCTCCGACACACTTGCGGTCCATAGTTGCCAACCAGATACCCCTGCGACCAGCGTACTACCGAACACCAATCCCAGAATGCTGCCAAGAAAGATGGCCATCCGGTTTTCGGTCGTCCTATCGGCTGTCGCGTTTGACTCGGGCATGGGAATAGGCGTCATGTTATGACAAAGGAGAACTCTGTCTCGGTTCGGGATCAATGGGCGTGGATTCCATCTGGATCGTCGCCACGCGTCCGTGCAGCAGCGAGTATTCCTTCGGATCTGAGGCCGAGAGTTTGTCGTCTTTCCTGTTCAACCGCAACGACAGCCAGCGAACGCTCATTGCAGCCAATCCACTCAGGCCGATAAGTACCGTGGCAACGGCAAAGTAAACCTTGATTGTCAACATGGTGTCGTTGTCAACCTCGCTGAGCCAATCCCCATCAGAGAACATCATGGCCAATCCGTACACATAGTACAGATAGACAAACGGTAGGCAGCCGCCTGCGGAGACGCAGCCGACCGAGAACGCCCTGCCATATCCCCGGCCGTAGACGATGCCCGCGATCAGTATGGGTGGAGCCAGAAAGAAGAGCGAACTCAAGACGATCAGAGTCAGCCTTGCTGGTAGAGCGAAAAATACGCAACAGATCAACGCCGAAACAAAAATCGCAACGAATAGTGTCTTAAGCGTAAACCGCACAGCAAACCTCCGTGAGATCAAAGGCAATCCGTTCCGCCAGCTTATCGCGTCTCAGCCGTGATTGTCAATCAAGGCACTGAGATCTTGTTGGAGAGGCCTTTCAATGGCTTGGTTGTGACGGGGAGTTGTGAGATTCTTAGCTTGTCCAGTGAAGCTCGGCCATCTCGAGCGAGCAGCGCGAGAGCGCCGGTTGGCGATTGCAAGCGGGCGCAGAGGCTGATGCGGTCGTCGACGAAGGCTTCGAGCACGTCTCCGTGGAGCATGAGGTGGAGTTTGCAGGGGCGATCCGTGGGCAGGTCGAGTGGCTGGGTGCGGATCGCGGGCATTCGGTTCCAGGCGTGCTGGTGGGTCAGTGTGACCTGTCGCGTGTGGGCGTCGAGGGTTAGGACGTAGCTGTCGTCGAGTGGATTCGGCTTGGCACGTCCCGGATGTTTTTCCTGGGGATTGCCGCGCAGCAGGAGGCTGAGCGTAGCACCGGGGGTGAACCGCACGTCAGCCGCGAGAAAGAAGTCGGCAGGGGCGTCTTGCCAGACGGTCATGGCGGCCGCGCCCGGCTGGGGTGCGAAGGTTATCGCGTCGCGGGTTGTTTTGACCGGATCGTTCTCTGCGGCGTTGAATACTTGGCATCCCTGCCCACCAGTTGCGTCGTTTCGGCATGCGGCGATGACTTCGGGGACTAGACGGGTGCCGACCGCGCCGTGTTCGTCCAAGTACAACTCGCGAGGCAGCGCCATGCACCCGCCGTAGACATGTTTGGCGTAATCGCTGTCGGCCCGCTGAAGATACGCATGGATGATGCGCCGCCGGCCGTCGAATTCCGTTTTGCCTGCCTGAAAATGAAGTCCCCAAGGCGCATCGTTCGGCGGGCGCCGCCACGGGCCACGCGGATCATCGGCCAGTCGGATGCGCGTGGTATCGGTGTAATAGACCATCGCCCAGCCGTCGCCGAAGGGGAAGATGTCCGGGCATTCGCTGGCGACGATTTCGCGCGTGCTGAGCAAAGGTTCTCGACGCACGGTCCATTTGCGAAGATCCGTGCTGGTGGCCAGCGCGACGGCGCCGGCGTAGGGATAACCGATGATGGTCTTTTCGTGAGCCGCGATCGCGAGCCACCACTGTTTTGCATTTGGATTCCAGAACACATGCGGATCGCGCCAGTGGGCTAACGTGTCGTAGGTGCCGACGGCGGGGACGTCCCGCTTGAGCAACAGCAGCGGCGGCCCGGGTTCTTTAGTCCACTGGACCAGATCCCGACTGGTGGCGACGAGCACCGAAGGCAAGCCGGGACCCTGGTCCTGGCGGCTGGCCGTGGTGTAGAAGGCGTGAAACACGCCGTCCTTCTCCACGATGCTGCCGGTTGCGATCATCCGATCATTCTCATCGGCCAGAATCGCGGGCGGTAGCTCCTCCCAGTGCACGAGATCGCGCGAGACCAGATGATACCAGTCCAGCGTCTTCTTGCTGTGCAAATAGAAGACGTGATGCACACCGTCGTGATAAAAGGGGATCGGATCGCCATAGAGCGCGCCCTCGGGCTGATAGTGAAAGGTGGCCGTCGTTGCGGTTGCCTCCTGCGCCTTGAGGCTGCCCGCCCAATGGCAGAAAACCAAGCCGAAAAGAACCGTGATATGTGCCGGGTTCGTCATGGTTATCCTCGTTGTTGGATGGCCTACGGTAACCCGAAACGTCAGTGAGGAGCCGATCCCTCGCTGACGCTTCGGGTTATGATATCCAATCGTTTTCCGACGAAGTGGCGCTGTCCACAAGAGTATTTGGAGACCTGCGCTGGTGCGTTTTTTTCGTCACTCCCCTTCAAAGCAGTGTACCGTGCCGTCGCGCAGAGCGATGATTATTCTTCCGTCTGCTGCGGCCATGCCGTCCCATGCGGGCGGCGCATCGAGCTTGTATTCCGCCAGTTTGCTCCCGTCCCTGGCAGACGCTGCCCAGAGTGTGCCGCCACTCCGGCCTTCGTAGCCGGCTTGGATCTTCTCAAACTCTTCAGCCGGATATTGCACGGTCGAGCCGGCAACGAAGAGGGTATCGCCAGCTTTGATGAGGGCGTTGCCGGTGATGGGAATATCGGCTATCCAGCCTTCGGCCGGTGCGGTTTCGGGGATGGCGGCACCCCGGGCGGTTCCCGACTTGTTTGACACCTTGCCCGAGATACTAACGGCAGCAGTCCGCTTGCCTTGCCCTCTCCTTTTTCCTTTCGGCGGCGATGGTCCGCCGGTTATCGGGCCGGCAACGAGCTTGTATCCGCTGAGGCGTGGATCGAAATAGGAGTGGCGGTGGACGGGAAAACCGCGCACCTCGTAGTGCATGTTGTCGTCAGTGATCAGGATGTCACCGTTGGGCTCATTCACCGCAGTCTTCATTGATCCAGCAAGCAGGCCGCCGTCACCGAGGCTCCAGTACGTCCTGTGTTGCGGCCTGTCGTCCAAGAATCCCGCCGCCGTGACGATGTGTCTTTCAGAATCTTGTGCGTCTGAGAGGTCGGGTTCGAAGGAGCGGTGCCTGATGTGGAGCAGTTTGTCGCCGGCGACCATAATGTCTGACTTGAACGCGAGTCTGCCCGTATGTGGAAAACCGCTCGGCTCGTCGAAGGGACCATAGTGGCTGCTGCTGTGTATCACGTCCCCGGTCTCAGGATCGAGCCCGTAGACGAAGATACCTCCGTCCAGAAACGAACTGCGACCGGCATTGAAATAGGCGATATCGTTCTTGATCAGAACGCTTCCATTCACGGGCCAGGCTGATTCCATCTGTCCGAACGTCCCGATCAATCTGTCCGGCAGATCCTTGAATCGCCAGGCGAGTTCGCCGTCAGAAGCCCTGAGGCAATACAGCCATCCGTCCCTGGAACCGAAGAGCACAAGGCCCTTGTGGTATGTGGGAGGTGAATCAACCCGGCCGCCTGTCGTGTATTCCCAGACGAGCTCTCCGCTGGCGGCGTCGAACGCCATGACTGTGTGCGCGTCAACATCTGCGACGAAGGCCTTGCCGTCGGCAATCGTCGGCGCGCTGGGTTTTGTGCTTACCGTTGCCGTCCAGCTCGGCCTGAGCTTGGAGGATAGCGCTGCTTCGGTTGATCCGCTTCTGGCGGCGTCCCGGCGGTAGGTAGGCCAGTTTTGGGAAGGCTGGAGGCTGGGGGCTGGAAGCTGGAGAGTGTCATACGCCGAGCCTTTCTCCAGTCGGGCGATTCTCTCGACCTCAACCGGCTGGTCGCTCTTAGCCAGACCCGGCTCGGGAGCAAAAGCGTTGAAACTGTTGACCATTGCCGCCATGCTGCACTGACAGGAGAAGGGCGGAACATAGAGGAGGCCGTTGCAGGGCAAAACACCCATACCGCATGTGCCGCGCGTCCAGTGGTTAGGAAACTCTTCATGGGATTCCAGATCAAGGAAATCGGCCCCGCCCGTCTTGCTGTTAATGTAGTAGCGTTCTGTGATGAAGTTCCGGTAACAGCGGTCATGGCCCATTGGCCGCATCATTTTCTGCTTGATGGTTGCCAGCGATTCTCCTGTTTCGGGGTCAAAACACTGTGGCGGCTTGGCCGCTCCTGTCCAGATCTTACCGCCGGCGTAGTACAGGTCCGTTGTCTTTTCGTAGTTGTTAACGATGGGTGCTGTCCACTTTTCCGCCCCGTCCTTCAGTGAATAGGCGAAGAGCTTTTGGCCTTCCTTGGCGTACACGTGAGTATCCGTGATGATCACCGTGTTTGCGCTTGTGCCGTCACCGACACTGACGTTCTTTTCCGCCTTCCATATGGTGTTGCCGTTTGTGGCATCTATGCAGAACATGCCTGCCGCCGTTTGGTATGCAGCGCGGTTACCCTTGACGGCAAGGCTGCACGCAACGTACTGGTTCACGTCGTCGATTCGCCAAAGCTCCTCGCCGGACTCGGCATTGATAGCGACTAAGGCGCAGGTGGCCTGGTCCTTGTCGAGCCGCTCCTTGGCATACCGTCCTCGGAAGCCCGTTCCGCCGAAGGGCGCTCCCGGATCAAAACCGCCAAGATTCCGCCCTTTGCCGGCGCCGTCCTTGACGATGTCGTAGCGGTCGGCATTCATTGGGTCGCCGATAGACGCGTAGAGGGTACCGTCCAGGTACTTTATCTCCTGCGTGGTTTCGGTCCCTTTGAATGTCTTAATGGTCTCGCCGGTTGCGGCATCAAACGCCGTGATCGGTTCGTTGATGCCCGGCGTGCAGTAGACGATGTCGTCCACCGCCACTATCCGGCTCTGGAGCTGGATCGCCATGTCCTTGATGTACCGAGTTATGCAGTCCCATTCCTTGATCGGATGTCTCCAGAGTTCTATGCCGTTGAACGCGTCCCGTGCAATCAAGAACCATCTGCCCGGTAGGAAGGGATTCTCGGGAGTGGCCCTATCTTCGATCGTGAAGAGGCGGCCGCCCGACGAGACCATGGTGGACACCGATGCGATCGTCATATGCGACCTGCTCCACGCCGGATCACTCACCCACTGCAAATGCCTTGGCGGCCCAACCACACTGTCCTTGGCCACCGCGTTGTTGTCTGCGCCATGCAGATACTGAGGCCAGGAGTCAATCGAATCGGGCACCGGTTTTGTGAAGGCGACGTAGCCGTCGCCGATGCGGGATACGGGATGTGGGATGCGGGATAGCCATGCCTCGTTCCCCTTCTCATGCACAATTGCCACACCGAGCGGAGTCAGAACGCGCAGAATCTCACTTCCCGTATCTCGTATCTCGCATCTCGCATCCCGCATCACAACCATGTTCACAATGTTGTCCGCATACGGCAGCTTTTCCCCACCCCAGTGATTCGCCGAGACTCTTCCATACAGCCTCTTCGCTCTGACATGTCTTCTGGCCTTTTCGACGTTGGCGGGATCGCTATCCAGCGCCTGTACCAGAAAGGAATCGCTCGCATGAAGCTCCGTAATGAGGTCCGGAGCATCGCAGCCGACAACGACAATCAGGCCGCCTTTCAGGCCGGTTGTCTCCAAGACCTCGTCGGCCGTGCTGGCAAATACGTTGGGACCCGTCACGAGCAGGCAAACGGAAACGAGAATAGCGAAAGTGGATCTGTTCATTTCAATGGCTCCGTTCTGAACGGTTTTGAAACTGCTTCAGGAGATAGGATTCTCGCAGGCAGGAGTGATTCTACGTCGCAAGTAGATGCTGTTTCAACGTGGGGCGGCAGGGCCGCCAGCCAAATCGGAGCTATCGCTCCGGCGACTTAGTCCGCTTCCGTTGGTCGCTCGTTTCTTGTCAAGAAAGCAACGAAGTCCGAGATAACGGTGTAAGTAGCGGAGGTATCCAAACCGGCACGTGTATTGTAGAACGGTGGTAGGAATTCGCCACAATCACGAGTGGACCAACCGTGCTACAGCGATCATGCGTGGATCTTGATCGTGTTGCACTGGAAACCATGTACAGTACACGCTGAACCACGGCATCCTCCTAACGAGCAGGTAGAATCATGACCGAGAATCAACCGCCGCCTGTACTCGCTGAAACCACAACTCGTTCGCGTCGGCGTCTGGGCTGCGTCTTGATCATCTCGGCCCTCATCGGTTTGCTGCTCATGGCTATTGCATTTTTTGCATTCTTCGCGATCGGCGGCGCGTCGCTGGAGATCTCCAAAGAGACAACTTACATCACGAGCCCGCTCAAGAGCGACGGAAAACAGGTCGACTACTTCGCGGCTTGGGAGCAGGAGACCTATCCGGATGCGATCGCGACTGACCAGAACGGTTATCGGTTGATTGTCCAGCATCTTGGACCGTCGCCCGATGCCACGCCTGGCCATTTCGCCGAAGTCTGCCGGAAGCTGGGGCTCGATGCTGCGACAGTTGAGCCGGACATGAAGTTCGAGCAGCCCTTCGACTTCCTGAAGGCTCATGTTGCGAGTGCCGATTTTGATTCGGCCGTAGTGGACAAACTCACCGGCAAAGATACCGTCGAAGACGAACCTGCCGAAGAGGAGTACAGCGACGACGGAATGATGGCGGGCGATTTTGGCAGCGAAGAATACGTTGATGGTGACCCGTATGGTGAGGATTACGGGTACGGCGCTTCGTACGCACCGGACCCAATGGATGTATTGGAATCGCGCATTGGCCGTCCGTGGACGTTGGACGATCTGCCGATGATGGAGGCTTGGCTTGCGGAAAACAACCCCGCGATCGATCTTATCGGCGAAGCCGTCCGCAAGCCGGTGTTCCATATTCCTCATGCCCGCACATCCGAAAACGATCAGCTGATCACCGTGCTGTTGCCCGACATCCAACACGTGCGAGCGTTTGCCCGCGCACTAGACGCCCGGGCCCATTACCGAATCGGCACAGGCGACATTGATGGGGCGATCGACGACATCGTATCCTGCAAGCGGCTTGGCCGTCACGTGGGTTACAACGGCATGCTTATCGAAATGCTGGTGGGAATCGCCATTGAAGGAATCGCCGACTCGATCGGTATTGCCGGCGCACTGGACCATCCGCCGACGAAGGAGCAACTCGAGCGACTCGTGAACGAGCTTGACGACCTTCCACCTCTTGGCGAATTCAAGAAGGCCATGCTTTTCGAGCGGTACTCGACGCTCGATATCGTCCAGTCGTTCTCCTACGGTACCAACTCGTTATCCGACGTGCAGGTACCGGCCTGGATGATGCGAATGGGTCTCGACTGGAACCTGATCGCACGACGTATGAATGCGTATTACGACGAAATGGAAACGGGTATTGCAGCTCCGATGCCCAAACCTCGCCGGATGGCATTTATCTCGACCCGCGCACGATCGGAATCGATGGCCGACATATTTACTGCTCTCCTGCTGCCGGCCGTAGGCGCTGCGGAGGAGGCAACGCGACGACGACAGTGTGCGGAACGGATGCACCGAGTCGCCTTGGCCATGCTGCTCTATGAGGCCGATCACGGCACGCTGCCGCCGGCGTATACGATTGATGGCGACGGCAATCGGTTGCACTCGTGGCGTGTGGCGCTGCTGCCTTACCTGAGCCAACAGACGCTGTACGACAAAATCCGGCTAGACGAACCGTGGGACAGCGAGCACAACCGCAAGCTCCACGGCGAAGCGGTATCCTTCTACCAATGCCCCAGCGCGGAATTGTCACCGGGCAAGACGACTTACTCGGTGGTAGTCGGTGCCGACGTGCCTTTTGAAGGCGCGGACGGAAATAAACTCGCCGACTTCGGGCCCAAGAGCGGGCCCATGATCCTGGTCGTCGAATGTGCACAACCGATCTGCTGGATGGATCCAACGCAAGATATCCCTCAAGGGATCGCCGACGTCGGCGTCAACAAGGATGACGGAAACGGTGGCGAGATCGCCAGCCCTCATCCGGGCGGAGCGCTTTTCGGACTCCGCAACGGTGGCTGTGTCTTCCTTACGAGTACGATCGATATCGAGACCTTCAAGGGTCTGCTTCGAGGTACTGTGGAAGAATTGCCGTAGGCACCGCCCCGTAAATGTGAGCAGAACGCGATAGCATCGGGTTCGGTGGTGCGAAACGTTCAATATGCTGGGCCCGTGGCCAGCGCCATCGGCTCACAACATGACTTCTGGCATCCGCGGGACAGTGCTTAGGCCAAGGAACAAGCCTGAGTTTCCACGCAGCCGACACTCAAGAGCGGATATCGTAGCAGAACAAGTTATTGTGGACTCGCAGGTACAGTCTGCCGTTGCAGATGACGGGGTGGGCCCAGATGTCTCGCCCTTCCGCGATACGAAAGCTGCCCACCGTCTCGAAGCCATCCGCGGTTGGCTTCTGCAGCGTCATCATTCCCCGCTCGGTCAAGCAGTAGAAGCGGCCGTCGGCATAGACCAATGAACCACCGTCTAACTCGGCCTTGGAATCGATCGAGCCTGTCTTGGGATCCATTGCGACCCAGCCGCGAGCTATGCCGCGATGCGAGGCGCCGTAGATTTGACAGTCAACGCATACAGTACTTCCGTGGCTTATGGTCAGCTCTTTGACCCAGGTCTTCTCGCCACGCAGCCCATCCAGGCGAACTCCAAAGATCGCTCCAAATCCGCGACTTGCGTTGGTGATTAGGATGTCGTCTTGCGCCAGAACGGGGATCGTGGTGACGGTGTTTTTGGGATCCTCCTGCGGTACCTTCCAGCACAGTTCGCCCGTCTTGATATCCACGGCGAACGCGTACTTGGTAGCGCTGTTGATCAGCAGCGTTCGTCCGGCAGTGGTGATCAGAATCGGAGAGGCGTAGCAAGGCCTCTCGCCCTCCAGGGCCGGTGTCGTCCACACCGTGTCGCCCGTGTGCTTATTCAGCGCAACTACCAGCCCCTTCGCACCGCAGGGCGTGGCGAACACCAAGTCGCCGTGGATCAGAAGCGATTCACTGATGCCCCATGTGATGTTCTTGCCTTCGAATCGTTCCAGCACTTGGACCGCCCATATTTCCTTGCCGGTCTCTGCATCCAGACATGCCAACCGGCCATGGGCATTCATGTGATACAGCTTTCCGTGATCATAGGTACACGACGAACGAGTTCCTGGGTACGAGCGTTCCCAGGCGGCTCCGTTCTTCGTCTGCCAGCGCAGCTCGCCGTCCAACGAAAACGCACTGACTATCAGATCGCCCGCTATGTCACCTGTGATAAAGACTGTTTCGTTACCGATGATGGGCGACGAGTAACCTCGCCCAATGCCTGCCACCTTCCCCAGGAGAGCTGGACCACCCTCGGGCCAGGAAGGCAGCAAGCCGGTTTCCTCGCTGACCCCATCGCGACGCGGGCCGCGCCACTGCGACCAATCCGACATCGTCGAACGAACCAACGTGGGAACGGATTCCTGTCCGGATGCCATCAAGGGACCAATCAGTGCAGCTACGATAAGTGAGGTTGTGACCTGGCAACGTAATCCACTTCGGTTCATTTGTGTCTCCTGAGATTTGCGAATACGCGAGATTAGCCGTGGAAGCGACTTGGGTGCCGAGGTTCACCTGCCATCACGGCACTGAATGTCGTCCGAGATTCATAATAGTGCGATCGTCGTGCATCACTCTGGTTTCTTCCGAGCAGCCGGACGGGTGTGGACCTTCTTGATCTGTTCCTTTAGGTGAACGTCAAACGTTGATCGTACATTATCAGGCAGCGCATCGCGAACTGGTTCCGGGTGTCGAAAGATCGACGGCGCTGTGTGCATGAATGCCTTCTTGCTCTTTTGTGCTTTCGTCAGCTTGGCTTTATCACCCGAAGTACGCGCATCCTGGACGGCTTTGGTGTGCGCGGTGACCTTTTCGTGATTTGCCTCGAACCACTTGCGCCATGCTGCGTGGCCTTCGTCGATGACCTTCTTGACCTCTTCCCGCTTGGCGTCGGTCAAATCCAGCGAGTCTACGATCTCTTTGACCCAGACTGCATGTACGTCCAAGGGGCCTCGCATGTTCTTGACGTCCTTCTTTGCCACGGGCTCAGCCGCGAAGGCCGTCGCCGCGACACTTGCCGATATCATGGCACATACGAGAACGATCCGGGCGGCTTGTTGGTACAGCATGATTGTCATCCTTTCATCGAATGTTTCCGAAGCGGCTCTGTCCGTTCTGCCAACTGACACTTTGCAGGCTGGCTAGCCGGTACGGTGAAGTCTTCCGTAAACCACACGATCTCCAGGCGGGAGGGTGATTCGATCTATACGCCACTTCCTTTGATCCTAATCCGCGTCTTCACCAGGGGCCGTGTGATGCCGGACCCTTCTTGATGAGAATCGGCGGATGTGTTGGTAATTCCACGTCTTGTACTCGTGAGTCAGACCCCAACGCAGAATTTAGGTAGGTTCCTTCTCGTTGTCCGCCGTGCGGTTGAGACCGATCGCATGAGGCGCGGACTTGACCACCGACTTGATTTCGAGTTTCTTCAGTAATTCCCAAACAGGCGAATCAAACATCGCTTCGTTAAGGACTAGTCCGACAGCCGTGCCAATTCCGGGTACTCGTCATCTGTATCGCCGACGCGTTTCTTGAGTTGTGCCAGCTCTTTCTTGAGCCGGTTGACCGTCTCGGCATACGCGGGATCGTCGTAGACGTTTTGCATTTCGTGGGGATCTTTGCGCAAGTCGTACAGCTCCCAGTGCGGCGGGGTCGATTGCTTCACAGCGCCTTTCGCATCCAGCGGCAATCCATAGAAGAAGATCAGTTTGTGGTCCTGCGTCCGAATGCCGTAGTGCGCCGGATTGTCGTGGTGGGCCATGTGCATCCAGTATCGATAGTAGGTGCCGGTGGGCCAATCATCCGGAACTGATTTCCCCTGCAGAATCGGCAAGAAGCTGCGGCCCTGCATTTCCTTTGGCGCAGCCACGCCCACCATCGCCAGTAGCGTAGGCGCGAAATCCACATTGTTGATCATCGCGTCGCCGGTGGTCCCTTCGCGGATCCATTTCGGATACCTGACAATGAACGGCATGCGCAGCGACTCGTCGTACATCCAACGCTTGTCGATGTAGTCGTGTTCGCCAAGCATGAAGCCTTGGTCGGCCGTGTAGATGATGATTGTGTTGTCCAACTGGTCGGCCTCTTCCAGATGGTTGAGCAGCCGGCCGATGTTGTCGTCCACGCCTTTGACGCTGCGCAGGAACTTCTTCAGATATCGCTGGTATGCAACGCGCGTGTATGGTTCCGCCGGCAGTTCGGGATCGACAAACATGTGATGTCCCATGTTCCGCCGCTGGTTGCGCGGGCCCACGGACGTGCCGTACAACGGCTTGCCGGCCGGGCCGTGGCCGCCCCGATTCCAGAGGCTATCCGGTTCCGGGATGTCAACGTCTTCATACAGCCAATCGTATCGTTCGGCGTTTTCAAAGTTATCGTGCGGCGCCTTGAAGTGGTGCATCAGGAAGAAGGGCTTGTTCTTCTGTTTGCGGCTCTTGAGCCACTTCAACGAAATGTCGGCGATGGCGTCGGAAGAGTGCTTCGAATCGTAACCGGATGCTCGCCACGTACTCTCGGGCCATGCTTCCGGCCCGCGGACGCGGAAGATTGGATTGAAGTACGAGCCTTGCCCGGGCAGGACGCAGTAATAGTCGTATGCGGCAGGTTCGTACTTCAGGTGCCACTTACCAACCATAGCCGTCTCGTAGCCGGCTTCTTTCATCAGCAACGCCAACGTCTGGCGCTCCGCCGTTAGACCGCCGTTCAGCGTTCGCACGCCGTTCGTATGGCTGTACTGCCCGGTCATGATAGTCGCACGGCTGGGTACACAGATCGAATTGGTGCAGAAGACGTTGGTCAGCCGCGCGCCTTCGCGAGCCAAGCGGTCGATGTTTGGCGTCGGGTCAAGTTCAGCCAAACGGCCTCCGTATGCGCCGATTGCATGGGCCGCGTGATCATCGGACATGATGAACAGAACGTTGGGACGATCGTCGGCGGCCAGCAAAGCCGAAGACAAAACGAATAGGCCTGCTGGCGCCACTATCGAGATGCGTTTACTCATTCTTCTACCTCCCAAGTCGAAGCTTCTCTGCCGACGAACGTAGCACGGCGACGAGATATCGACAACCGCTGGCAGCCAAAAGAAAAGCCGCCGGTCAAATGACCGACGGCAGCGAAGTGGTGGGTGTCTCCGACAACCCTGGGAGGTCGTTTCGTTCTATTGCATGGCCAGCCCGGGGATACCCCGCTGCTGCTGAGCTTCATAGGACAGCCCCGTAAGAAACGTCTTGCCTACTACGTACTCGGAAGGACTAACTGTATGGATGTTGTCTTTCAGGTTCTTCTCCATTTGCATCACGACTTGCCTAACCTGATTGCAGTTGTCGCTGCCGATGCCGCTGTTCTTCACCGTCCGTTCGTTCATCAAACGCTCTACGGCATCGCGGTCTTGGCGAAATTCAACGCCCCGCAATGCCGAGGGCCAACTGAGTATGCCGATCGACTCGTCGAACTCGTGACCGCCGAGTCGATCAGGCGTACGCATCTTCGCGTATCGTGCGAGGTCTTCGTGCGTGGGACGTTCGCCACGTTCCTCGGCTCGCGCCTCTCGATTGAGCTTCCTCATGTCGAAGTACGTTTTGGTGGCATGTCGCGTGTTGTCGATGTAACGGCGGCGAGCTTCTTCGCCGTTGATCATGGCCAGCGAAGTGCTATAGAAGTAGTCGCCCAACGCCCGTATGAGATCGGCCCGTCCTCGCAGTAGGCCCTCTTCGTATGTGGATGCATGGTGATAGACAACCGGCGTTCCGTTGTGCATCGGGCGAATGGCATAGCCGTAGGAGCCGGAGCGATACTCGTCGGCAGCGTGAACGCCCGCGGTCACGCAGGCGGCGATGGCGACAGCGGTCAGGATGGCGGTTTTCATCATTCTGTCCTCAAGCGATTTTCCGCGTATTTGCTGGAATGTGGGATGTTCTACTTGTCAGCGGGCGGAATACTTCGTCGTGCCCACTATAGACAGAACGCTTCCTACGCCAGCACATTGCGCTGAATTTCGCAAGAAAGCCAGACTACTTGGTGGATGCACTTAGGGTAGCGAATGGACAGAGTTTTGGCGGGGTCAGAATCTTGCACTAGGGGGGTGAGGGTCAAAATCATGTCCCGTCGGCCAGCCGACTTGCGAATCAGCTTCAAGAAGCGGGGCGGAAGGACGCATCGCATCGAGTTGATTCGACAGCCATTCGGCCTCGTGCAGGTGTCGCGGTCGGGAGACCGTCCACGCGCCGGGAGTTCCGACGCGGAGCGTACGTTCCGTGCCAGAGAACGAGTCTTCGCCCGATTAAGACGTCACAGAATAGCGTGGGGCCAAATACTGCCCCGACGCGACTCTCTATTTTTCGCCTTCCTTGGCGGCCGTGGCTTTCAACGCGTTGAGCGATTCGCGAGTTGCTTTGAGTCGTTCGGCCAATTCGGGGTGGGAATCCCGGATCTGGCGAGCGAGCCATTCGTCGGTTTCTTCCATTTCGGCCAGGGTACGGTCGATGCGTCGCAGTTTGCTTTCGATTAGCTGCTTCTTGCTGCCCAGTTTGCCCAGGTAGAGTTCCCGTTCGTGTAGCGGCAGGTCAATTTCCATTTGACGGATCTTGCGGTCCAGCGCATGCCGTTCACCTTCCTGTTTCAAATGGTCGATGTTCTCGCGCGACCGCTGTTTGGCTTCTTCCGAATAGCTTTCACCTTCTGGCAGCGGCCATTCGTCCGTACGGAAGGTTGGCAGCGGCAGACGTTCACGTCCTACGAGGTTGCCGGTCGGCCAATTGGCCCAACCGTAGCGCACGGCCACCGGGTCGTCGATCAGGTCGCTCCAGACTTCGACGGTCCATGTGCCGTCGAGCTTCGTGTGTTTGGCCTTGGCGGGATACCATCGTCGATCGTTGCCGGCAATGATGAATCCTTGAAACTCGGCTTTGCCTTCCCGCGGGCACGGTAGCACCTGCCAGTAGGCGTTGTCTTCGATCTGTTTCCAGCGATCGTACACAACGGGGTCGCTGTCGAAATAGAGGTAAATGCGGTCGTCACGTTTTTCCGTCCTCTGGAATTGATTCGCACGGTGGACGACTGGGGCTCCATACACCTTGGCCAGGGCCCACAGCGATGCATATTCGGCCACCGGCAGTTTTTCACCCGGGTGAATGTACGAATTGCCGGCGGGATAGGTGGCGATCATGGCCGCGCGGGGATCGTCTTTCAGCGCGCGGCGCTGAATGTCGCGGACGATCGCGTAACCTTCGGCAACCGTGGCCAATTCTGGGTCAACTCCGAACGTACCCCAACCAGGTTGGCTTATGCAGCCGAAGGGTAACTCCTCGTCGCCGAAAGCCCGGCGGAAAGAAACGGGGACCTTGGGAAACGTGGATTCGTAGCGGGTCCATCGCAGGAAGTTATTGTTTTCACCTTGATAATAAAGCACACCGCGAATGCGGAGGTTGCGGATGGGCATAACTGTGGCATTGAACAGGCCCGCCGGCGGGCTCCAGCCGCTGCGCGGATCACCCGGCTTCTTCGGCAGACGGAGCCTTGGCTCTTTTTTGCCTTCGGCCTTTGCTTGGGCGACCTTCTGCTCATGTTCGGCCTTCTTTTGCTCGCACTCCTTTTCCCATTCGGCCATGATCCGTTCAACTTGCTGGGGATCGTCCCACGTTGCTGTTTCGGCGTCGTACTCCTTGAGCACGGTGTTCATCAGTTCGTTGTTGATCGTGTCGAGCTCATCGCGCATGCACCACGTCTGCCCGAGCGTTCCGCCGCGGGCCACGTTGATGATTCCCACTGGCACTTTCAAGTAGCGATGCAGGTACATGCCATACAGGTAGGGCACTGCCGAGAATTTCTGAGCCGATTCGGGCGAACACATCTGCCAATTGATGTTGGACCGAACATCGGCCAACGGCTTGTACCAGGAATCGTGCCAAGCCACATAACGGAGGCCGGGAAAGTCGGCCGACGCCGCTTCGCGGCCGTTCCGGTTGAAGTTCGACCAACCCATGTTGCTCTGTCCCGCGCAGAGCCAAATTTCGCCGACCAACACGTTTTGCAGAGCGATAGCTTCGTCGCCCGTTACGGCGACAATCCAGGTGGGCAGGAAGCTGGCCTTCGCTGGCGGAAATTCGGCCGACCAGCGACCATCGGCGCCGGCCTTCGTCTCCTCGCGTTGCGTTTCCATTTTCGGCGGGTTCTTTTCGATATAACGGACGGTAACGGCGTAACTGTCATCGTCTTCGGCCGTACTGGGCGGGATTAACGGACTGGCGTCCGTGGCGAGTTCGGCGATCACCTTCTCGACTGCAGACCGCTCTTGTGTCAGGGTCACGGCAATCGTTGCGCCCGGCTTGGCCCACCCCCACACACGGATCGGCTTTTCCTGCTGGAGGACCATGTTGTCGGTAAATATGTTGGCGAAGCGAAATACCGGCGGGTCGTCCGATGCGGCCGTCGCTCCATTAGCAAGGGCGGTGGCCAAAATCGCCATCGCCATAAGGCTCAGCTTGAATGCGGACCTGCGAAGATCTGGCATGATCGGGCTCCGGAATGGCTGGAGGTGATAAGGCGAAGGATAGGGTTCTTGGTTCTGAGTCACAGAACGGATTGTACGAGGAGGGACTGGTGATTCAAGCTGTCCGAACCTAACCAGGTTGCTAACTCAAAGGAGGCTGTCAAACAGAGAGAGGATCTGCGGCCGATTGCGGCGGAGGTGGATTGGGGAAGCGGCGGAGAACATGGGACAAGGTACCGCCCGCGTAAACGTCAGGCAATTGAGAAGTCGGAAGGACTGGTGTTGTGCGAATTGAGGCGTGGTACACTGGTACGGCGATGTAGGCAAGGCATCGGCAACATTTCTCGTGAGACAATTCCCGCTGAATGCGTAATTCACTCCGTGGGAGCGAGCACGGCGGGGTCGATTGCATCCGATTTTGAGGAGATCCATTGATGAGAACCGCGCGACTTATCCTCGTACCGACGCTGGCCATGCTGATTTGTGTTTCCCTAATGGCTCAAGAGAAGTCAAAACGCAAACGAGTCAAGCTCGCACCGATGACGCAGGCGATGATGCGGATGGCGAAGATGTGGGAGACCCTGAAGGAGTTGGATCTTGCTGAGGAACAGGACGCGAAGCTCAAGGGAATCCGTGACGAAACGGCTCCCAAGATGAAGGCGATAATGGACAAACTCGGCCAGATCGTCACTGAAGAACAGAAAAAGGCTGTCGAGGCTGCAGCGAAGAAGGCGAAGGAAGACGGCAAGAAGGGGCCTGCGTTCTTCGCGGCCGTTCAGTCAGCCGTTGACCTGACCGACGAGCAACAAGAGAAGATGAACAAACTGGTTCCGGAGATCCAAGCCGTTCAACGTCAAATGATGAAGAGCATCACGAGCATGCTCACGCCGGAACAGAAAGAGAAGATGAAACAACTGCGTGCCCCGCGGCGGAAGAAAGAGGCCAAGAAGGCTGACTGATCTTCAGGCTTCTTCAAACCGACATCATGAGCTCGGCCAGCCCGAAACCTCGGCCGCCGCCTTGGCGACCAAGGAGGTGTTGTCGGCACTGTTTGCCCTGAACGGCGGTGGTTCAGGTTTCTGGTTGAGCGATGGCTACCCGCGCTGGTTCGCCAACGGCTGCCCCCAGTGCAAGTGGTCAGTTTCCTCGCATAACCGTCGTTGCTTCCAGCTATCAATGAACAATTGCGGCCTAATGCCTCGTCAGACCCAAGAATTAGGGTTGGCCGTAGTGGATCTTGCCAAAGATCCCTTGGTGTGAGGATCTTTGGCAGGATCCACTACCCTACTATCAAGCGTTGACAAGGCACTGGGGCCGTTTCGCAACCCATACCCTTGCAGGAGACTCGGATGAGACGAATAGCGATCGTAATCTTGTTGCTGACTGCGACGGCGCAGAGTGCGTCGGCGAATACCGTGCCCAGTTGGAAGGAAACTCCGCCCATCAGCGTTGGCGTCACGGGGATGATCGTGACGGTGACCAGCAGTATGGAGAACCCCAAGGAAGCCGAGGCCGACACGCCTCACGTGGTGACCGTGACGGAGGTCTTGCCGGACACCCCCGCCGACGGTAATTTCCGGCCAGGCGATATCCTGGAGTCGGTAAACGGCATATCGCTGAAGGTGGTCGATCCTCGCCACATCCTCGGCGCGCAGATCAACGTCTCGGAAGGTCGCAACGGCAAGATGACCTTCGCAGTCCGTCGTGACGGCGCGACCGAGACCGCCACGATCCAACTGGACCCGATCGGCAGCTACTCGAAGACCTTTCCGATCAACTGCAAGAAGTCGAGAACGATCGTCAATCAAACGGCTGCGTTCATACTCGAAAACGGCGGTCCGGAAGACGGGATCACCGGCAACCTCGAAGCGTTGTTTCTGATGTCAACCGGCGAGGCGAAGTACATGCCCGTCGTCGAGAAGTACGCCGTCGAGTTGGCGAGCAAGTCTCATCCCACCAGCACCTGGTTCATCGGTTATAGCGGCATCTTCCTGGGCGAATACTACCTGGCCACGGGCGACAAGCGCGTGCTTCCGGCAATCAAGGCCCGGTGCGATCAGCTTGCGGCCGGCCAATGGTTCAACGGCTGGGGCCATGGCACGACCCGCTGCGGGCCGGGCTATGTCACGGGCGGCACGCTTAACGCAGCCGGCAATCAGGCGCTGACCACGTTGGTGCTGGCTCGCGAGTGCGGCGTGGAGATCGACCTGAAGACTTACGACAACGCGATCGTCCAGTTCAGTCGGTTTGCCGGTCGCGGCGGCGTGCCGTATGGCGACCACCACCCGGAACTGTGGTGGTCCTCGAACGGAAAGAACGGCGGACTGGCCTCAGCATTGACTTTGCTGCCGCAGACGAAATTCCGGGGCGGTGCGAAGCTGCTCGCGCTGAGCGAAACCGATTCGTACTGGGGCAACGAAGGCGGCCACGGCTCGTGCTTCGGCAACCACACGTGGCGAACCATCGTCGATGCGCTGGTGATGGACCATCCCTCGGGTTCATGGCGGCGGCACAAGGACCAGATGATCTGGCACTTCGAACTCAGCCGCATGCCGGGCGGCGGCTTCCGCGTGCCTCATCCCGGCGGCCATGGACCGATCGGCAAAGCGCCGCATCACCAGACCGGCCTGATCGCGATGGCCTATACCTCGCACCTGCACAATCTGCGCATCAATGGCAAGCCGCGCACCAAGTACTCGGTCAAGTACATGCCTACGAAGGGCGAATTGGCGGTGGAGGTCGACGACTTCCAGCGTACCGATTGGGTCGAGGGCGTGGTCGTCGACGTTCCGCCGCACGAGATCGCCAAGGTGTTCAAGACGGTCTACAACGACGACGGCATGCCGTCGGCTCGTGAGACCAACGCCTCGAAAAACCATCCCGGCAAAAAGAAGATGCCGGCTTCCTGGTACTACAACCTCATGCACCATTACTCGCCGCAGGCGCGCGTCTGGGCAGCCAATGGTCTGGGCTATCTTGGCGAAGAAGCAATTCCGTACATCGCCAAGGCGCTAAAGAGCGAGGACGGCCGACTTCGTGTGGCAGGCCTCAACGCAATCAGTTGCACGACGGGCTGGGGTCCGGGCAAGACCGACTCGAACATCACCCCGGAGATGATCAAGGAGCACTTCCTGCCCACCATCGTCCACACGCTCCAGGACGAGTCGATCCCGATGTGGGAACACAGACATGCGTTGATGGCAATCAGCTGCGCCGACAACGAGTCGATCAAGGCGAATTTCGATTCGATCAAACCGTACTTCTTCGAGGATGAGTGGTGGTTACGGGTCGCGGCGTTCAAGGCAATCGAGCCGATGATCCAGGACGCCGAAGCGATGCGTTCGTTGATGCCAGCGATGATGGCGAGCTACGACGCGGACGGCAATTTGCCCGCCCGCCGCTGGGGCGCGACGAGCGTCTTCAAGGCGGCGATCGCCGCGAATCCGGAGATCAAGGATGAACTGGTGGCCGCGATGGCAAAGAGCGTCAACGAAATCGAACTCCGCGAGGGCTTCCATCAACCTATTGACCTAAACAACATCTTCGAGACGCTTCGCTACGTGAACATGAAGAAGAACCCGGAGCACGCGATCCCGTTGCTGCCTGCGATCGAGCGTATCTATCCGAACATGGAACCACTGCCGGCCACTTGGACGATCATCGGCGCCCGCTGGGGCAACATCGGCCTGGCCAAGGCGGCGACGATGCTCAAAGAAGACGGCAAGCCGTTCATCGCGACGATGAAGCGGATCTACCCGAACCTCGCGGCCCGAGACAAGGACGGCAAGCAAGGCAAGTTCCTGATCGAAGCCCAGTCGACCCTCGAGAAGACCGTCAAGGAATGGGAAGCCACCTACGGCGAGGTGAAGATCGACTAGGTCGTACCTTCACAATCAACATCGACGAGACAGGACGGCCGAAAGGCCGCCTTCTCTCTCAATCCCAATCCCCACTCGGCCGCATCAGCGGTGCCTCGTCGCACCACTGCGTCCCCAGCCACCTTTGCACGTTACTCCAGACGCGCATCTGCACGAGATGCGTCCGATACCTACGCAGGTTGCGTTGGAGCAAGAGCGCCTTGGCTAAACTGCCCAATCGATCATATCGCGTCGTCAGCCAGTTCACCTGCCGAGTTCCTCGCGCCGGCTCGCCGTGCGCTGAGATCGATGCGCACGACGCGCGCAACTGTTCGCTCTGACATGCTGGCCCATAAAGGCCGTCCGATGCCACGATCGTCGGGCTAGAGCGTTGAGCGAAGGTGTGCTAGCACGATTTCGCTAGAGCGGTTCGGCACCTTGGGTCGTGCTCATGGCCCGCCACACAGAGATGTCGATCGAATCTGCGGTGAAGTCAACGGATCCATCGCAGTTCACCACCTGAACGCCGCCGGGGTGTCTGCTCCGGGCAGCGAACATCGTCGGGTTGGACAGCGCACGCACGAAGAACGCGTGAGGTTTGTGATTGCAGTAAATCACGGGATT
>CAZUAH010000038.1:0-46801 GCA_964617665.1 uncultured Pirellulaceae bacterium
CATGGACAAGCGCTGGCGCATTCATCCGCATGATGCGGCCGAGATCGCCCATCTCCAGCACAGTGCTGGTGTCCCGGCGTTGGTGGCCCAGTTGTTGATCTGCCGCGGAGTCCGCGATCCGGAAGCGGCTCGCATGTTCATTGATGCCAAGCTGACGGGGCTGCGCGACCCGGAACTGTTGCCTGGCATCAGCGAGGCGGCCGATCGCATTCACTCCGCAGTCCAGCAGAAGCGGCGAATCATCGTCTACGGCGACTACGACGCCGACGGAATGACAGCCACCGGCCTGCTGTTCTCGTGCCTTCGACTAATGGGCGCGGACATCGGCTACCACGTCCCGAATCGCACGGACGAAGGGTACGGGCTGAATAGCGAGTCACTGCGGAAGCTGGCCGAGCGTGATGCCTCGATGGTAGTCACGGTCGACTGCGGGATCGGCGCATTGGAGGAAGCCGAGTCGGCCCGCGAACTTGGGCTGGAGTTGATTGTCACCGACCATCATCAATTGGCCGAGCAATTGCCGTCGGCCGCTACCCTCGTCCATCCGAGCCTCCCAGGCAGCGAATACCCATTCGACGGTCTCTGCGGGGCCGGCATTGCGTTCAAGTTGGCGTGGGCTCTGTGCCAGCGGGCGAGCCAGTCGAAGAAGGTCAGTCCGGCAATGCGCGAATTCTTGCTCGGCGCAGTTGGCCTCGCGGCTCTGGGCACGGTCGCCGACGTGGTTCCGTTGGTGGACGAAAACCGCATCCTGGTACGGCACGGACTGGTCAGCCTGCGTCAACGCCCGGTTCCCGGAATCGCGGCTCTGCTGAAAGTCACCGAACTGGACAGAAAACCACAGCTCGGCGCGGAAGATATCGCCTTCACGCTCGCTCCACGGCTGAACGCGGCCGGTCGCTTGGGACAAGCCCAATTGGGCGTCGAATTGGTCACAACCCAATCGCCCGATCGCGCCCAATCTCTGGCCGAGTACCTCCACGAGTTGAATGGCAGCCGAGACAGCCTGGAGCGTCGTGTGTACCTGGCGGCCAACAAACAGGCGAAGGAACAGTTCGATCCCCAGAGCGATCCAGCCTTGGTGCTGGCTGGGGTCGACTGGCATCCGGGCGTAATTGGGATCGTCGCTGGGCGTCTGGCCGAGAAATACCATCGGCCGGTCGTCGTCATTTCGTGGGATAAGGTTGGTGCAAAGCCCGGCCAAGGCTCGGCACGCACCGCCGGTCGGCTGAATCTGCACGAGGCGCTCGTGGCATCCAGAGAGCACCTCCTTTCATGCGGCGGCCACGCACAGGCGGCAGGTCTGAAGATCAAGGAATCCAACCTCGATGCCTTTCGGGCCGATTTCTGCGAGCACATCGCTGGCGTCGTTCGCGAAGAAGACCGCATCCCGGAAGTGTCCATCGACGCAGAAGCCCCGCTGAGCCAATTGACGCTGAATACGGTCCAGCAAATCGAGCAACTAGCACCTTTCGGCCAAGGCAACCCACGCCCGATTCTATGTGCAAGCGGTGTCGATCTGGCTGAACCGCCGCGACGTATTGGAAGTGGCGAACGGCACCTCTCCCTTAAGGTCCAGCAGCACGGCGTCACCCTACGTGCCATGGCCTTCGGGCAAGGCGACGCTGCTGACGAGTTGGCGAAGCTCGACGCGCCACTGGAAATCGCCTTTAAGCCAGTCATCAACGAATTCCGCGGACGCCGAAGTGTCGAAATGCATCTAGTGGACTGGCGAGTGGCGGAGAAGCCGACTGCGGTAGACAAATGAACGTCCCTCATTTTCTCTTCGTCGTATGTCAAGTCGGCGCGGAACGTGCGTTGAAGAACGAGTTGGCTTGTCAACGGCCGGAATTTCGCTTCGCCTTTTCCCGCCCCGGCTTCGTTACCTTCCGACTGCCGGACGACTACTGCCCGCGTGACGATTTCGACTTGCAGTCAGTGTTTGCACGAACGTTTGGCTTCTCGTTGGGCAAGGTCGAAGGCCAAATAGCGGAGCAAAACGCAAAATCGGTCTGGTCGATGGCCGCAGATCGCAAAGTCGACCAGTTTCATGTCTGGCAACGCGATGTGGGGCTGCCGGGCGAAAAAGGCTTCGAGCCGGGCGTAACATCACTTGCTACCGAAGTCGGCCGGGTCATCGCAGGCCATCGACCGGCGGATATGTCGGACCGCTCGCTGCCGGTAAATCTGGTTGCTCGATCGGGTGATCACGTCATGGACTGTATTCTGGTGGAACCGGACCAATGGTGGATCGGTTACCATCGGGCCACGACGCTGCCGACACGTTGGCCGGGAGGAACGCCCAAGATCGACCTGCCACCGCATGCCGTCTCGCGAGCGTATCTGAAAATGCGCGAAGCCCTGTTGTGGTCGCGTTTCCCCGTTTCAGCAGGCGATCATTGCGTCGAACTGGGCAGTTCGCCCGGCGGCTCTTGCCAAGCATTGTTGGACCGGGGCCTGACTGTTACCGGCATCGACCCGGCCGACATGGACGAAGCGTTGCTTGCCGAGCCGAACTTCACGCACGTCAAGGCTCGCGGAGCGGATCTGAAGCGGCGCGAGTACGGCAATGTGAAATGGTTGATAGCCGACTCGAACGTCGCGCCAAAGCACACGTTGGATACGGTCGAGAACATCGTCACCAACCGCCAAGTGAACGTCCGCGGACTGTTACTGACGCTCAAGCTACTGAGCTGGGAACTGGCTGAGTCCATTCCCGAGTACATCGAGCGGATTCGTTCGTGGGGCTACCAATACGTCCGCGCACGGCAATTGGCGTACAATCGCCAAGAGATTTGTGTTGCCGCCCTGCGACGTCGCCAGATGCGTCGCCGGCCATCCAAAGGCAGACGCTCAGGTCGGCGCACATAGACGCTCGGACCAGGGCCCTGCAATAGAGAAAGCCCGGCTCTCTGAAAAAACCGGGCTTCTGAAGTCGCGATAGATTTGCTTTCAGGATCGCCTTACGCTTCCAGAGCCTCCACAACCAAGTCGCCAATCTCCGACGTGCTGTGGCCCATCTTGCCGGCTGCCTGGCTTTCCATTTTCGTGCCCGTGACAACCTGGATCGCGTCCAGCACACGTAGGCCCGCCTTCTCCTGACCGGATTGCTCCAGCAACATGGCCATGGCACTGATTGCAGCAATCGGATTGATCACGCCTTGACCGGTGTATTTCGGAGCGCTGCCGCCCATCGGCTCAAACATACTGGTGCCGCCCGGATCCGGATTGATATTGCCGCCAGCGGCCACGCCCATTCCGCCTTGAATCATGGCGCCCAGGTCCGTGATGATGTCGCCGAACATGTTGGTGGTCACAATCACATCGTAATACTCTGGGTTCTTCACCATCCACATGCAGCAGGCATCCACGTGGTTGTAGTCCGGCTTGACGTCCGGGTATTCCTTTGCCACATCCTCGAATGTGCGCCACCAAAGATCGTGTCCGTAAGTCAAGACATTCGTCTTGGCTACCAGTGTCAGGAGCTTGCCTTTGGGGTTATTGCGTTTTCGGGTGTACTCGAACGCCCAGCGGATGCACCGCTCGCAGCCCTTGCGTGTGTAGACGGCTGCCTGTGTGGCCACCTCGTCAGCCGTCCCCTTCTTCAGGAAGCCGCCGACGCCGCAATACAGATCTTCGGTATTCTCTCGGACAACTACGAAGTCAATGTGGTCCGGGCCTTTGCCGGCCAGTGGCGTCTCGACTCCTTGGTACAGTTTGACGGGCCGCAAATTGATGTATTGATCCAACTGGAAACGTAGTTCCAGCAACAGACCTTTCTCCAGGATTCCCGGTGCCACATCCGGATGGCCAACCGCACCCAGATAGATCGCGTCGTACTGACGCATCTCTTCAGCCGCACCGTCCGGCAGAATGTCGCCTGTCTTCAGGTAGCGATCACCGCCGAAGTCGTAGTCGGTCAGTTCGTAGTCAAAACCCTCGATTTTGGCGATGGCCTTCAGCACCTTGAGAGCCTCGGCTGTCACTTCCGGCCCAGTCCCGTCGCCTCCGATTACTGCAATCTTCATTGTTCTTCGTTCGTTACGGTTGTGTAGGTAGGATATGCACTCGAAACACGGCGAACATAGCAGTCTATCAGCAACTTCGTAGCCTCACAAGTTGCCATGCCCGGCGCTACGTCTGGGGCGGAACCCTGCTACAATTCGCCCAATGAACTATTGAAATCGTTGGGAATTGAAGAGGATTCTACTCACAGATGGCCTCCACTGAACGACAGTCTACCGGCGTCCCTGGTTTGGACGAACTGCTGGGCGGCGGCTTACTTCCGGGAACTCTTACGGTTGTATTGGGCGCAACAGGAATCGGCAAAACGCAATTGGGGCTGCAATTCGCGCAAGCGGGTCTCACCCAGCATGATGAGAGTAGGTCGGGCGTGATCTTCGATGTGAACGCACGCGGCGACTCGCAGAATCACGTCCAGTACGCGAAAGACCTTTTCGGCTGGGATCTGTCGTGCGTGGCCGGACAGGAGCGGACGGATCTGAACGACTTCTTCGCTGACCAACGAGACTGCGGCGACTATCTTCATGTGTTCGACTACCACGGGCGGCGAGTCACGAAACGAGACCTTGACTGGGACGAGTGGCGCAACTGGCAAGCGGAATTGAACGCCAAGCTGCAATCGACCATCGCGTTTCTGTATGGCAACTTCGTCCGAGGCGCGCGGCGAGTCGTGTTTGACGGCATCGAACCCGTGGATCGGCCAAACGAGTCTATCCAGTTCAATCTCCTGGAATATGTCTACCACCAAGTCGTCCGAAAGGACCCCGAGTGGGTAGCCCGGGACTTGTTTCGACAAGACTACCGCAAAAATGCAGAATCGGCGGCCACGCATAGCTACGATCCTGCCCACATCGGCTGCATGCTGCTATCGACGTCTCTCGACGCGATGCTGGATGAGCTGATTTCCCGGCCTCTGGATGAAGGTGATGTCCTGGCAAATGCAAACACGTTGATTTATCTGGGCAAGATCCGCGACGGCCAACGATTGCGACGAGCATTGTACATCGCCAAGCATCGTGGCAGCGCGTGCAGCGAAGAGATCCAGCTTTACACGATCGACGATCAGGGACTGAAGGTCGTCAGCACAAGTGTGGACGGAGGGTAGTTCGGCAGCCGCTGAAGTTCGAAGAGGATTACGGGGCGTCTTTGCTGGCTGCCTCTGACGTCGCCAGAGCTCCCCATCGTCGGCGGGTTTCAAACGCAGCGATATCAGAGATGGTGGTCCGATGGAGGAACTGCCAGAGCTCCTCCCTGTGGTCCGTACAGAAATCATGCGCTGGGCAGGCCCGATCGCGGGTGCACGCGGCGTTCCCCAAAATGCAGCGAGGCTCGACGATAGGGTCGTCCAGGGCCACGCAGAGATCATACAACGAGATTTCTTGGGGTGAACGCGCCAGTGACACGCCACCACCTACACCGCGCTGCGTCTGTACCAGCTTCTTACGGGCAAGTATGTTGATGATCTTCGCCAGATACGCGGCCGGTGTTCCACAGCCCTCCGCCACGACCTTAATCAGCGCGGGATTGCCCCCCATGGCGGCAATAAAGGCCATGGCCGCAGCGGCATACGATGTGGATTGGCTAAGCATTGAGGACAACTCCCGACAACTACGCACACGGGTATACTAATTGATGACCTCCATGTCAACTATCCGGCAATGGAGCAACGAAGCAAGACTGGCCGTTTCTCCTGCTCTTTGACGCTACCGGCCCTTGACTACAAACGACTGGTTATTGAAAATCTCTGTTGAGATTGATGAACAAATGACCTCGATGTCATCTTTTGTGCCCGCCGGCTAACGTGCGTCGGCGTAAAGGACGGAGTTTCGAGAAAGGTCGAATCTATGGCGTCGGATGGGAAATCAACCGCAGGTGGCGTGGAGCTTCAAGCTTCGGGGCGTCTGGATACATTCTCCTACAACGACAAAATCGTGCGGGCGTTTCTGCTAGTCACGATCCTGTGGGGAGTTGTGGCGTTTCTGGTTGGGCTCCTGGCAGCCCTGCAACTTGCCGTGCCGCAATTGAATTTTCGGCTCCCATTCACTTCGTTCGGTCGCATTCGACCATTGCACACGAATGCCGCCATCTTCGCTTTCGCAGGCAATGCCGTATTCGCCGCGATCTATCACTCGACGCAACGGTTGTTGAAAACGCGCATCTTCAGTGACGCGCTGAGTTGGTTTCATTTCTGGGGCTGGCAGTTGATCATTTTAGCCGCGGCACTTTCTATACCTCTGGGCTTTATGACCGGGAAAGAGTACGCGGAACTCGAGTGGCCGATTGATCTGGCCATCGCGGTCGTGTGGGTCGCCTTTGCGATCAACTTCTTCGGCACGGTCATTCGCCGGCGCGAGCGGCATATGTACGTCGCCATCTGGTTCTACATTGCGACCATTGTGACGATACCGATTCTGCACATTTTCAACAGTTTGGAGGTGCCCGCCGGGCTCATGAAGAGCTACCCGGTGTACGCGGGAGTGCAAGACGCGTTCATGCAGTGGTGGTACGGGCACAATGCCGTCGGATTCATGCTGACGACGCCGTTTCTTGGCATGATGTACTACTACTTGCCAAAGGCTGCCGAGCGGCCCGTGTACTCGTATCGTTTGAGCATTGTTCACTTCTGGTCGTTGGTGTTTATCTACATTTGGGCTGGTCCGCACCACCTACACTACACCGCGTTGCCCGAATGGGCGTCCACGCTGGGAATGCTCTTTTCTGTGATGCTATGGATGCCGTCGTGGGGAGGGATGCTCAACGGACTGCTGACGCTTCGCGGAGCCTGGTCCAAGGTGGCCGCGGAACCGATTCTGAAGTTTTTTGTGGTCGCCGTGACGTTCTATGGAATGTCTACGTTCGAGGGGCCACTCCTATCGATCAAAGGCGTGAACGCACTGTCGCACTACACGGATTGGACGATTGCGCACGTACACGCCGGAGCGTTGGGCTGGGTTGGCTTCATGACGTTCGGCATGCTGTACTGGTTGATACCACGCATGTTCCAGGCACCGTTGTGGAGCCAGAAGTTGGCCAACGCGCATTTCTGGACGTCGACCATTGGGATCCTGCTGTACATCGTGCCGATTTACGTGGCCGGTCTGACGCAAGGTCTGATGTGGCTGGCGATTGACGACACCGGCAATCTGGCCTACGCCGATTTTGTCGAGACCGTCTTGATTCTCATGCCCATGTACTGGCTGCGAGTCCTTGGTGGAGCCCTCTATCTGGGCGGCGCGGTGGTTTGTGGCGTGAACTGCCTCAAAACGATGGCCGCGCGCCCGGCTGTGTACAAAGAACGTATTCACGAAGCGGCACCGTTGACGCGTGAATACACCGAACCGGCGAAGCCTGAATCGCGACTCGAGGGTGCGGCGGTCTTGGGGCTGGCACACAAAATCGACGTTTGGAACCAGGCTTGGTGGCATCGTCGTTGGGAGCGACGTCCGTTCCGTTTCACGGTTTGGGTTGTGCTTGTTGTGATCGTGGCGTCTTTGTTCGAGATCGTACCCACGTTCCTGATTCGCTCGAACATCCCGACCATCGCGTCTGTGCAGCCTTACACGCCATTGGAACTCGCTGGACGAGACGTGTACCTGGCCGAAGGCTGCCACAACTGTCACTCGCAGATGATTCGACCGATTCTGGCTGAAACGAAACGGTACGGTGAATACAGCAAGGCAGGCGAGTTCGTCTTCGATCATCCGTTCCAGTGGGGCTCGCGACGCATCGGACCAGACTTGGCACGTGAAGGAGGCAAGCAGTCGGCGTTGTGGCACGCGTTGCACTTCGAGGACCCCCGAAACGTCACGCCTGGTTCGATCATGCCGGACTATCAATGGCTGTTGGCGAAACCGCTGGACTTCGATGGCATACCGCAGCGAATGGCCGCCATGAAGACGATTGGCGTTCCATACAAGGAGGCCGAGATCGAGGGCGGCGCGGCGGCGGCACGCGAACAGGCGAGTCAAATCGCTGCGAAGATCGAGAAGGACGATAACACTCGCAAGGGACTGGCCGACAAGCAGGTCGTCGCGATGATCGCTTACATGGATCGCCTGGGTGTCGATCTGTTCAAGACCCCGCCGACACCGGACGAGAAGCCGAACTCCGAATCGGCGGACAACGAAGAGGTAGCGTCCGCCGCTAAGTAGCTCGAGCGAACGACGGATACTTAGCTCTGGGAGGAGCAGAACGAATGGGACTGAAAGGCTTGATGAGCAGTTTGGGCATGGACGTGTTCGCGCTCGTTGGGCTTGCGCTGTTCTTCTGCACCTTTCTTGGCATAGTGATATGGGCATATACCCGGCCGCGCAAAGAAATCGAACGGCTTTCGCGATTGTGGGAGGATGACGAGGATGGCGAACGATACTCATGAACAACTGCTGGATCACGAATACGACGGCATACGCGAGTTCGATAATCCCTGTCCGTCGTGGTGGCACGTAATTTTCTTTGGCACATTCGTATTCAGCGTGGTGTATTACGTCTTTTTCCAAATTGGCCCGCTGGTGGGCACCAACGGCTGGACCCTTGCCGAAGCCTACGACGAGGCGGTCGCGGAAGATCTGAAGCTGCGTTTCGAGGAGATCGGTGAGTTGACGGCCGACGAACAGACGCTTCTGGAGTACATGCAGAAACCAGATTGGTTGGCGGTCGGCATATCGGTCTATAAGTCGCCGAATACGCAGTGCGTGTCGTGCCATGGGGACGATGGCAGCGGTAAGATTGGTCCGAATCTGACGGACCACCACTACAAGAACGTCAAGACGCTGGTCGACGTTGCTCGTGTGGTCGAAAACGGAGCGGCCAACGGCAGCATGCCGGCCTTCAGAAACCGTCTTCATCCCAACGAGGTCGTCCTTGTGTCCGCTTACGTTGCGTCTTTGCGTGGTCAAAATCTACCAAGCCTACGCGGTGCGGAAGGTAACGAGATAGCGCCGTGGCCCGACGCTACGGCCGAGCCGCCCGCGACGGACGGCGAAGCTGCGCCGGCCGACGCCAAAGTCGCGCCGAAAAGCGATTCGTCGAAGCGAGCTGACCAGGAAGAGGAATCGGGAGCAGACGATTGACTCAGGAACTGCCGCTCCCTCCAAATCGCATTCTCTCGACGTTGCGCGAGGATGGTTCGCGTCGCTGGCTGTACCCGCGCGTTTCGCGCGGGCGGTTCTTGCGTGCCCGGCGTGCCTTTGCTTATGCGTTGATCGCAGTTTTTACGGTGGTTCCTTACATTAGCATCGGCGACCGGCCGGCGGTGTTGCTCGATATACCGAATCGCGAATTCACGGTGCTTGGGTTCACGTTCCTGCCGACCGATACGCTGTTGTTGGCACTGTTCGTCGTGAGCATGGTCCTGAGTATCGTACTCGTCACCGCGTTATTCGGCCGATTTTGGTGTGGCTGGATGTGCCCTCAGACCGTTTACACCGAGTTCGTGTTTCGGCCAATTGAACGACTGTTCGACGGCTCACCAGGACGGCGTCACAGCCCGGGCAAGAAGGGCACTCCGATTCGGAAGGCTCTGAAATACGCCACGTACTTGGTCATTTCCGCCTATCTCGCGCACACGTTTCTGGCCTACTTCGTAGGCGTTGACAGCTTGGCCCAATGGGTGCGCGGATCGCCCTTCGAGCATCCCGTCGCGTTTCTTGTCATGCTCGCTGCGACTGGGCTGATGCTGTTCGATTTCAGCTACTTCCGCGAGCAGACATGCATCGTCGCTTGTCCATACGGTCGATTTCAGTCCGTGATGCTCGACCGCGATTCGCTGATCGTCAGCTACGATCGCAGCCGCGGCGAGCCGCGGGGCAAAGGTCGCCGCGACGGCGCGGGAGCCAAGGGGCTGGGCGATTGTGTCGACTGTGGAATGTGC
The DNA here is from genome assembly GCA_964617665.1 of uncultured Pirellulaceae bacterium. GTDB lineage: Bacteria > Planctomycetota > Planctomycetia > Pirellulales > Pirellulaceae > JADHUC01. Next base: position 9,890 of record CAZUAH010000038.1, read on the forward strand.
ACGGACACGTGTCCAACCGGCATAGACATCCGCGACGGGCTGCAGTTGGAATGCGTGGCCTGTACCCAATGCATCGACGCCTGCGACACCGTGATGGAACGAATTCGCAAGCCGCGTGGACTGATCCGGTTCAGTTCGCAGGCCCGTATCGAAGGTGAGCGCGGGCGAGTCGTGCGGCCTCGCGTCGTCATCTATCCCGCGATTTTGCTCGTGTTGGCGTGCGCGTTTGGGTTTGTTCTGTCGGGTAAGCAAACGGCCGACGTTACGCTGCTGCGCGGTCTGGGCGTACCGTTCACGGAATTGACGCCAGGAGAAATCACCAATCAGATTCGCGTAAAGGTCAAAAACCGCAGTGGGCAAGATGCCGAGTATGCGATTGCCTTGGCTGATGGCACACCAGGCAAGTTTGCGACTGGCGAAAACCCCGTCCCGGTTACGACCGACGAAACTCGAACGGTGCCCGTGCTGATCACCTTGCCGCGGACGGCCTTTAAGAACGGCCGCTACGACGTGACGCTGCTGTTTTCTGACGGTCAAGAGTTTCAAGAAGAACTGACGTACCGATTGATAGGACCGCATCGGAGTGGTAATGACTGAAGAAGCTGAACACACAACGGCCAACCGATCGGAGGCTCGCCACAGGGTGTTCTGGGTTGGGTTCGTGCTCTCGTTACTCGGAGGGCAGATGGCGTTCGTCACGGTCATGGTTTATATGGCTGCCACCAATGGAACTTTTGCGGTCGAGCCAAATTACTACCAGAAAGGCCTTCACTGGAACGCGACGGCCGCACAACTTCGCGAGAACGACCGATTGTCTTGGTCGATCGGTATCGACATTGGCGACGACGTTGGCACGCTTGGCGAGCGAACCGTTACGTGTACGCTGAGGAACGTGGACGGAACGCCGCTGGAGGGTGCGATCATTGACCTTGTCGCCTTTCCGCATGTGCGAGGGCACGAGCGGGCTTCGGCAACGTTGGTGGCCGAGGACGGCGGACGATATCAAACGACCTTGCGTTTCTCGCGCAAAGGGGTATGGGAATTCCGTGGCGTCGTGAAACGAGGTCCGGACACATTCACTTTTACTGAACAGCAAGACGTCTATCCTCCTGGGGAATCGAGGCCATGGCGACGCTGATCGCGATTCTGGTTGCCAGCCTGTTCGGCAGCCTGCATTGTGCGGGCATGTGCGGCCCGCTCGTCGCGTTTGCGGTGGGTGGTGCTGACATCCAGTCGAATTCCGTCCGTGTGTTGCTTCATGCGATGTACCACGGCGGCCGGTTGGTCAGCTACGCATTGATCGGCGCCGTGTGTGGTCTGCTCGGTGCTGCGTTGGACCTGGGCGGTGCGATGGCCGGCCTGCATCGAATCGCATCTTTGCTGGCCGGAGGGATGATGATTGCCGTTGGGATCATCGCGGTATTGCACTACAAGGGGATCCGTCTGCCGAAGCTATCCGCTCCGTTCCTTCAGAAAGCCGTCGTCTTTGGCCAGCGTGCGGCCTTTGGACTGCGACCGATTCCGCGAGCCCTGAGCATTGGGCTGCTGATGGCATTTCTGCCCTGCGGTTGGCTGTACGCGTTCGCCATCGTTGCGACCGGCACCGGCAGCGTGATTTGGGGCGCAGCCGTCATGATTGCGTTCTGGCTCGGCACAGTGCCCATCCTGGCGTCATTCGGGATCGGCGTCCAGACGCTGGCCGGGACTCTCGGACGGCGCGTCCCACTTGCCACCGCCGTGGCCTTCGTGCTTCTGGGCCTGTTCACCATCGGCAACCGCTTGGCCATTCCAGTCGAGGCGTTTGCTTCGTCAACGGCACCTGTCGCCGGCGCCGATACCGCCGACCAGATCAAGATCATCCAACAAACCAAGCCGCCTTGCTGCCAGCATCATGGTGACTGAAGCGTCAGACTCCGGCTCAGTCTCGGTTCCCTCTGAACAGGAACAGCGGCCCGCCGTCTACTGCGTGCATTGTGGCCTTCCCGTCCCGCCCGGCCTTATCGACGAGACGGAAGAGCACCAATTCTGCTGCAACGGATGTCGAACGGTCTACAAGGTCATTCACGGATGTGGGCTCGACAGGTTCTACAAGCTTCGAGAATCGACAGACGCGGAGGCGACGCCTGCGCAGACAACGGATCGACAGTATGGCGAGTTTGACGATTCGGTCTTCCACGACCTTTACGTCCAACAAGCACCTGACGAAACGCTGGCGACCGAACTCTATCTGGAGGGCGTCCACTGCGCCGCCTGCGTTTGGCTGGTCGAAAAGCTGCCACAGGTGCTGCCGGGCGTCGTCGAAGCTCGATTGGATATGCGACGCTCGCTCGTGCGAATTCGGTGGGATGCTCAGCAAGTCAACCTGTCACGTATCGCGCGAATGCTCGATTCCTTGGGCTATCCACCGCATCCGGCACGCGACAAACGGGCCCGTGACCTTCGCAGAAAGGAAGACCATCGTTTCTTGATTCGCATTGGCGTTGCCGCAGTGTGTGCGGGCAATGTAATGACACTGGCGTTCGCGCTCTACGGCGGTGTGTTCACCGGAATCGAAACGCAGTACTCGAATCTGTTTCGCTGGGCCAGCATGGGGTTCGGGTTGATCTCCCTCACGTGGCCTGGGAGTCTGTTTTTTCGAGGCGCATGGGCCGCCTTGCGTACTCGCACGGCACATCTTGATCTTCCTATCGCGTTGGGGCTCACGGCTGGTGGGGTCGCCGGTACGGTCAACGCGGTTCTTGGACGCGGCGAAATCTACTTCGATTCGTTGACCGTGTTGGTATTCCTCTTGCTCGTCGGCCGCTGGATCCAGCGACGTCAGCAGCGTTGGGCCACGGATGCCATCGAACTGCTCTTCTCGTTGACGCCCACGTCCGCCCGGCGTGTCGAAGAGGATCGGATCACCGATGTGCCAATCGAAGCAATTGGCCCAGGGGATGTTGTGGAAGTGCGGGCCGGCGAGTCTGTGCCAACCGATGGCATCGTTGTGGATGGCCAATCCAGCGTAGATCAGTCCTTACTGACGGGAGAGTCGCGACCGATCGCGGTCGCGTCCGGCGACACGGTCCACGCGGGTGTCGTGAATGTGTCGGCGTGCCTGCGGGTTCGCGTTGAGGCCGTGGGCGAACACACACGCGTTGGCAAGCTCATGCGGATGGTTGAGGAATGCAGCCTGAACAAAGCCCCAATCGTGCAGATGGCCGATCGCGTCGCGGGATGGTTCGTAACTGTTGTACTGGCGTTGGCTGCGACGACGTTTGGCCTATGGTTGTGGTTTGATCCCTCGCAGGCGGTCGACAACTCGGTCGCGCTGCTGATCGTCACCTGCCCTTGCGCGTTAGGACTGGCGACTCCTCTGGCGATCACGGTGGCCGTGGGTCGCGCCGCGCGACGCGGTATCCTGGTCAAGGGCGGTGAGGTACTGGAACTGATGGCCAATCGTGGGACGATCCTGCTGGACAAGACCGGCACGATTACCGCCGGTCGAACAACTGTCGTTTCCTGGTTTGGGGACGAGCAGGCAAAGCCACTGGTTGCGGCCTTGGAGGCTCACTCAGCACATCCGATCGCCACAGCCCTAGTCATCGCCCTGAACGACGAGGAACAAGCCACGGCTAGACCGACTCCTACGGTCACGGATGTGCAGCAGATGCCAGAAGGTGGGCTGATCGGAACGGTGGATGGACGCAACGTCGCCATCGGCTCGTCGCAGTTCGTTCGATCCCGCGGAGTAACAGACGCACCAGACGTGGCAGACGCCGAGCGTGAAGCGATCGCGCGTGGACTGTCGCCTGTGCTTGTCGTTGTAGACAATCGCTGCGTTGCCGCAGTCAGCCTTGGCGATCCGATTCGCGAAGACGTGCGTGGCGCTATCGATGAGATCAGACAACTTGGATGGGATGTGCGGATTCTCTCTGGGGACCATCCGGAGTTGGTTGAGTCGGTTGGTCGAGAGTTGGGTATCCCCGTTCAACACTCGTTCGGCGGTGTCACTCCCGAGATCAAGATGGACTACGTGAACACCGCCATCCAGGAGGGGCGCGTGGTAATGGTCGGCGATGGCGTCAATGACGCGGCAGCACTGTCCGCCGCCACAGTTGGCATCGCGGTGCATGGGGGGGCCGAGGCTAGTCTGTCAGCCGCAGACGTCTACCTAAACACGCCGGGAGTGGCTCCGATCGTTGATCTAATTCGCGCCGCCGGCAGGACCCTTCGCACGATCCGCCGCAGCCTTGCAGTGTCGCTCTGCTACAATATGATTGCCGCTTCGCTCGCGGTTTGTGGAGTCATCGGGCCGTTAGTGGCGGCGATTCTAATGCCGATCAGTTCCTTCACGGTTCTGGCTCTGGCATACGCCTCGCCGACGTTTGGAGATCGGACATGAGTGTCATATACATTCTCCTCCCAGTCGCTGCGATCCTGGCCGCCGCCGCGGTCGCGGCATTCATCTGGGCGGTACGTCGAGGCCAAATGGACGATCTGGACACGCCCGCTGTACGAATTCTGCACGACGAAGACGACTAGCTCGTCTTGGCCGTGGCGCAGTGACAAGTTATCAACCGGACGCGGCTGCGGAAATGCGTTCCACTTAGTTTCAACTCGCGACGAGACTTGTTAAGATTTGCCGAGGTTTTCGCGGTTGCCGGATGCGTCGCAAGAAAATTCTCGATTGCGACACGGAAAGGTTTGACAGCGGTGCTAGCACGCGTACAATCGGCCTCCCTGTTAGTTGTCTATCACGAGCCCGCCAACCTGCGGCCACGGGTGGCGGAGTCCCGAAGAAGGAATCGCGCTGGCTTCGCTGGTATCTGTTCGTGTGAGTCCGGCGGTCGTAATGGGTCCGCTTTTCACGTACACCATCTCGGCGATAGCGGTTTGCGCAAAGGAAGCGTTTGGAAGTGACCAAGAACGATACGGACATCGTGTCGGCTTTGGAAGCCGCCCTGATCCAGCGAATCGGCAAGGACCGATTCGACCTCTGGTTCGGTGGCGGCGTGCGCTTCCATATCGCCGGCCAAACGCTTCAAGTCCTGGCGTCTGACCAGTTTGTGCTGGATCGCCTGCGAAATCAATTGCGGAGCGACCTGCAGGTTGTTTGCTCAGAATTGCGTTCCGGACCGAGTCGAATTGAGTTCCGTTTGGACCCATCCGTCTCGCGGAACGGTAGCTCATCAAAGCCCCGTCAGGAGAAAGCCGGACGAGACGGGACGATCAAGTTCCCCCGGCGTAGGTCTACCGACAGTCGCGCGGCTGTGATAAACACGTCACGGAACCTAGCTGGTCTTGACGAATTCGTCGTCGGCGACGGCAGCAACATCGCGTTCACGGGGGCTCAAACGGTGGTCAAGCAACCGGGGAGGGTTTCGCCCCTTTTCGTTTATGGACCCACGGGCACTGGCAAGACTCATTTGCTGGAGGGCATCGCCGCAGCCGTGCGGCAGAAACGAAGCATCAAACGCGTCGTTATGCTTTCCGCCGAGCAGTTTACCAGCTCCTTCCTGGAAGGTCTGCGCGGCAGTGGCTTGCCGAGTTTCCGCCGTAAGTACCGCGATGTGGAAATGCTGTTGATCGACGACGTGCAGTTTTTCTGTGGCAAACGCGCGACGATTGTCGAATTGCAGTACACGGTCGACTCGTTGCTTCGACAGCGCCGTCAGTTGGTACTAGCCGCGGATCGTTCTCCAGCCGAATTGAACGGACTCGGTGCCGAGTTGATCGCACGTTTGTCGGGCGGTTTGGTTTGTGGGCTCGAACAACCTGACGAGGAGACTCGCCTTGGGATCGTAAGTCGCATGGCGACCGATGGCGATTTGTCGATTCCCGATGATGTGCTTCACCTGATCGCGACGCAGGTGTCCGGTGACGCCCGGCAGTTGGCAGGTACATTGAATCGTCTGCGGGCCACGAGTGAAGCGCTTCGGCAGCCAATCACCATCGAATTAGCCGAATCGGCCTTGTCAGACATTCTCCGCACGACGCGGCGAGTCGTCCGTTTGCCCGACATTGAAAACGCCGTGTGTGACGTGTTCGGAATCGACACGACGAGTCTCCAATCGACTCGCAAATCGAAGCACTTCAGCCAGCCACGGATGCTGGCCATGTGGCTGGCTCGCAAGTACACGCGAGCTGCCTTTTCAGAAATTGGCGAGTACTTTGGCCGTCGCAGTCACAGCACGGTGATCTCGGCTCAGAAGAAAGTGAATGACTGGGTTGCTGGCAGCGCACAGATTCAGCTAGGGCCAGCCAACTGTAGAGTCCAAGACGCAATTCGTCGTGTCGAAGCTCGCCTGCGCACAGGTTAGAGCCGCATTCTGAAGCATCCACACCTCGCGAGGGGAATCTTGGGGCCATTTGTCTTGGCAGTCTCGCTTGTTAAGATGGTTGCTCGGTGTATTTGGTTGACCATTTCTCTCCCTCAGTGGAGTTGCGCGTATGAGCACGCTGCTCGTTGCGATTGGTGCGTTTGTCGGTTACTTGGTGGCCTATCACACATACGGCCGCTGGTTGGCCAGGAAGATCTTTCGTCTTGATCCGAAGGCGGTCGTTCCCAGTATCGAATGTCGCGACGACATCGACTATTGCCCCACGCGAAAGCAGGTCATCTTCGGCCATCACTACACGAGTATCGCGGGCACAGGACCCATTGTCGGCCCAGCGATTGCAGTGTTCTGGGGATGGCTGCCGGCTCTGTTGTGGGTCATCTTTGGCGCGATCTTCATCGGGGCGGTGCACGATTTCGGAGCCCTCGTCGTGTCGCTGCGCAACCGCGGGCAAACAGTCGGAGATGTCGCTGGCCGCGTAATCGCGCCTCGGGCAAGGTACCTGCTTCTCACGATCCTGTTCTTTGCATTGACGCTGGTACTAGCCGTATTCGGGTTGGTAATCGCGACGATTTTCCAACAGTATCCTGCGTCGGTACTTTCAGTCTGGTTTGCCATGCCGGTGGCGATTGCGGTCGGATTCTGGGTGCACGGCAACCGCGGTGGTCTTCTGATTCCATCGCTGTTTGCCCTTGGTCTGATGTACTTGGCGATCGTCGTTGGCGTTTACTGGCTGCCGATCAAGTTTCCCGATTCGTGGGACAAACAGCAGGTCATCTTGACCTGGACTGCCCTATTGTTCGTGTACTGCTATATCGCATCGGTGTTGCCGGTATGGGTGTTGCTGCAGCCGAGAGACTACGTCAATAGCCATCAGTTGTTTGTGGCTCTTGCTCTGTTGGTGGCGGGAATCGCAGTGGCTGGCCTCGTCAATCAAGCAGATATCAACAGCGCGCCGGCCATCACTTCCGCCGAACGCATTCCGCCCGATGCGCCACCCATCTTTCCATTTCTCTTCATAACCATTGCCTGTGGCGCAGTGAGTGGCTTTCACTGCCTCGTTAGCAGTGGCACAACCAGCAAACAGGTCGCGCGGGAAACCGACGCTCAATACGTCGGTTATGGCGCTATGCTGATGGAGGGCGTTCTGGCAGTCATCGTCATTGTGGCCTGTTGTGCCGGCGTAGGCCTAGGCGCGAAGGATCCGAACGCCGAGGTTGCTGCTGCAAAGGCGGACAAGACTGGCGACCAGACAGCCGCCCCCATGCTAGTCGGCCGTGAGGCATGGAATGCGTACTACCCAACGACGCGGAAGATAGACCAACCGGATGGTACCGAGAAGGAGGTCGGTGGCTGGGGCAGTCACAATTTGGCCATGAAAATTGGTGCATTTGTCGATGGAGGCGGGAATCTCCTTCATTCGTTGGGCATTCCGCTCAAACTCGCCATTGGCATCATCGCCGTACTTGTGGCGAGTTTTGCAGCCACCACGCTCGACACTGCGACGCGACTTCACAGGTACGTGATTCAAGAGCTTGCATCGGGGTTGCGGGTCAAGCCGCTGACAAACAAATTCGCTGCCACGGGCTTGGCAGTCTGTCTTGCCGGCGCTGTGGCCATGCTACCGGCGAAACCTGGGGCGCCGTACGGCACCGGGGGGCTGATTCTCTGGCCACTTTTCGGGGCCACGAATCAACTGCTGGCCGGATTGGCATTTCTCGTTATGTTTTTCTATCTCTGGCGACGCCGCAGCCCCGTTTGGTTCGTGGCTATTCCCATGGTCGCGATGCTTGTGATGCCGGTCTGGGCGCTCCTTTGGAACATGTTCCAGCCGATGGGCTGGCTGTCCCAAGGACGGTACCTCTTGTTTGGAATTGGCTTGGCTACGATGGGCCTGCAGCTATGGATGATCGTCGAAGCACTGCTGATGATTCCACGAGCCAAAGGCGTGTTGGAGGAAGGTCTACCGCCGCTTGCACCAGAGTCGACGATGACGGCCTCGGGCGGGCGATCGTGCTGAGCAGCGTTGAGGGCTCCGAGGTCACGCCAAAATGCAGTGGCATTGCAGTAGCTTTGAACGCTGTCGGGATGCAAGCAAGGCTGCGTTTCGCCAATTGAGGACCGGCGGATGAGATTCTCGCGACTGACCCTAAAACTGGTTCTTGTCTACGCCGTCGCGAATCTCACGCTCGCGATCGTCTATGTCCAATTGGCTGCAATGTGGCACAAAGATGAGGTCGTCAATCAGGTTGAAAAACGACTGCACGACACGGCTGTTGTGCTGCGAAGTCATCTAAAAGAGTCAGTGGCGAACGGCGATCACGCCACGCTTCAAGAGCTTGTCAGAGACTTGGCATCGCGAACGGCAGACCAAGGGGACGCAGTCAGGATCACTGTCGTGGACAGCGATGGCGAAGTCTTAGCCGATTCGCGCGAGAAACCGGAGCGAATGAAGAACCATCGCATGCCGCCTCCCAACGACCGTAAGGAATTGGACGATGCGTGGGCGACGGGGTTCGGCAAGGCTCAACGCTACAGCGATACGCTGAAGATCAACATGTTCTACTTGGCGTTGCCCGTGGACGACGAAGGCGATCAGGCGACATTGGCTCGCGTCGCCGTGCCGGTGGATTCCATCGACGAGCAGGTAGGCACGTTGACTCGTGTCCTGTGGGGCTCGGCCGGCATCGCATGCCTTGTGTCGTTGGCGTTTACACTGGTCATCGGCGCTCGGATATTGAAGCCGCTTTCCGATTTGACGCATGCGGCCGAAGCGGTGGCCGCCGGCCATTACGACCAACGGATCCCGCTCGGCGAGCGAGACGAATTGGGTACGCTTGCTCGTGCGGTAGATGACATGCGTCGAGAGCTGACGCGTCAAATGAACGAGCTTCGGGAGAACAGCCAACGATTGGAGACCGTGCTCAGCAGCATGGAAGAAGGCGTGCTGGCGGTGGACCCCGAACAGCGGGTCCTATTCGCCAATCAAGCCAGCCGGGAGCTCTTGGGAATCGAAACGTCGAAAATGGTCGAACGGCCGTTGCTTGAAGTAACACGTCATTTGACCGTTCGTGAAGCTGTCTCCGCGGCGATGGATCAAGACGCACCGTATGAATCGGAGTTCGAGACTACGGGAGCCAACCGTCGTCACCTAGCATTACACGCGATACGATTGCAGGGCGATCCGTGCCAGGGCGTTGTGGTTGTCCTTTATGACGTGACAAACATCAGGAGGCTGGAAGACTTGCGGCGGGAATTCGTGGCCAACGTGTCACACGAATTGAAGACGCCGCTGTCCTCGATCAAAGCGTATGCAGAGACACTGCGATTGGGCGCAATCGACGACGCGGAGAACAATCTGGCTTTTGTCGAATGCATCGAAGAGCAGGCAGAACGCTTGCACCAGCTTATCCTCGACCTGCTTCACTTGGCTCGCGTCGAATCAGGCAGAGAGGCATTTGACATTAGAGAAGTGGCCTTGGCCGACATCATTAATCGCTGCGTCCCGACGTACCGCAAACGGGCCGATGCGAAGGACTTGCAGGTCGGTGTCGACATGCCCGACGGTTCCGTGATGGTCCGGGCAGACGAGGAGGGAGTCATCACCATCTTGGACAACCTGGTGAACAACGCGATCCAATACACGCCCGACGGCGGCAGCGTGACGATACGATGCCGACTTGAACCGAGTGCGGCAATTCTGGAGGTGGAAGACACCGGAATCGGCATCGCCCGGCTCGACCAAGAACGGGTCTTCGAACGCTTCTACCGCGTAGACAAAGCTAGATCGAGGGAACTGGGAGGCACTGGGCTGGGTTTGGCTATCGTGAAGCACTTGACCCAGGCATTTGGCGGCGAATTGAGTCTGACCAGCGAACCCGGCGAAGGCAGCACATTCCGAATCCACTTCCCGCGTCAGGATCGTAGCAGTGAATAATGCGTCGTACGTCGAATTGACCTATCTGCAGGTGGGATTAGCAGCGATGCTGATCGTCGTCAACGGAGTAATCTCCGTGACGCTGCGGCTCGGCATGGAACGCACGCTGGTCATCGCAAGCGTGCGAACGGTCGTGCAATTGGTCCTTGTCGGATTGGTGCTCGAGTGGGTATTCGCACTGGAGCATGTGACCATTGTCGTTACTCTGCTGTGCGTGATGACGCTGGTGGCCGCTCTCACCGCCGCTCAGCGAAGCCAACGGCGTTACCGCGGGCTTTGGTGGGATATGATCGTGTCGATTTGGGCCAGTTCGTGGCTGGTGACGGCGTTTGTCCTGTTTGTCGTTTTACAGGGCATCGACAAGTGGTATCAGCCGCAATACGCCATTCCGTTGTTGGGCATGGTCCTTGGCAACACGCTCAACGGCATTTCGCTTGGACAGAACGCGCTGGGGGAAGCCCTGGTAACACAACGCGATCAGGTCGAGACACTTTTGGCACTGGGCGCCACCCGCTGGGAAGCGGCGCGAGGTCCCATACGGCAAGCCGTCCGGACGGGCACCATCCCTATCATCAATTCGATGATGGTTGTCGGTCTGGTCAGTCTGCCCGGCATGATGACGGGGCAGATACTAACCGGCGCCCAGCCCATTGAAGCGGTCAAATACCAGATCGTGATCATGTTCCTGATGGCGTCGGCGACGGCGCTGGGAACCGTTGGCGTTGTGCTGCTCGGTTTTCGACGCCTATTCAACAGCGACCACCAATTCCTCTATTCCCGCCTGTCAAGCCGTTGAGAAGGTGGCGACTGGGACAGCTACTCACTGACTTTCGTGTTGTCCTGCCACGCGCCATCGCGTCCTGAACAACCACATCATAGTCAGCACCAACCCGACGATCAGGCCTATGCTGAATAGGATATAGTTCAGTAGCAGCAGCGGATTTCCTTCCGCCTGCACGCCCGTACTGTTTGAACTGATCTCGACATCAAGCGGCATGGCAAAAGTGGCAGCAAATGGGCTGGTCAAGCCGGCGTGGACAACGTAGGGCGTGGCTGGATGATTCGGAAAGAACACTTCAGCAAAGAATCTGGCTGCAAGGGGTGCGCAGAACAGAATGATAATGACCAAGTAGCTTGTCATCAAACTGACGGACGTTTTCCGGAACACGACCGAGCAGAACAGCGCCAGCACAGCGGTCGTTATGCAGGTGACCAGGACGATGCCAATGTAGCCAAACACGGCAAGCAGGTTGGTCCAATAGCTGGCTACCATCAAACACGCCAGCAGTACCGGCCAAAGCAGAAATGTCGTCAAGACGCTGGAGACACGCAGCCCAGCGACCAACTTGCCCCAAAGAATCTGCCATGGGGTGATGGTTGTCGTCAGCAGCAAGTCCAACGTCTGCCGTTCGCGCTCGCTGGTCACCGTGCCGGCTGAAAAAACGGGACCCACCAGCATGTTGAACAAGACCACATAGCTGATGTACCAGGGAGCGTACTGTGGCGCGATGTAAAGACACGCAGCCATGAGCGGAATCGCTAGCAGCATGCTCACCTGGATCACCACGCGCAGCATCAACGTGCCTTGACTGAAAATTTCGCTGCGGATTTCCTTGTCGTAGACCGGATTGGATCCGTCAGGCAGCAAGAAATCGCGCTTGGCCGGCGCGAACAGCTTATCCGGAAACTGGTCTCGCTGGATAACCAGCCCGACCGCTTCTTTGGCCTCTTGCTCCAAATCCACGACCTCCTGGCCTTCGCTGCCCATATCCGGAGGATGAAGCAGGCGAGCGCTCGTATTGGCAAACAGTGCAATACAAATCGCCACACCAACGCCCGGTACGACTGTCAGTGTCAAGTACAGTCGAAGCTCGCCCAAAGCAGACAACCAGTGCCAGAACAGAACGGCGCTCATTGCCAGCGGCAAGATCAGCAGATAGGAAACAACCAGCGACGCCGCAGTCCGTTTGAAGTAGCTGCTGCATGCCACGCTGATCGCGCCGAATGTGATAACGGAAACAATCAGTGCAAGGTACGCGGCCAACAACTCCCACAGCGACACGCCGCCCAACGGCAGACAAAGCATGACGATCGGCAACGAGGCAAAGATCAACACGGCCAGATGCGTCAGCGACGCAACCAACTTGCCTATCACAATAGCACCGGGCCGAAGAGGACTGGCTAAGAGCATCTCGTACGTCTTGCGTTCCTTCTCACCAGTGATTGCACTCGCCGCGAAACTGGGGGCCATCAGCGAAGCCAACATATATTGGCCCAGGAAAAACAGGTCGACCAGGCTGCTCGCAGCTTCGGGGTTACCGGTCAGATCCAACCGTACGTCCTGCGGCCAAGCGAAATATACGAGCGTTGCCAATAGCGCTTGATACAGGAACAACAGAACGAACGCCCTGGGCGTTCGCAAATTTACCAGCAACTCGCGTTGCAGAACGGGATTCTCGAAGAGATACATGTGCGAATTCGCTTCCTTCTCAGCCTCCCCGCCAGTCCAATTCGCCTGAGGGGTGGACAACAGCTATTCGCCCGTTGCCATCGCCAATTCCCTTTTTTCGCCTTAATCTTCACTATTCTCGCACGCTGTTAGGCAAATGACAAGCGGCGAAACTGCCAGACACGCGACCGGCATTTCCTGCAAACCGGGGATTTGGTTATCTTGTGTGGGATCTCGATAAGACACCTTACCCTGGCATTCAACCGAAATGACGGAAATGGACGATTTGCGGCAACACAAACAGCAGATCCGGCGTTTAGCGTTTGCGAATCGACAGAGCCAAGAGAACAAGGATGAACTCAGCCGTCACATCATATCCCGATTGACGGCCCTGCCGGAATACGAACGCGCCGCGACCGTAATGTTCTACATCGACGTGCGCAGCGAAGTGCGAACGCGTTTTGCACTCGAAGCGGCGATGAGAAACGCCAAACGAATCGTGGTACCGTACTGCGCCGGCGACGTCCTTGAGCTGTTTCGCTTGAACGCAATGGAAGACCTCAAAATCGGGACGTTCGGCATCCTGGAGCCCCTCAAACGTCTACGAGATCAACCTGATCGGACAGTCGATGTCGGGGAGTTGGATCTCATCCTGGTACCGGGAGTCGCCTTTGATCGTCGTGGGGGCCGTGTGGGACATGGCAAGGGCTACTACGACAAGTTATTGCATAACGCTCGCCCCGATACACCGCTCATTGCGTTAGCCTTTCAGTGCCAGCTCTTCGCCAAGATTCCGACCGAGAAACACGATGTATTCATGGATAAGGTGATTACCGAAAAGGGGATCTACGAGACTTGATGAGACTCGATACGCGCAACCCGGAAATCCTGTGACCGACTCGCCGCCCAACACAACGCCGCCCGAACACCGAAGTTGGCCTCGCCGCATGTTGAATCGCATGGAGGTCAACCGAGCGACCTTCTACGCGATTTTGCTGCGTGTTTGGCAATTGGCGGCTGGCGCGGTAAGTCTTGTATTGATTTCCATCTTCTTCACGCCAGAAGTACAAGGGTACTACTACACGTTCTTTGGGCTGTTGGCGCTGCAGTCGTTCTTCGAACTCGGCATGCACATCGTGATCATCGCAGCCGGCAGCCATCAGTGGGTTGACTTGCGACTGGACGATAACGGACGAATCACCGGCGACGCTTCTGCTTTGTCGCGTCTGGTCAGTCTAGGACGATTGATCGCCGTGTGGTACGCATTTGCCTGCGTATTGTTCGTCGTGGTGGTTGGAATCGCGGGTTTCTTCTTCTTCTCGCTGAAATCTTCCGCAGATGTCTCGTGGCCGGCGCCGTGGTGCCTATTGGTTTTCTTGAGCGGCATGCTCCTGTGGACGCTGCCATTCAACGCACTGTTGGAGGGCTGCAACCAAGTCGCAACGGTTAACCGGTTTCGCCTAATCCAAGCCATATGCGCCAATTTGGCTGTCTGGACTGCGATCGTATTGGGTGCCGGACTCTGGGCGGCTGTAGCTGCGACGGCCGCTCGCCTGATTTGCGATCTCTATCTACTGGGCGTGCACTATCGCCCGTTCTTCGGCAGCTTCTGGCGGCAGCCCGCTGGGCCGCGCGTTCGTTGGCGGATCGACATCTGGCCAATGCAGTGGCGAATCGCCATCAGCGGCGTGTTCAGCTACTTTGAATTCGCGCTTTTCACGCCAGTCATGTTCTACTATCAGGGCTCGGTGATCGCCGGTCAGATGGGGATGACATGGACCCTGATTACTGCGATTCAGGCCGCTGCAATGGCCTGGGTGCAGACTCGCATCCCGCTGTTTGGGATGCTGATCGCCAAGAAAGACTATCGTGAACTCGACCGTGTCTACACTCGTCTGACCGCGATCTCAATTGGCGCGCTCGCTTTGGGCAGCCTGCTCATCTGGGGATTGGTCTTCGGGCTTTACGCCGCCAACCTGAGTTTGGCTGAAAGAGTCCTGCCTCCGCTGCCCACGGCGATACTGCTAGTCGCGGTGGTGCTGTACCAACTTCCGCGATGCCAGGAGATGTATCTACGCGCACATAAGCGAGAGCCTTTCTTCCTCGCGAACGTCGCATCCAGCACCATCATCGGCCTGTTCGTGTGGATTCTGGGCGCCAACTACGGTCCCATCGGTGTCGCCTGGGGGTACTTGGCCGCCGTGCTGTTGTTCAACGTACCGTGCAAGGGGATCTTGTGGGCGCGGTACCGGCGCAAGTGGCACGAGACCTAGTGGAACGTCCATCGATCAATGTCAGGTTGGGTGGCCGGGGCTGGACTGAGCGTCAGCGAGGGAAGCCCCGGGGTTTCGGGCTTGCGCCCTCCAACCCCGGCCACCCGGTCCACAGCTTGCCCAACAAATATCGATAGCCGCATCACTAGCCGCCAACATATCTTGCCGGATCGTCGATTCCATTCTCTGCAAATCCGCGCAGCCGCAACAGACAGGCGTCGCACTGGCCGCAGGCGGCGCCGTCTGGCGATGGATCATAGCAACTGCTCGTCAGTCCGTAGTCGACCCCCAACTCCAAACCTCGCCGTATAATCTGAGCTTTCGTCAGGTTGATCAGCGGTGTGTGGATCTTGACCGGTTGCTTGCCCTGGACAGCTGCCTTGGTGGCCAGATTGGCCATGCGCTCAAACGCCTCGATGTACTCGGGGCGGCAGTCGGGATAGCCGCTGTAGTCCAAGGCGTTCACGCCGATGAAGATATCGCTTGCGTCAAGCGTTTCGGCCCATGCCAGAGCCAACGAAAGAAACACCGTGTTGCGGGCCGGCACATACGTTACCGGAATGTCGTCGCCCATCTCTTCGACATTGCGTCCCTTTGGCACCGCTATGTCGCCGGTCAGGGCCGAACCCCCGAACTGCTTCAGGTCAATGTCCAACACAATGTGCTCCCGCGCTCCGACCGCAAACGCGACTCGCTCCGCCGCAGCTAGTTCGCAGTCGTGCCGCTGGCCGTAACGAAAACTGATTCCGCAAATCTCGAACGCCTCGCTCTTCGCGATCGCCGCGCAAGTTGCGGAATCAAGGCCTCCGCTTACGAGCACAACCGCTGCTTTCGGGTCGTCATCAGTAGCCAAAACGCTCTCCTCCCAATATCCGCAACCAGACTCCGAATCGTTCGTCGAGTTGTCGACCTAATTGTCGAAACATACAGGACTTACGCAAATCTCAAGACTCTTCCTCTTGCTCGTTGACACACGCGAAACCGCATCTTAACATCAACGAATACTGATGTGTTATGGATCATTTTTTCAAACGGTTGTTCCTCACAAGTCGGTACTTGAGTTGGCCTTAACACCCAGAGATCTTGCCTCCCCTGACGGCTCTCCAGAATCCCGCAGACTACCAAAGCTAGAAACAACGCGACCGTGAACAAGAGTCGCGTTTGAATTATAACACCCGCCCCGAGGCGCTGTCACGGCTACCGCCGCGGCCGTCATTTGAATTTAGCACCGCGAAGTCACTATGACGTGCAAGGGTAATCCGCTTAGTCGACGGGAGTTCTTGACAGTTGGGGCAGTAGGCGGACTTGGGTTAACTCTTCCAACACTGCTGGAAGTTAGACAGGCCAAGGCCGAACTGAAGAAGTACGATTTCATCGAGGCCAAAGCAGACAGCGTGATTCACGTGTTCCTGCCTGGCGGCATGGCGCACCAGGAATCCTTCGATCCAAAACCCTATTCGCCCATCGAATATCGCGGCGAAATGGGAACGATCAAGACCAACACGGGCGAGGTAGTCAGCGAGACGATCCCGCAGTTGGCCAAAATCGCCGACCGGTTCGCCATCATCCGCTCGATGACGCACGGCGAGGCGGCCCACGAACGTGGCACACACAACATGTTCACGGGTTACAAGCCTAGTCCCGCCCTGCAGTTCCCGAGCTTCGGCAGCGTTATCAGCCACGAGTACGGCCCGCGAAACAACCTACCTCCCTACGTGTGCGTTCCCAACCAGCCGAACATCTACGCAGGAATGGGATATCTCAGCTCTTCTTTCGCCCCGTTCAGTCTCGGAGCCGACCCCGCGTCCGGCGGTTTCAAGGTCCGCGACTTGAGTCTTCCGGGCGGTGTCGACGACAAGCGTTTCGCTCGCCGTCGATCCGCGTTGGACGCCGTGAACGACTACTTTGCTGAAAAGGACAAGTCGGACAAAGTGGGCGCGATGAATAGCTTCTACGAGGGAGCTTACAGCTTGATCAGCTCGCCGAAGGCTCGTGACGCGTTTGACATCGAAAAGGAAGATGCAAAACTCCGCGATCGCTATGGTCGCAATCAAGCGGGGCAGCGTATGTTGATGGCTCGCCGCCTGGTTGAAGCTGGCGTACGCATGGTCACGTTGACCTACGGCGGGTGGGATATGCACAACGATGTTACGCCCGGCATGAAACGCCAGATGCCGTCGTTAGATCAAGCCTTGGCGACGTTACTGTTGGACCTGGAAGAGCGGGGCCTGTTGGAACGTACCCTGGTGATGGTGTCCAGCGAGTTTGGGCGGACGCCAAAGATCAACCAGAATCGAGGCCGCGATCATTGGCCGAAGGTGTTCAGCGTACTGCTGGCCGGCGGCGGAATCCACGGCGGCATGATATACGGAACGTCCAACGCCACGGCCTCCGAACCGGATCTCGATCCGGTTGGACCGGGCGACTTGGCGACCACGATGTACTATCAGCTGGGGATCATTGCCGACAAGGAACTGATGGCGCCCGGTGGTCGGCCCATCGAGATCGTTGATGGCGGCAAGGTGGTCAAGCCGCTTATTTCCTGAGTCGTCGTGCCCTATGACAATCGCCAGATGGCGGGTGGGCGGCTCCTTCGCGGAACTGACGTCCGTCGCTGGCTGGTTGAGGGTCGGTCGTTGGGTCTACGTCCGGCCAAGCAATCAAGACCTCGACTATTGCACCGCACCCCGAAAGGTCTATGCCCACCGCACATTGGCCTACGCACGTTTCCTTGCAGTGAGGTTTCCAATGAGCCGCTACCACTTCGCTACGTTTCTATCCGCAATTGCGTTGTCGCTATTCTCCGCCCAGGCATGGGCCGTCGCACCCTCGCTGAGTGCGGTGACGCCCTACGGCTTTCAACGCGGAACGGAGATCGAAGTCAGCTTCACCGGAGCACGATTGAGCGACGCTCAAGAGTTGATGTTCTATGCACCCGGCTTTGAAGTGAAGGCCTTGAAAGCAGAGAAGGACAACCTTGTTAAAGCCAAGCTTTCGATAGCAGCCCAATGCCGTTTGGGGATACACGCCATTCGAGTGCGTACCGCGACCGGTGTCAGCAACCTGCGCACATTCACCGTTGGGGCGCTGCCGGAGGTGGCCGAGAAGGAACCGAACACCGACTTCAGTGCACCGCAGCCGGTGCCATTGGGAAGCACAGTCAGCGGTGTCGTACAGTCGGAAGACGTCGACTATTTCATCGTCGAGGCCAAGAAGGGCGACCGGATCACAGCCGAATTGGAAGGGCTGCGGTTGGGCTACACCTTCTTTGACCCCTATTTAGCGATTCTGAACGCTGAGAGATTCGAACTTGACCGAAGTGACGATGCGGCCTTGCTGCGTCAGGACTGTCTCTGTGCCGCCGTCGCTCCAGAAGATGGGAAATACATCATCCAAGTGCGCGAGAGCGCCTACGGCGGAAACGGCTCCTGCAAATACCGCTTGCACGTTGGACGGTTTCCACGGCCCACGGCGGTGCTGCCGGCGGGCGGACGACCGGGCGAAACGCTGACGGTCCACTGGATCGGCGATCCTGCAGGCGACTGGACCGAACAGGTTACTCTGCCCAGTACAGAAACGCTGGAACACGGACTGTTCGCGCAGGACCAACATGGCATCTCGCCATCTCCAAACAAAATCCGCGTTGTCGACCTCCAAAACTCTATCGAGGTCGAACCCAACGACGCACGCGACGCGGCGACTGCGGCGACTGCTCCAGGGGCGCTGAATGGAGTCATTGAAAAGCCTGGTGATGTAGATCACTTCAAGTTCACGGCGAAGAAGGGGCAGCGGTTCGACATTCGTGTCTACGCTCGAAGCATCCTCCGTTCCCCGCTGGATTCTGTGTTGGTCGTCCGACGAGCCAACGGTTCCGCCGTAGGCAGCAACGACGATAGCGGCGGGCCGGACAGTTATTACCGATTCACCGCCCCGGCGGACGAAGACTACTTCGTGGAAATCTACGACCACTTGCGGGCGGGTGGCCCGGAGTTCGTTTACCGAGTAGAAATCGCGCCAGCCAAGCAGGCTTTGACGATCAGCCTGCCCGAGCGGGAACGTTACGTATCTACTACACTCACCGTCCCACGTGCGAACCGCATGGCGCTGATGATGAATGCCAGTCGCGCGAATTGGGGCGGGGATTTGAAGCTCTCCTTCAACGATTTGCCACAAGGGATCTCGTTCGAGGCGCCGACGATGCCGGCGAATCGGACCACGATCCCCGTGTTGTTCAGCGCCGCTGGTGATGCTCCGGTAGGCGGTTCGTTGGCGGACGTCATCGGGCGACCTGCTGATGACAACGTGAAGGTAGTCGGGCATCTGCGGCAACGCACGATGTTGGTTCGAGGGCAGAACAACCGGGACGTGTGGGGTCACGATGCAGATCGCCTGGCTGCCGTCGTTGCCGAGGAGATGCCTTTCTCACTGGAAATCGTCCAATCTAAGGCACCGATTGCGAGGCAAGGCTCGAAGGAGTTGAAAGTAGTCGCCAAACGTAAGGATGACTTCAAACAGGCAATCGCTCTTCGGATGCTCTACAACCCGCCGGGTATTGGGTCGTCCGGATCAATCTCTATCGCGGCCGACAAGAACGAAGCAGTCATTCCGTTGACCGCCAACGGAAACGCTGCGATCGGCACTTGGCCTATCGTTGTCACTGGCAGTTCCACCGTCTCCGGCGGACGTGTCGAAGTGGCGACCCAAATGGCAGAGTTGACGATCGCGGATTCCTATTTCACGTTCGCCTTCGAGAAAACGGCGGCCGAATTGGGCCAGGACACCGAGTTGGTCGTTAATGTCGAAAACAAAACACCGTTCGCGGGTGAGGCCGAAGTCCGCTTGCTGGGATTGCCGGCAAACACGACCACAAAGGACGAAGCCGTCAAGATCACCAAGGACACAACGCAGATGGTCTTTCCGATCAAGGTGGCAGAGAACGCCCGGCCGGCGACCTACAAATCGCTGGTATGCCGAGCGGTGGTCACGCAAGAAGGCGAACCGGTTACTCACACGTTGGGTACCGGCGAGCTGCGCGTGGACAAGCCACTGCCACCCAAGGTGGCAGCACCCGAGCCGCAAGCCAAACCCAAACCAAAGCCCGCAGCCCCGAAGCCTCCCGCGAAGAAGCGATTGAGCCGTCTGGAGCAACTTCGTTTGGAGAGATTAGAGGCAAAGAAAGCAGAGTAATGCGGCGTAGCCGCCGTCGATAATTCAAGGCACACTCCGAGGCCGCGAAGGAGTGTCTTCGTCAGGCAAAGCCTGACCTACCACTGCCAAGGGAGAAAACCGTGAAAGCTCGAATCTCATTCGCTGCTGCAGCCCTTCTGCTCGTCAGCGCTTCGGCATGGGGCGCCGCTGTCACAGGTATTAGCGTATACCCGCCCGACGTCAATCTAAACACAAATCTGGATTATCAGCGTTTCATTGTGGTCGCTACTCGCGACGATGGCGTGACAATGGACGTGACCGCCGATGCTTCC
Organism: uncultured Pirellulaceae bacterium; assembly: GCA_964617665.1. Taxonomy (GTDB): domain Bacteria; phylum Planctomycetota; class Planctomycetia; order Pirellulales; family Pirellulaceae; genus JADHUC01. The sequence goes on from CAZUAH010000038.1 coordinate 30,349, forward strand.
GTCAAACTGGCCGCCGATGGCTTGGCGCGGCTGGATGGCAGCACGATTCACCCACAGGCCGATGGTGACACAACTCTGCAGGTCGAATACCGGGGGCACAAGGCGTCTTCCACCGTCAGCATCAAGAACGCAAGCGTCGATCGGCCGATAAGTTTTCATCTTGACGTGATGCCGATTTTCATGCGATCCGGCTGCAACGTTGGCAGTTGCCATGGTGCCGCCCGTGGCAAGGACGGATTTCGCCTGTCGCTGTTCGGCTTTGATCCCAAAGGTGACTACACGCGAGTGACTCGCGAGGAAAGTGTTCGCCGGATCAACCTGGCCATACCGGAAGACAGCCTGCTGATGGAAAAAGCGATCGGGTCCGTGCCGCACACAGGCGGCAAGTTGTTTGACAAGGACAGCCAATACTACCATACGCTGATGCGATGGCTCAAAGCAGGTGTGCCGCAGGATTCTGGTGAACCACCCCACGTGACGAAGCTGGACATTTATCCGCCAAGAGCTGTCATCGAGGGTGCCGATACCACACAGCAATTCATTGCCCGTGCTCACTACAGCGATGGCACCGACCGCGACGTGACCGATTTGACGGTCTTTCTGACCAGCAACGACAATTCGGCGCCGATCAACGTGGACGGTCTGGTGACCGCTGCGGCCCGTGGCGAGGCGTTTGTCATGGGGCGTTTCGAGACCAAGACGGTCGGCAGCCAAGTGCTCGTGTTGCCCAAGGACTTGGAATACACGCCGCCCAAGATAACCGGCAACTACATCGACGAACTGGTCGGTGCCAAGCTGTTGAAACTTCGCATCCTGCCCAGCGACATCTGTACGGATGAGGAGTTTCTGCGCCGCGTGACCATCGACATCGCGGGCGTGTTGCCTACCGAAGAGGAGTATACCTCCTTCACAGCCGACACGGATCCACAGAAACGGGCCAAGCTGATTGACCGACTGCTGGAGCGCAAAGAGTTCTCGGAAATTTGGGCGATGAAGTGGTCAGAGCTGTTGATGGTCAAGTCCAGCAATCAGGTTAGTTACAAGTCCATGTTCCTCTACAGCAACTGGCTGACGGACAAGATCGCCAACAACGTACCGCTGGACGAAATGGTCCGGGAAGTGCTTGGCGCCACAGGCGGGACCTTTAGCAGTCCGGCTACGAATTTCTACCAAATCGAACGCGACACACTGAAAACGGCCGAAAACGTGGCTCAGGTTTTCATGGGCTTTCGTACCCAGTGCGCCCAGTGCCATAACCACCCGTTCGATCGCTGGACGATGGACGACTACTACAGTTTTGCCGCGTTCTTCTCACAGATTGGGCGCAAGACCGGCGAGGATTACCGAGAAACGATCGTCTTCAATCGCGGCAGCGGCGACGTGCGTCATCCGGTCGGGAATCGGGTGATGGCGCCCAAGTTCTTGGGCGGTGACACGCCCGACGTGGCCGGCAAAGATCGACGGGTACTGTTGGCCGAATGGCTGACTTCGCCGGAGAACCCGTACTTCGGAACCAATGTGGCCAACCGAGTCTGGGCGCACTTCTTCGGTCTCGGGATTGTCGAACCCGTGGACGACGTTCGCGTGAGCAATCCACCCAGCAACCCGGAGTTGTTCGAGGAATTAGGCAGGAAGCTCGTGGAATACAAGTACGACTTCAAGCAACTCGTACGTGATATCTGCAATTCGCAAGCGTACCAACGCAGCTTCGTGCGGAACGAAAGCAACGAAACCGACGAACTTAACTTCGCCCACGCCAACGTGCGGCGAATACCGGCCGAGCAGTTATTGGATTGCATCGGTCAGGTGACGGAGACCCAAGAGAAATTCCGGGGACTACCGCTGGGCTCGCGGGCCGTGCAGATTGCTGACGGTAACACATCGACGTATTTCCTGACCACATTTGGTCGCGCCAAACGAGAAACGGTCTGTGCCTGCGAAGCCACCACAGATCCGTCGCTGTCACAGGCATTGCACATGCTGAACGGGGACGCCGTCCAAGGGAAGATCTCTCGTGGCGGCATCGTCAAGAAACTGATCGACCAGGGGCTAACCCCTGAAAAGGTAATCGAAGCGCTCTATGTCCGGTGCCTGTCGCGCAAGCCCACGGTGCAAGAGATGGAGCGTCTGACGGCAACGGCAGCCGAAGCGGAAAACCCGCAGGCAGGCTTGGAAGACGTCTGCTGGGCTGTGCTGAATTCGCGAGAGTTCCTGTTCAATCACTAATGCAAGGTTGGCAACTATCATGAGCACGAATCGCTGCTTCCGCAATCTGATTCCGGGACGGTTGGCCGCAATCTCCGCAGTCGCTGTATGGCTGGCTACGTCGCCCGTGACGCTGTTGGGCGCCGAAGACGCCAAGGCGGCTGGCGACAAGCTGCAGAAGATCACCTTCGACGAACACATTCGTCCCATCTTTCGCGAGAATTGCGCGTTCTGCCACAACCAAGATGATAAGGAAGCCGGATTGGCCGTGGACAACTTCGCCGCGCTGATGGAAGGTGGTAGCAGCGGCAAGGTTCTTGTTCCTGGCGATGTCGGTGGCTCGCGATTGTGGAAGTTGATCAACCATGAAGAAGAGCCGTTTATGGCGCCGGACGAGGATAAATTAGCCGCGGACCAATTGGCTTTGATCAAGAAGTGGATCGATGGCGGTGTGCTGGAGAACGCCGGCTCTAAGGCGATGGTAAAGAAGAAGACTTCACTCGCACTGGCCGCTCCCTCCGGTACCGGCCGACCCGAGAATCCTGCGATGCCGGAAGGATTGCCAAAACTCCCCGTCGTCCATGCCGAACGGCCGGGAGCCATTACGGCCATCGCATCAAGTCCCTGGGCACCGGTCTTGGCCGTTGCAGGCCAGAAACAGATCGTCCTTTATCATTCCGACACAGGCGAACTGCTGGGAGTGCTTCCCTTTGAAGAGGGAATTCCGTACGTGCTGCGTTTCAGTCGCAATGGATCGCTGCTCCTGGCAGGCGGCGGCCGCGGCGCACATTCGGGATACGCCGTTCTGTACGACCTGAAAACCGGTCGTCGCCTGACGCGAGTGGGCGACGAATTGGACGTCGTCCTGGCGGCGGATATCAACGACGACCAGACACGCGTGGCGCTCGGCGGACCGCAGAGAATCGTCCGCATCTACTCGACGGAAACCGGCGAACTGTTGCATTCGATCAAGAAGCACACAGACTGGATCTACGCAATCAGATACAGCCCCGACGGTGTTCTGCTGGCGACGGCCGACCGGTCGAACGGTCTTTTCGTTTGGGAGGCGGACACGGCCCGTGAATACCTGAACTTGCGAGGCCATAGGGGGGCGGTGACCGATGTGGCTTGGCGGCCGGATTCAAACGTGTTGGCCAGCGCCAGCATGGATGGTACGGTCAAATTGTGGGAAATGAACGAGGGCAAGAACGTCAAGAGCTGGAATGCTCATAGTGGGGGCGTTATGTGCGTCAATTACACGCACGACGGCCGGATCGCCACAGCCGGGCGTGACAAAACCGCCAAAGCTTGGAGCGGCGATGGCGGCCTGCAAAAACAATTCCCCACCTTCCCGGAGATCGCGTTGGAGGCGACGTTCACACACGACGGTAGCCGCGTGGCCGCTGGAGACTGGTCCGGTCAGGTGCAGATGTGGGTCGCGGCCGATGCGAAACAGGTGGCCGAACTCTCGCCCAATCCTCCGTCACTGGCCATGCTGATCGAAGCGGCTACCGCGAAGCACCGGGCTGCTCAGGCAGCCGCACAGAAGGCCCAAGCAGAATTGGCCGCTGCACAGCAGTTGGCCGCACAGAAGACGACGGCCGCAAAAGCCGCTGCCGACCAGGCTGCGTCTTCTGCTTCTGCCATCGCAGCCACGGAGACGCAACGAAAAGCAGCCGCTCAAGCCGTCGAGGCGGCCGCCGCTGCGACGAAAACCGCCAGCGAAACGTTGGCAGTTGCGACCGAGAACCTAAAGAAAGCGAAAGAAGCAAAAGCGGAAGAGGCCGCGATTAAGGCTGCCACCGATGCGTTTGCGGTGGCCACTGAGAGTCTAAAGAAATCAGAAGTAGCCAAGGCGGAAGCCGACAAGCAGTTGGCCGGAAATACTGCGGCAGCCAAGGCGGCAACCGATAAGGCAGCAGCCGACAAGGCAGGGGCGGACAAAGCGACCGCAGAGAAGGCGGAATCGGAGGCTCAGTTGGCCACCAAGCAAGCACCTGCTGGAGCCGCACAGAAAGAGCTTGCCGCCGCGAAATCGGCGTTAGACGATCTAGCCGCGCAGAAGACCGCTGCCGACGGAGCCGCGGGAGACAACAACTAGCTCGCTTGTCGAGCTAGTATTCGGGAGGGCGAAGCTCCCGCTGAGCCGTTTCTTTCCTTCGTTTCGGCTCGGCAGGAGCCTCGCCCTCCCGGTCCCGAAACCACCTCAAGCGACCAAAAGCGAGTCGTGCATCGAGACCGGGCATGGCGGTCATCCAGCGGCGGATATCGTCCAAGCACCGGCCCATGCTGCGCGGCCTACTTCCCCGCCGCCCAACGAATCCCTTGCAGTAGAATCTTGGGAAAGTTGGGATTCTCCCACGCGTGGCGGTCGTGGCCCAACATTAAATGGAAGATACGGCTTTTGCCATAGGTCTTCGTCCACGCGAGTTCCGGATCATTCTTGGGATGGTCTGTCTTTAGTAGCAGGTGCACGTCGGGTGCTGTGTAATACCCGCCGTAAGTCTCGTCGTGGATCTCGAAATTCTCGATCCCTTTTGTGATGGGATGCTCCTTGTCAACGACGGTCACCTTCAGATGTTCGTCGTGCGACCAAGTGGACTTCTTATACTTCTCGCCGTCGATGGTCATCTCGTTGAGGACGAACTTGCCACCGATGATCTTGGTGAACTCGTCCCAATTGGGGTGAGCGCCCATGTTGTGGTGGAGCGACACGACTCCAATGCCTTTCTCCAGCAGGGCCACAAACGCCTTTTGTTGTTCGGGCGAAATGCCCCGGACCATGTCGTACATGACAATGACGTCGCAATCCTCCGTCAGTGCTGGTTTCAGCAGACCTGCGTCTTTCGGTAATTCGGCCTTGGTGTACTCGACGTTCGGCAACGCGTCGAACATGGCGAAGAACGGCTCCTGTTGGAAACCGTGGCCGCCGTAGGTGAGCAAGATTCGGATCTTCCCTCCGGCCTCGTCGGCATGCGTTGGAACGGCCAAGATCAACGCCACACAAGCCAACACGACAAACGCTACGAATCGCTTCATGATGTACCTCCCAATTGGCAAATTGTCTAAACGGCGGTTTCAGAGATTAAGCAACGACAATGGCAACTTCGTGTCCTGCCTAGTTTACGAAGCGTTCGACGCCCACGTCAAGAAACTTGGTGTGGCGGCGTCTAATCTTCAGACCGGACAGGGAACATGAACCGGAAAAGAAAACGGCCCGCTAATGCGGGCCGCATCAGTTCCATGGTTACAGGGGACTCTGTTCAGTGGAGATTCATCTCGCTCATTTTCAGAGAATTCTAAGCTGCCTCGTCCGCTTGCTCCGCAGCGGGCATTTCGAGCGTCTGGCTCAGCATGCCTATCTTCGCTAGAACGATATAGAGGACGAAACCGACGATGAGCGCAGCCATCGGAGGACAGGGTACTCTGCAGTCGACAATCGCCTGCGGAATGGCGATTTCAAGCTCGACCAGCTTCTCTAGCAGCGGGATAAACAGGCTGTTCCAAGCTCCCACAACGAATCCGAGAGCCCATGATATCCACCCAGCCGGATTGAAACCGGCACGCGGGCCTGGCCACTTCTTTCCTGCCAGCAGATAGTCGGCTGTCATGGCGCCACAGATCGGGCCAAACGAGGCGCCGATGATAATGAACACGCCGGCCGCGTCGCCCGCCCGACCGGAGACCACCAGAGCGATCGAACCGGCGACTCCAACACCACACGAGATGAATGGGTTGACTTTGGGCAGTGTGTTCTTGAAGCTCGCAGCAGCGATTAGCGAGCTAAAACACGCGGGCGGAAATGCCGCAACTGCCAATAGCAGCCAGAAGACCTTGGCAACTCCCTCGCCCATAATGGTCTCCATGAGTTGCGTCGGCTCGAGGACAACCTTCTCTCCCATCAGACCGGCGCCGCAAGTTCCAGCCACGATCAACAGGGCCATACAGCCAGTGAAAATCGTCGCCCCCGCAACACCAACCAGACCGCCGATATTCACGTCCTTTTCAGTACGGTTACTCGAAGCGATATCCACACCCGCGGCTCCAGCCGTGGCGAAGAAGCCAACAATGTTGGCGACTGCAACTAGGAAGAGATCCAACGAAGTCGGTGCAGCCGCCGCCGCAGCCTCGCCCGTCACCTGCTCCGGGCTGAAACTGCCGATCCCGGATGCAACCTTGCCGACGAGGATCAGCAGAATGACGAGCGGAATCAACGGCAGGAACGTGGCGACCTTCGCCACATAATTGATGCCCTTCAGCCCGACGAATGCGGCCACGAGCGCCCAGACGATACCAATCGCCAGGTGCACGGTGGAATCCGCCTCGTAACCTGCAAGCCAAGCCAGGAGTTTTGCAGAAAAGTAGGAGTTGACCGCCAACCAGCCGAACTGGAGGATGCCCATGAGAAATCCGGGCATCAGGAATCCGCCTATGACTCCGTAGGTCGAAGTCCCCACCACGGCCAGCGGCAAACCTGTCTTCATGCCCATCATGCCTGGGGCCCAATAGCTGGCGAAGTGGCAGAGCAGCGCTCCCGCGATCACGCCTAGAAGCGCTACTCCCAGACCTTGAGCCAGGATTCCGCCCGTGCCACCAATGCCACTGGCCGGCACGCTCTCCCAGAAGACGAACCAAAGCATAATACCTGCATACGTCTGAGCCGTGCTCTTGAACCACGGGACGCGGTTTGATTGTGGAATTGGTTGCGCGGACGCAACATAGTCTGGTAGATTCGAAGCCATAGGTGTCCCTCCTACAACAAAACGAACGCGAACGGGCGGCTGCATGGACACTCCACGCCGCTCGAGCGCCAACGTCCGACGCTAATTACACGTATGGGAAGAGTATAGCCATACCAAGTGCCGGATGTAAACTGTCTGCGGCGCTAGATTTCGGGCAATCGAGCAGGGCCAGCCGTACAGCCGAAAACGCTTTCCCCGTTTTACGGGAATGCAGCCGTTGCAGGACTCCGCTGCGGCTTGTCTGTGTTCAATCAGTCACTCCTGCGTTTGTCGCCGTCAACGGTTGGCTCGCCGGATATCGCGGTGAGGATTTCGCTGCCGACGGGCGGGCATCCGGGGACCAGGATACCTGTTTCCCTTAACTTGGCCGTGCAATTGCCTATGCGGAGTGTCCCATCGGGCAAATCCGAGTGGCCCTTGCCGATGGCAATGTCGATGGTGGTCTGCTCGGGGAAGTAGTCAAAGATGCGATCTTTGTAGCGTTTCAAGAACAGCAGCAGCGTGGATTGACATGCACTGCAAGAGTTGTCGTCCAAGACGGTGATGTTCGGGAATTCGATCTTCAGGTTCTTTGGCGGAGGATCGAACGGCGAGGTCCAGTCCCGCCAGTTGTCGGGCGTGATGGTTATGCGATCCAAGTCGATCACACCGTAGTCGCGCTCGGCACCCATGCGCAAATGCGGAATATCGAGCGCATTCGTACCCATCAGTTGACACGCGACGGCGTCGGCTGCGAAGGCGTCGGTACTCACCACGACAATATCGACGGGCTTGGCCTGTCCGGCGCTGGGCCCGAGACCCTCCATGCCCACGGTGCCGTCGATGACGGCGAGACTTGGGCGGAGAACAGAGGATAAATCTGCAATCGCGACGTCAATGGACTTCTCGTCGCTCCCATCGATCGCTGGAAGCATGTGTAGCTTTGCCTTGCTCCGTCGCCACAGACATCCCTTCATGTTCTTCACGGCCAGCGTCGCCCCGGTATGCATGTGCATCTTCATGACCGGCAGCGAGACGATGAAATCGGCTTCCAGCACATCGGGGCAAATCCTGAGGGAGCGAATCACACGGCCGTCGGGTATCGGCACCTCGACGAAACGACGCCGATCCATGTCGATTAGCGGGCAATTGCGCTGGCCAGCGACCGACGCAATCCCCGTTGCCTCGAACGCCTCGCGCACGTCGACGCCCACGATCGGGCTTTCCCCGACTGCCACATCGGCTCCTGCATCGCGAAAGATGTCGATGGCAGCGGCAACGGCATCGGGGTGCGTTGTGATGCCTGAGTCGGGAGATGCCACGCGGCCGGCATTAGGCTTCAGCAGCACTCGCTTGCCGCGAACCATCGAAAGATCCACGGGCTCCAATGCCGCCCGCGTATTGGCGTATGCCCCGTTCCCGTGTGCAACATACACGGATGGATGCGATGATGTATTGGGACGCAGACTTCCGGATATCATTCATGTCACCGACGAAAGATTCGCATCGCGGCTTGCAGGGCTTCGCCGAGCTTTTCAACCTCTTCCAGCGTGTTGTAGAAGTAGAAGCTTGCACGCGCGCTAGCCGACACGCCCATTCTCGCATGCAATGGCAAGGCACAATGATGCCCGGCTCGAATGGCCACTCCTTGTTCGTCCAGTACCATCGCGAGATCGTTGGCCTGAACGCCTTCAATACGAAGCTGGCAATGCCGCCTTTCTGGTCAGGCGTAGGCCCAAGGAGGCGCACTTCTTCGAACTGCCCGAGGATCTCATGGGCCTTGCAGGTCAATTCGTGTTCGTATCTGTGAATGGCCTGCAAGCCGACCTTCTCCAAGTATTCCACCGCCGCCGCCATGCCCAGGGCGGGAACGATGGGCGGAGTCCCAGCCTCGAATTTCGTGGGCAAGTCCGCAGGCTCGAAGCCGTCAAGGTCGGCACGATGGATCATGCTGCCGCCGCCCAAGAACGGCGGCATAGCCTCAAGCAGCGACTCGCGTCCGTACAGAGCTCCAATGCCTGAAGGCCCCAACATCTTATGGCCGCTGAACGCGAGAAAATCGGCGCCCAACGTCTGAACGTCCGTCACACCGTGCGGAACGCTCTGAGCGGCATCGACCAACACCAATGCTCCCGCGTCGTGAGCACGCTGGATGATCGTTTCCAGCGGATTGATCGTGCCAAGCACATTAGAGACGGCGACAACGGATACCAGCTTTGTGCGTCTGGAAAACAGGTCATCCAACGCATCTAAGACCAATAGCCCGTCATCCGTAAGCGGCATGAATTTGACGGTACAACCGGTGCGCTGCGCCAACTGCTGCCACGGGATGAGGTTCGAGTGATGCTCCATTTCCGTCAGCAGGATCTCGTCGCCAGGGCCCACGTTTGCGTCGCCCCAGCTTCGAGCGACCAGGTTGATCGACGCGGTGGTGCCCGAAGTGAACACTATCTCGTGAGACTGGCGCGCGTTGACAAAACGCTGGACGGCCTCTCGTGCGGTCTCATATAAATCCGTGCTTAATTCACTCAGATAATGGATGCCGCGGTGGACGTTGGCGTACTGTTCTTCGTACGCCGTGGTCATGGCGTCGATCACCGATCGCGGGCGTTGAGTGGTGGCGGCGTTGTCAAGGTACACAAGCGGTTTGTCACCGTGCACCTTGGTTGACAAGATTGGGAAATCAGATCGCAGCGACTGTACGTCCAGCGGTAAGGTCTCGGTCAGTGTCATCAGTCGTCCAGTGGGCAATCAGATCGAAAACGTGCCACATGCTGAATGGCACGCAGTAAAGTCTACGTGGCCGGTATGTCGGCGACAAGAACTAGCGGTGGCCGGCTTGGCTCCCCCCAACGCAGAGGCTCCGTCCCTTGACATCGGTCAGGCGTTGCGACCATAGTGGGGGACTTTCCGACCGCATGATTCAAGAACTGCAAGCAGAACGGATACCTAACGTCGCTCCATCTTCGAAAGCGCGAATCATGAGATTTTTTGCTCTATTGGTATGGCTTCCCCTCATCGCGGTGCTCGCGGGCTGCACCCCTGGTTCAGGGACAAACGAGACTCCCGAGACTTATCCGCGGAAGACGGTCACTGTCATATGTCCGTGGGCCCCCGGTGGTGGGACGGATCGAGTGGCACGTTTTTGGGCAGACGCACTGCAGCAGGAATTTGACCAGCCGTTCGTCGTCGTGAACAGGACGGGAGGCAGCGGTGCCGTGGGACACTCGGCCGGCGCTTACGCAGCCCCCGACGGATACACGATTACGTTGGTCACATTCGAACTGTGCACAATGCACCGAATGAATATATCGGATCTGACGCACGAAGATTTCACGTGCCTCATGCAAATGAACGCGGACACTGCGGCCATTATCGTACAGAACGATGCGCCGTGGAAAACACTTGGCGAGTTCCTGGATCACGTCCGCCAGAAGCCCGGCGAATTGAAGATGTCCGGCACCGCCACTGGCGGCGCTTGGGATCTGGCAAGGGCCGGCTTGTTCCAGGCTGCGGAGGTGCCGATCGACTCGGTGGTGTGGGTGCCAACCAAGGGCTCGGCGCCCTCGTTGGTCGAATTGCTGGGGGGGCACATCGACTCGGTGTGCTGCAGCGTCCCCGAGGCCGTTACACAGGTGGAAGCCGGCCAACTTCGCATGCTGGCGGTCATGTCCGAAGAACGCCATCCAGACTTCCCTGACGTCCCGACTGTTAAGGAATCCGGCGTGGACTGGATTGCCGTCGCGTGGAGGGGACTGGCATTGCCAAAGGGGACGCCACCTGAAATCGTGGACACACTCTACGAGAAGTGCAAGGGCATCGCCGAATCGGACGCCTACAAGGAATTCATGGGAAAGAACGGATTCGCCATCATGATCCGAGGCAAGGACGACTTCAAGCAGTTCCTCGTCGAGCAGGATGCACAGTGGAAGGAAGTGATCGAAGCGGCGAACTACGCGAAGTAGTAGCGGATCGGTAATCGTCCCGTCATGACATTGCCTGCCTAATGAATGCTCGTCCTCATACCAAGTCAGCCGGATTATCCCTCGGCCTGTCGCTCGTCGTTTTCGGAGCACTCGCGCTGCTGTTCTCGCGCGACATTGGCGAGACGGGTGTTGGAAGCGCAAATGACCCTGGTCCGCGATTGTTTCCCATTACCCTATCGGCATTCTTGACGCTGTGGGGATTGGTTGAGACGGGCCGCTGGGTGTTCGGGAAAGTCTGGAAATCCCAAACAGGCTTGCAGGCAGAGGATATTTCGCCTGCAGCACCAGCCGCAGAACTGAATCGCTGGAACGTGTTGCTTATGATCGCGGCGCTATGCGTTTACATTCCAGCAATCAGTTGGCTGGGATTCTCCCTGTGTACATTCGTCCTGGCCACCGGGCTGATTCTGTGGCTCGGTGGCCGCTGGTGGCTGGCTCCGATTGTGGCCGTCGTGATGGTCACTGTCGTGAAACTGCTGTTCGTCGGTATGTTCAAGGTACAACTGCCCGCAGGTGAATTGGGGCTGCCGTTTTGATTCTGGAATTGCTCAAGCCTAACGTCCTCACGCCCTGGTTACTGGGCATGGTCTTCGGCATCTTCGTCGGAGCCACGCCGGGCCTAACCGCCACGATGGCGGTGGCGCTGATTGTGCCGATCAGCTTCCACATGGAGCCGACCGCCGGCTTGGCGATGATCATTGGTGTCAGTTTTACGGCGATCTTCGCAGGCGATATCCCGGCGACCTACCTCCGTATTCCAGGAACACCGGCGTCGGCCGCCGCGACGTTGGACGGTCATCAGATGGCGAAACGAGGCGAGGGTTCCTTGGCGTTGACACTGGACTTGTTCTGCTCGGCCATTGGTGGACTGATCGGTGTAACGTTGCTTATTTTTATTGCACCACAGTTGGCGAAATTCGCCCTGCAGTTCAGCTTCTACGAAATATTCTGGTTAGCTGTGTTCGGCTTGAGCCTAAGCGCACTGGTCAGTACTGGCAGCACAAGCAAGGGATGGATGTCAGCCTGTCTGGGAGTGCTGCTGTCGACGGTTGGCATGGACATCGTCAGTGGAATACCTCGCTACACGTTTCGGAACGTCGGGATATTGCAGGGGCTTGAAGACATCGAAGCGATGCAATGGCTCACGGACGGATTGCGCACCTTGAGCATCGACTTGATGAGTGGCTTGAACTTCATTCCGGTGATGATCGGCTTGTTCGGGTTGTCCGAGGTATTTCGAAATTTGGCTCGCCGGCGATCAGGCAAGACCGAAGGCGTGGCTACACGAGAACGCATGCCTATGGGACGGGCGTTGCGAGAGATTGTCAGGCATTGGCGGATGGTGATCCAGTCCGCTGGGGCAGGTACGGTGATCGGTGCCTTGCCTGGAGCCGGTGCCGACATCGCGGCTTGGGGTGCCTACGGGATTGCGCAGAAGACATCGAAGAACGGCGATCGTTTTGGTACTGGCACAGTCGAAGGCGTGGTCGCACCGACCAGCGCGAACAACGCAGCGATCGCAGGCGCATGGATTCCGGCGCTGGTTTTCGGAGTACCGGGCGATGCGGTAACGGCGATCGTACTGGGCGCGCTGATGATGTACGAGATCCGACCAGGGCCGCAGATCTTTCAGGAAAGCGGCGACCAGGTCCGGGCCATCTTTGCGGTGGCCTTGGTCACGCAATTCCTGCTAATTGTCGCAGGCCTGGTAGGCATAAAAGCGTTTAGCTGGATCCTGCGGTTGCCACGAGGCATGGTGATGACGGCGGTTGTAGTCTTCTCGGTCGTCGGTGCATATTCGCTGCGCAACAGCATGTTTGACGTCTATGTCATGTTCATCTTTGGGATCGTCGGTTATTTCCTGGAGTCACACCGAGTCCCGTTGGCGCCGATGATCTTGGGGCTGATTCTCGGACCTATGGTGGAAGAGAAGCTCCGCCAAGGACTGATCAACAGCGACGGTAGCTTCGCACCGTTTTTCACTCGCCCGATATGCGCCGTACTGGTAACGCTATTGGTCGTCACATTCATCGCACTACCGCTCGCGCGATGGATGCGTCGGAGAGGAGGCAGAAGCGTGGAGCCAAAAGGCTGAGTTGTGCGATTCGGCGAAGGCTCTGGAAGCCGCCAAACCGTCCCACGCCCACTGTTCGATTCTGCAACCAGTCGGACCACAGCAGGCCGTATGCGGTCAGTGTGCTACGCAACTTCGATTCACCCGCTTCTCCCAAGGGCGTGATGGGCAGTCACAGTTCGCCCGTGTCGCGTCTCAGCAGTCTCATGGCCGCTTTGATCGGGATCGGGTTCGTTGCCAGCCCCAGCATGTCACGGCATAGCGGAAACAGTTTATAGTGCATTTCGCGAATTGATGCAGGGCGCTGCTCGTCGATCATTTTTCGGACCAGCCATCCCCTGCATGAATTCTCAGAAATACTTGATATCCGCCACTGACTAGCCTAGAATCAATACCGCTGAAGCATAGCAGTCGCGGACTTCCGGTGGTAGGTGCGCGTCCCAATGTTTCTCGGTGGTTCTCAGTTGAGCAATCTACCCATGGCTGATGGTCTACCGGACCCCACAAGCCGCGAACCGGCAAGGGAACGGAATAGAGTACGTTGGCCGACTTCAGCGCCGGCGCTTCGTCCGGTGGCGTTTCCTTTTAAGTGGAAGCCCGTTGGCGTCCTAAAGGAATGTTCAAATGAATGGCCGATGCTGCTTAGGACCTACGGCATTTCTGCTCATCCTTGGCTGCCTACCATCAGATACCGTACATGCGCAAAGACTGCCATGGGATGGATGGTATCCCGGATACCGGGAAAGACTGGAAGAGATACTTGAAGAACTAAAGGCGGAAATTGACGACCTGGAGGGCGAAGAACGTCAAGCAGCGATAGAGCGTGCCGAGGAGGAAGCCCTTGAGCTGATGCGGCAGAACCTAAGACGCCTCTTGGAGGATTACGCTCGGCGGAATTGCTCGCATCCCGATATGGCGAATGACGACGACTGCAAACGGCTGAGGAAGTATATCGCTGAGAAAATCGATAGCCTGATTCGGCGACTGAAGGAGAAGCTGAAGCGTCTGCGGGACAAGTGGAAGGCCGCCAATTGTGACGACCACCCGGACTCGGACGAATGTAGGCGGCTGGCAGAGGAGATCGAAGAAGTCGAAGACGAAATCGAAGAACTGGAAAGGCGCAGACGCCAGCTAACGGGACAGGCCAGCCAAGCACACACTTCAAACGTAGTGCGGCATCGACGAAGACTGCTGGCAATGGTCCGGACCGAACTTGTTCGGTCGCAGCAGGAGCATGCCAGGGCGGAGGCATCGCTTCGGAACGCGTTGCAAAGGATCGAACTCCGGCAACAGCCATCCGTGTTCCAACTTCTCATGAGAGATCTTCAAGGCCGTCATTCAAGACTACAGCGATCGATTCGCTCGCTTGTCGAGCAAACGAAAGGTCCCGTGAACACAACGAGGACACTCGAACGTCTTGAGCAGCTACGAACGGAACTCAGCGCGATATCCAAGCTATTGGAAGCCAGCCTGGGGACGATAGACGCGAGTACCCAGCCAGCGGCGTTCCGCACAGCAATGGCGGAGTTGAAGAAACAACATACTACGCTTCAGGAGTCCTTTGCCAGCAGCTACTCAAACGTCACCAGTGTGCTCCGGGGCGAGGGCGTACCCGCGATGGCGGAAGTCCAGAGGACTTTGGTAGGCACTCAGGCTGGCGAGGGAGGCGTCGTGGTTGCCCCGAAGCTGCAAAAGGAAGCCAAGCCGCTTGACGAGAAATTGGGGCAATCTGTCTTGATCAAGCGTCCTGACGAGACGTCCGAGAAGTGGAAAATCAAGATTCCCTTGGAGGAACTCGAAGATGAATAGGAGTTGCGAATTTGCGTTTTGCTGTGCGTTATTCCTTGCGTTCTTCGCGTGTGATTGCCGACACGCCTTCGCTCAGACGGGCATGCGCGAGGAAGCATCGAGGGAGCGTCTTGAGCAGATCGCAGTCTCGTTGCGCGCATTCGGTGGGAAGCTGCACTTGCCAATGGCAACGTTCCATGAAATGACACGGGTGTACGGGTTTCTTCTGGCGGAGGACAAGCTTGGGAAGGACTGTATCCTGATCGGAGCGGAAGAGTGCGACCGGCCTTTGCTGCAAGTGGAGGATTTCGCAGTGGCCTACCAGAACGTTACGAGCAACCGCCAGAGGCCAGCATGTTCGATCGATCCAAGGCAAGGCACCATGAGACAACTGACCGAATTGATGCGATCCATCATGTCTTCGCCAGCCCCCTCCGCCTCGAAGGCGAGCCGCAAGGAGTTTGAACGACTCGCCCGCTCGCCCCAGGATGTCCGTGTTTTCGGCGTTGATCGGGCAAGTCATCTTGCGAAGGTGATGGTCGACACTGACTATCATCTTAAGAGCGTCGTGAACGGAGCCGAGCGAATCGAAGGGATCAAGAGCCTCAGTGACATCTTCCTCGAGGAGGCAGAGAGACAGGTTAGAAAGTCAGGCAGACTTGCAATACCGATGCAAGTGGGCATGCGCTTCTGGTTCAATTCGGGCGACTGGTCTTATCGGACGGACGACAAGTTGTTCCTCATCCGCAAGTGTCCTGTAGTGCTACGGACTGAAGAGGAAGCGATCACCGCCAGCGGTGGTCGCGTGCAGCTTGGAAAGCCGAACCCCCATGCGAAACAGTTCGCGGACACCCTAACCGCACGCTACAAGGCCATTGCGAAAGTGAAGCCTCGCTACCGTGAACTGGAGAGTGTATATCGTTTTGTGGCAATAGCTGATCTATTATCAACAGAAGCGGAGCGGTTTGGTTTTTCGAGCGAAATCGTGCGAATGGTCGAGCACGTTAGAGTCCGCAAGCACCGATACTCTGAAACGCTTCCGGGCAGATACAGGGCCGCAGAAGCAACAGGCACGGTGGGCGCAGCGTCCTACTATCTGTGGATGCCGACCTGCGGAGGCGTGTCGGTCGACGTGAGCATAAGCAAAGCTGAGAGGGAGACTGACCGATCGGACCGATTCGCCGGCATCGCAGCTACTGTGTTGGCGGCGCGGCCGGACCCATACACGGTGGGCTGGGTTTTTCATTCTCGTGCGTTGGCTGAACTAGTGGATTGATTTTCGTTTCTCGTGCGTGGGAGTGGGGCAGCAACGGACAAGACTCGTGACGACATATAGACTGCCGACGATTACCGCAACCGAACCTGAGATTTTGCCTCGGACAATTCGCATTGCCAAATGTACGTCCGAATAACTTACGTCTCGTTTCACATCTTGATGAGGGAGTTGTGCCATGAATTTGTTGCAGAGGACCAAGAGTGCAGGGATTTGGCTCGTGCCCGTTTTTCTTCTGTACGCGTTTGTGTCGTCCGCGGACGCTGCGAAGACGGATCTTGTTCCGGTCAAGGACGAGAATGGGGAGCCCACAGGTATTCACAGGAAGGTCATCGTTCGGACTGACAACACCATGTTGTACTCGGAACCGGAAGGCGGCACCACGGAAGCGATCAAACCCTTTTCC
>CAZUAH010000039.1:0-46177 GCA_964617665.1 uncultured Pirellulaceae bacterium
GCGGCACCCATGCCGACAATACCGGTGGAAAAATCGGCGGCATCATGCCCGCGGTTTACATCGTTGAGCTCTTGGATGGAGTAAGCGAAGAGGAATGAGTTCGCCGAAATACCGAATTGTGCCTGCAGCATTGGAGCGGAAAACGTCGGTGGCGCCGGACACCTTCCGGCTACCGGGGAAAGCGTCCCGAACTGAGACCTGAGCGACTCAAACAATGAATACGAACAATTCGCATTTGGACGTCCCATCTGATGACAGCTTGCACGTGCAACGTCCGTACGAGCGTGTCGTGACCGAACTGGCAGCAGCCTTTCCGAGGCCTGTTTCCGATCGCATGCACGATGCGTACTTTGTGTTCTCGTTTCTGCGGACGCTGGATCAGGTTGACGAACTCAAATCCGCGCGACCATTGCTGGGCGAACCGGTTGATGTGGAATACGGCCCTGCACAAAACAGTCGCGTTGGGAACGAACCACAAGCTCCGGAAGACGTGACGCGGCAATTGGTCGACTATCTTCGAGGGATGTTCATTCTCGGCCACCCACAAACCCAGATCAACGTGGGTCCGTCACCTACGATACCAAGCATCATCGGCGGTCTGCTGCCGTCGATCTACAATCCGAATCTTGTGAGCGACGAGTCATCGCGTCAAGTCGCCACGGCGGAAGTCGAAGCCGTTTCGATGACAGCGGATTTGCTCGGTTACGATGCTGAGCAAGCCGGCGGCGTCTTCACATTCGGAGGCACCGGCACGCTGTTGTATGCAGCCAAGATCGGACTGGAAAAAGCGTTCCCAGGAACTCGCAAGAAGGGGATCTCAACGCCTGGCGTCATCGTCTGTTCAGATCAATCGCATTACGCCTGCCTCACGATTGCGAACTGGTTGGGCTTGGGTGAAGAGAACGTCATTCGCGTGGCGACCAGCAAAGACAACGAAATCAAGCTCGATGAGTTCGAGGCCCGATTGCGTGAAGTCATCGAGAGCGGCCGGCGAATTGCGTGCCTCATCGCCACAATGGGCACAACGGATGCTTTTGGCCTGGACGACCTCGAAGGCATGTGCCGTGTCCGCGATCACTTGGTTGACGAGTATTCGATGGATTACCGCCCCCATCTGCACGCAGACGCGGTAATCGGCTGGGCATGGAGCGTCTTCAGGGACTACGACTTCGACCAGAATCCGCTTGGTTTTCGTCACCGGACGGTGCGTGCATTGGCCGGAACCAATCGTCGCATCCGGCATCTGCCGCTGGCCGATTCGATCGGTGTTGATTACCACAAGACAGGTTTCGCGCCATACGTCTCCAGCGCCGTGATCCTTAAGGACCGATTGGACCTGAGATTGATCGCTCGCGACGAAGATTCG
Source organism: uncultured Pirellulaceae bacterium (assembly GCA_964617665.1). Taxonomy (GTDB): domain Bacteria; phylum Planctomycetota; class Planctomycetia; order Pirellulales; family Pirellulaceae; genus JADHUC01. The sequence goes on from CAZUAH010000039.1 coordinate 1,367, forward strand.
ATGCCTTACCTGTTTCAATCCGGTCATTATCATCCCGGCAAGTTTACGTTAGAGACGACTCGCAGCGGAACGGGACCCATGGCGGCGTTGGCCAACCTGCGGCTGTTCGGCAGGAAAGGATTGCGCAGCCTTCTGGGGCATCTTGTATCGATGGCCCAGGAGTTAAGAGAGCACCTGGAAGGGTACGCTGCCACAACGGTGCTTAACGGGCGGAACTTCGGGCCAGTGACGTTGTTTCGCATCTATCCCGATGATGTCGACACTTTCACCATGCCAGAGGCAGAACAAACGAATCCGAGTTTTCGCGACCGACTCGAAGCACACAACGACTACAACCGCCGCATCTTCGAGCTGGTACAGCAGGACGCGTTGCAAGGCACAGGGGTGTTACTTTCGTTGACCGATTGCTACCGAAAGACCGACTATGGCGAGCCGATCGTAGCGATGAAGTCGTACATTATGAGTCCGTTTTCTCGTGAGGAGCACACGGACGCCCTGCTACAATCCTTGTGGAAGGCGCGACGGATCATTGAACAAGAGAACTAAGACGGGCCATCCAAGTTGTTGATTCCGAATAACGTGCACGAAGAGACGTGTTCGACACCTCAAATTGGGAGAAGTGACCAGTGAATATATTCAGAGCCATCTCTTCTGTCCTCTTGGCTGGAGCGTTACTCGCACCAACCGCGCAGGCCGCTGAGAATGATCTCAACGCACGCGTGGTTTTGTTCATTCCGGAAGACGCCGAACCGCCGGAAAAGTACCAGCAGCGTCTTGAATCGCTCGCCGTGCGCACCGAGGCGTTCTTTGGCCACTGGATGAAGCATTGGAAGCGGCCCATCGAACGAGAACAGATCTTCGCGCGAAACGAAGATGACACCATTCAAGTCACCTTGGTCAGCGGGCGGGTGACGTCGAAAGGCCGAGCGGCGCTCCCGGAAATACGGAAGCAAGCGGTCGAGGGTGCCGCTCGGAAGCTCGGACTCGGAGAAAATCAGCCGGTGGTTTGGTGGATTCTCTACGACTATCCTGGCATCCGAGGCTTTCAGGGCGGGTCGCGAGGGATTGGTGGAATCGCAATCAACGCTTACCCGAAGGGCACGGACCTGATTGCTAAGGACATAGCGCTGGCAACTCCGAGAATGGCTGAAATGGCCATCAAGGGAACCATCCACGAATTCGGACACGCACTTGGGTTGCCACACATCGGGCCTCGTCCTGGCCTTGAGCTTGGCAACTCGCTCATGGGGCCGATCAACCGTGTCTATTGGAGCAGAACCGGTTCGGACGATCCTCGCGTTCACTTAACCGAGACGGCGGCGGCAATGCTGTGGCGACACCCGATCTTTCGACGCGAGTCAACCGTTGCTTGGAAGATGCCGCAAGAGGTCGACGTCACAGGACTCGAAGTCACTGAATCCGACGATGGTCCCAGGCTTTTCGTCAAAGGCAAGCTCTCGGCGAGTCTGCCCGCCCACACTGCTGTGCTCCTTGATTCTGAGCGAGGCCGATTCGGCGACTACTGGGAACGGTCTTATACCGGCGCGATAGATGCTGAGACGGGAGAATTCAAGATCGTCGTCTGCGAGCCTTTCGGCCGAGGGACCCTCTACCTATCGTTCTGCTTCGCGAACGGCGTCAACACGAGCAACGGAAGAGTATCGTTCCAGCGTGGTGCTTCCGTTCAAATATCCTACAGTGGCAAGAGAGGCTCGCGTCACTTCGATCTTCCGCGTTGATTCGTGCGACGGCTCAGCATCGCCAGAGGCTGTTGACATGCCAAGACTTCAACCGCCGCCGACCTTTCTCGCTGAGCGACCGACAGCTTCTCCCAACTCGGCGTGCCCAAGTCCTCGTCCTCTTGCTTCGTGTCCGATGGATATGCCACACTCTTGGATGCCGCGCATGATGCTCCTCCAGCGTCGCCAAGTCGTTGTCGGCACCATCCGCTATGATCTGTTTCGTCTCTTGGCCGAAACCAACATGACCATCTACGTCTGGAGTAGAACCAGAATGAAAACGTCTTTCCTGCCGGCAACCTGTCTGATCCTGATCACTATGCTGGCCGCTGTACCCGCTGGGCTTTCGGCTGCCGAATCACCTGACGACGGGCCGCGACTTCGCGCCGCCTCGCTTCGTTTCGGCGTCATGGCCCAAGCTGGAGGCGAAACCGAAAGCAGGACCGGTGCCGTTGTCGGCGAGGTGCATGGACCACTCAAGACGACCGTCACGCTCTTGGAGGACGGTCCTCTCAGGCTTTGTTTGATCGCCAGCGACTCCAGTTCGATCATTCGCCGCAACATGGCCACCTACTGCCGTCGGGAAATCGCCAAGGAACTCGACCTGCCCGTCTCTCACGTCTTGATCTTTTCATCGCACAACCACAGCGGAACCCGCCTGGCAAGCAACCAGACTCGATCGTACGATGCTCAATACGCCGAAGATCCCGAACCCGAGCTACTGCCCGTCGGCCGCGAGTTCATGGACGAACTGCGAAGCCTCGCCAAACGCCTGCCCGGCATGCTCCAGCCGGTCTCCGTCTGGTGGGCCGAGGGACGCGAGGGACGAATAACTTACAATCGTAAAGGTCGCCGGGCCGACGGCTCGACCTATTTCATGCGCGAAGAAGATCGCATTCTCTTGGGCGAAGACTTTCGGGGCGACATCGACCAACAAGCCCCCGTTGTGGTGCTCAAGAACGCCGATGGCGAACCGGTCACCGCCCTCGTGCAGTTCACCGGGCATCCGGTCACCAGTTATCACCCGGAACGGCCGGTCGTCTTTGGCGAGTGGCCCCAGGTAGCTTGCGACATGCTGGCCGAACATCTCTCCCCATCCGTGCCCGTAGGTTTCCTGCAGGGCTGTGCCGGCGACGTCAACTCAAAGAAGATGTTTCGCGGAGGTGTCGAGACCGCCAGTGAATATGGACGCATGCTCGGCTCCAGCTACATCGAGGCCCTCGACGACCTCAAGCCATCCAGTCGCGATGGCCTCGACTACTCGCTCGAAGAAGTGGGGATTCCGCTGGCCCCGCTTCCCACGCCAGAGGTCCTGCGAGCCGAAATCGCCGAGATGGAGGCGTTCCTCCGTCGCGCGGCGACGGGCGACGAAGACACCTTGGCCTGCGTAGGACTCAACTTCCCCCGCGATCTGTCCCCCGCGTATCGCGGAAAGCTGATCGAATTGGTCCTGCCTTGGAATCGCTGGGCCCTGGATCTGCACGAAAACGGCAAAGCCGATACGGTTCCCCAGTTTCTCAAGATGGACCTCTACGTAATCCGATTGGGCGATGTTGCCATCGTCGGCATGCCCTGCGAACCGTTTCAAGGCATCGGCCGGCTGATCCGCCGCGATTCACCGCTCCCCCTGGCCATACCCTGCGGCTACGTCAACTACTCTCACGGATACATCACTGACGCCCCCAACACAGGAGACCGCGAATACACCAGCGCCTTCTATCGCTACACCCGGTTCCGCCCACCGCTCGCCAAACCGGCCGGCGACGTTCTGGCCGACAGGGCCGTCGAGGTGCTGAAGTCCTTTTGAGCAACAAGGAGCAGGACTGAAGTGTACCTTCGTAGCCATGGACCGGATGGCTACGTGCCCGTTTCTGTTCCAGTCCCGAAGGGACGACCGTAAGCCAGCCCCGGGGCAAGCGACGTGAGTCTGCGAACGTCGCGCAACCCTGGGGAATGAGTTAGACAAAACCGAAAGCCCCAAGGGGGCGGCCCTAACTGCCAAGTTCTCTCACGATCAGGGCTGCCCCTTCGGGCAACGCCGTAGCGAACTCTAACAGGCCAATCGCAGCTCACGATAAGCCAGCTTTTGTTCGCGGGTGGCTTGCTGGATGATCGGTTGGGTCGCACTGGGTTTGTCCTTGTACTTGGGGCGGTAAGGCCACTGTCCACGAGGTGTGGGGAGGTTGATTGGGCAGCAGCCGATGCCAGAAGCACGTTCTTGCCCAACACATTGTCGCCCTCTCTTGTTCCATGCCAGTTTGACCATGCGGATTGACAATTCGGTGTAGGTCAACGACACCGCAATGCGGCAGTCCAGTGATTGGGCTGGCAACACCACGCCTCGGAACTGTCGCCGACCCGAACCCCAGTGTCTGCCATCGTCATGATCGTTCGCGCGGGTAGACTGTCCCCCGATGATCGATGTGTCTTCCCGAGTTCTGATAGGCAACAAGATCGAATACAAAACCCCGCCATTGAGGTACGCTGGGAGTTAGTGTACAAAATGTGCATACAGCGACAAGAGAGGTTGTCTGAAGGTCCGTGAATCGCCTCAGGGCGGAATACACCTTTCAGTTCGCCTGCAATAATCGCGAAGGCCATGCAGTCTGAATGGGAATGTCGTCCTCCATTCGACCGAGGCGAAACAGCCGCCGAGTTACACTCGCAAGATTCAAAGATGATTCACTATCGTATTTCGGGAGGAATGGCCATGCGTTTCGTGAAAGCACACACCGGAACCTTGAGAGGAGTGTTTTCTAAGCGTGCCTGGCTTTGGTGCTGTTTCGCAGCAACGACGGTCTCGATGGCTGCCCAAACCAAAAATGAACCGCCGTCTACAAATCTCCCAGTCACGGCTGCTAAGGCGGGGCTTCACGTTTTTCACGACAGGGTAGTGACCTTCGTCGATGCGCAATTGGATGTCCTCAAAGAGAATGGGCTGTATAACGGCGAGGAGATCGCAATCGTCTTCTTGGGAATTACGAATCGCTGGGAGGACGCATGGCAGTTAACCTGGAACAACTTTCAACGAAACCAGCCCGTAGTCGTCGTGCCGACGTACAACCTGGGCTGGAAGTGGGTAGATTTTTTCAGCACTGCAGCCGACAAGTTGCGAGTGGACCCGCCTTCACTGCTAACGCCTCCTGTGCAGATAAAGACGCGGAAGATCGGCGTCCCCGAATTGCTGGAGCATCTTGGCGCGCGGGGCATTCACGTGTTTGGTCTTGCGTTCAGCAGCGGCGCTAACTTCGTGCTCCAAGAAAACGCCGTACGACTGGCGCAATACGCAAGAGAATCGCCGACGGAATCGAACCGTCCCAATGTACCATCGCGGATCCTCTATCATTCCGGTCAGATCAGTGAAGAGATGCACAAGAAGCCGTTGCAGGAGTCCGGAATTCCGGTGATACAGTCCGGCGAGCGGGCCCTTGTTACTGCCCTGCAAGAGAGCTTTGCCGATATGGACCTAACGGGCCTGCGCATTCCGCAGTCGGGATTGGGTTTTTACCTTTTGAACGCAGCCTTTTACGTTCCCGACTGGGACGGCCCCGAGGGACGCCACGGATACGCCAAGTGGCGGCCTGAAGTAAATGCTGAACTCCTGCGCGCGTCGGTCCTCAACGCAGCGAGATACAATCTGCTGATAACAGAACTTATCGATCCGGACTCACTTATCAATCCGGAGTCACTCGACATGCCGGAGACGATTTCGATGATCCTCGGCGACATGAAGGCGGAGTACGTGCGGCGAGCACAGATCGTACTGGCCCTGGAACAGGCAAAATCAAAGTTGGAGCAACGGGCCAAATCGGACTCACTGATCACCAGTCGTCTTGTCAATTGGGATGCACCACATCTGGCGTGGCAGATCGCCGACACCACCAGGGCCGAACAGGTGCGGTTTTCCACTCCTCCGGGAGAACGCCGGTTGATCGGGTTCCGGCTGCCTTGGGATGAGGACCTGTTCTGCCGTGTGCTTGAGGCGACCTCCGACGACTTGCGTGTCGTGTACGAAAGTGATGCTTGGAGCCAGAAGCAGTTGGAGTACACACGGTGGCACACCGTGGCGCACAAGGGTACCGACGAGGCCTTTGTTCTCTACGACGCCACAGGCCAACGCGATCACGAGGCCATCGAAATCGTGAATAGTACACTGGACCAAATCCAAATCGAGAAATACGGTGACAAAAGGAGAGTGGTCCTTGTTGGGAATCCTTTGAACCGGGAGTATCAACGGCTGAAGGCCGCAATCCAAGCCGATGAAGATCTGGAGGTTGCCGCAGAGGTAAACACTCGCAACAAATCGAAAACGGAGATCCACAAAGAAACGGACGAGGCGCTCCGCCGCACGGGATCTGTCGCCGGTGTCAGGGTTCGGGGAGAAGAAACCGAGGAAGACGATAGGTTTGACTTCGACACGGACGAGGGAGAAGAGGAAGAAGACGAGAAAGTCGAGAAGGACACCGAGAAGATCAAGGGAGGATGGAGGATCATCATCAAAGTCAACGGCGAAGCAGTTTGGGAAGTGATCCTCGACGAAGATGGGAACATCATCTGGCAGGGACCGCCTGGCGAGTTTCCCGGCGGTTATGATAACGACGGCGAGCCAATCATTCCGAAACGCGAAGACGGCGCCCTCGCTACCGAAGCGGGAGTGCCCGCGCCCCTTCCCAGACCGGGTTTCCACCATGAAGGGTCTGTCCCAATTCCCAAACCGAGTTCGCATCCAGAAGGGCATGCCCCGGTCTTGTTGCTATCGCCGGGAGTTGCCGAACTCGGGCGTTCGGCGACGTTGGGGATGAATATCTTGGAAAGCGCGGACGATTTCTCCTTCCCGCCGCTCTGCGCTCCCCCCGGCCTATCGAAAAGTCTCCACCACTCCTTGCACACTGGACTTTTTCGTGATGTCGGTGGGCGGCGGGTAGACTATGGACTGCAACTCGATCCTTCCGCCCACGATCGTGCGGCTATTGATCGATTCTCAACGGAGGGCCATCCGTTCTTCTTCGTCAACCACAGCCCGGCTGAAGCCTCCGGGGAAAAGATCCAGGCCGACGAAGCCATGGTCGTGCTTTCGGCGCCACAGAGAGCGACTGTCACCGTCGACGGAAGCGACAAACGGGAGCAGCGGGAATTTCGCTATCACCCGTTCCCCGCCGACAAGGCGTACGATTACCATTACTGCGTGCATCTGACCGATGGAAGGACCGTTGAACGCACTATTTCACTCACCGCCGGCAAGTTCGTTCGGCTCGCCGTCCTTCCTCCATGCGACGTCCTCGATTCCTGGCAGCTCGTAGAATGCCTGCCTGCAGACGCTCCGTTGAGCCCGGAGGTGGCACGACTCATCATCACCGGGGCATGTGACAAGGCGATCCGTCTCGCACCCGGTGCAGCAAAGGTGTGGTTTAGCCTGGCCCAGAAGCGACACTCGCTCGGCGCGTTCGACAGAGCCATCAGCAGCTTCACCACCACTATTGAAATTGATCCGGGATACGCATCGGCGTACGCTTGGCGTGGCACAACCTGGAAAGACAAAGGCGAATTCGAAAAGGCCATTGTCGACTTTGACAACGCGATCGAACTTGATCCCAAAAACGCGTTTGCATTCACGAATCGCGGCCTCACGTGGCATGACAGAAGCGAGTACGACAGGGCTATTGCCGACTTCGACAAGGCAATCGAAATTGCCCCGGAACAGTCGTTTGCTCGCAAAATGCGCCGCCGTTCCTTGGTGAAAAAAAGTGAGCACGACAAAGCGATCGACCCTGACCGGGAAATGGCGATTTCGTACAGCAAGAGTGGTGATGTATGGAGAAGCAGGGGCAAATACTACATGGCCATCCGCGACTACGACAAGGCGATCGAGTTGGACTCGAATTGCGTACACGCTTTTGTTGGTCGTGGCACTACATGGCAATTGAAGGGTGAGCACGACAAGGCCATTGCCGACTATGACGAGGCGATCGAACTCGACCCGAAGTTTACCGCTGCGTACGATAGTCGCTGCGTCTGGAAACTCAAACGTGAACGCGACAAAGGCACTGCGGACCTCGAAGATGCGATTAAACTCGATCCGTCGTACGCCCGTGCATATGTCGCGTGCGGCGACACCTGGAGAGCCAAAGGTGAATACGGCAAGGCAACTGTTGACTACGATAAAGCGATCAAGTTGGACTCAGACTGTGTGGAGGCCTTTTTCGGTCGCGGCCTAACACGGCTCTTGAAGCGTGATTTCGACAAAGCCATTGTCGACTATGCCAGGGCGATCGAAATCGACCCGGAGAACGCACGGGCTTATCACAACCGAGGCGTCGCTTGGCATGCCAAAGGTGAGTATGAAAATGCCATCGGAGACCATACGAGAGCGATCGAGTTCGAACCGACGTTAGCCCGTGCATTTTATTGTCGTGGCAAAGCCTGGGCGCATAAGAGCGACGATAACGCCATCGCGGACTACAACAAGGCCATTGAACTCAATTCGAAGTTCACCAACGCATATCTCAATCGCGGCCATTCTAGAGATCGGCAAGGCGAGTACGACAAGGCCATCGCCGACTACGATAAGGTGATTGAACTCGATCCGAAGTTCACCCTCGCATATATTAAACGCGCCAAATCTTGGCGCCGCAGAGGAAAGTATGACAAAGCCATTGCCGACCACGACAAGGCGATCGAAATTGACCCCAAGTCTGCCCCTGCGTACCACAACCGCGCCAACACGTTACGACTGAACGTAGAGTTCGACGCGGCCATTGCCGATTGCACCAAGGCGATCGAACTCGATCAGCGTTCGGCATATGCCTATGTCTCTCGCGCGCAAGCGCAAGAGATGAAGGACGAGTACGACAAAGCCATTGCCGACTGTACCCGGGCAATTGAAATCGATCCTGCATGTGGCTTGGCATTCCGCACTCGCGGCCGTTCGTGGGCAGAAAAGGGCGATTTCAGCAAGGCCATTGCCGACTGCAACCGCGGGATTGAACTTGATCCACGCGGCGGTCACTATTCCCGTGGCGTCGTTTGGAAGACAAAGGGCGACTACGACAAAGCCATTGCCGACCTCACCAAAGCGATCGATTCTGACCCACTATGGCCTTGCTCATACCACGTGCTTGCCCAAGCCTGGATCGGGAAACAGAGTTTCGACAACGCTATTGCAGCCACAGAACAGCTATGGTCAATCGCTCCCAACACCGTCCGAGCATTCTTGATACGCGGCGACATCCTGTACCGCGTTGGCTTGGCGGACGAAGCCATGGCTGCTTTCGACCAGGCTTTGCAGCTCGACTCGAACAGCGTTCACGCCTTCACGGGGCGGGCCTCGGTTTGGACCGTGAAGGGTGAGTTGGACAAAGCAGTGCGGGATTTTCGCCGAGCAGTCGACCTACGGCCTCGATACGTTGAGACCCGTAACAACTTAGCCCTCGCCTATCACAAGCGGGCCAACGCCTGGGCAAATGCCGGTGAACTTGACCAGGCCACCGCCGATTACGACAAGGCGATTGAACTATGCCCTACGTTGGCGAGAGCGTACTGCAATCGGGCCACTGTGAAGTTTGCACGAACTGATTACGATGCCGCATTGGTCGACTACAGTGAAGCGTTGAGACTTTCACCGCAACTAGCCGAGGCCCGGGCGGGCCGCGGCGCCGTCTACCTTGCGAAGAAGGAACGGAATTCAGCGATTGCCGAATACCAGCAGGCATTGGAGCTTAATCAGACCTGCATCGCCGCGTTGCTGGGTTTGGGTTTGGCGAAACAAGCCCGAGGAAACCTCGACATGGCCCTCGATCAATGGGACTTCGCGATCCGCCAGGCCCCAACCAACACGTCGGCATACTACTTTCGCGGCGACACTTGGCTTCTTGAAGGCGAGTCGGACAAGGCGCTGGCCGACTACAAACGTGCGTTACGGGCAACGGTGCCCAGGTAACGGCAAGGGAAGCGGACGCGCCAAATCCCCAATAGCTCATAGGAGCATACGATGAACTGCAGACCAATTCTCTTTGTTTGTCTGATCCTGTCCGCTCAAGTTCTTTTTGCTGGAGGCATGGCGGATGTTGTGAAGCGTAGCGGAGTCAGAGGTGGCATCGTCGTTCACCTGGGCTGCGGAGACGGCAGTGAAACGGCAGACATGCTGCTTAACGGCAGTTACCTGGTCCACGGGCTGGATACCAACGGCGACAACATTGCCAAGGCTCGGGCATACCTCCGCTCCAAGAATCTGTACGGCTCCGTGTCGGTGGCCCAATACGACGGGAAGACGTTACCGTACGGTGACAACATCGTGAATCTGGTGGTGGTGGACGCGAGATGCGAGATGCAAGATGCGGGAAGCGAGATCATGCGTATTCTGGCCCCGCGCGGTGTGGCTGTGGTGCAAGAGAAGGGGAACGAGGTATGGCTATCCCGTATCCCGCATCCCGTATCCCGCATCGGAAACGATCTTGTGATGTTCGCAAAACCCGTCCCTTCTGACATTGACGATTGGCCTCAATATCTGAACAAAGCCGACAACAACGCGGTGGCCAGGGATTCCGTGGCGGGGCCGCCGCGCCTGCTCCAGTGGGTCGACAATCCGGTCTGGTGCCGTTCGCACATGGGCATTCCGACGGTGGCCAACCTGGTCACGGGCAACGGGCGATTGTTCAGCATCGAAGACGCGGCGCCGCCGGATAATCCATTTCTCCCCTCCGCGTTTCGGCTTGTCGCTCGCGACGCGTTTAACGGCAAGGAGCTATGGAACCGCAAGATCAACCGATGGGAATCGGTGACCATGTACATCAAGTGCCAACCGGTACAGCAGCAACGACGCATGGCGGTGGTGGGCGATACGCTGTACTGCACGTTGCAGTTGGAAGGGCCTTTGTCCGCGCTTGACGCAGCCACTGGCGAAGTGCTGAAGGTCTACGAAGACAGTAGTCCCACCCAGGAAGTGGCTTATGACCAGGGCGTCCTCTTTCTGAATGTCGGCGATCGATTCGCCACTTCGGCCTACAATATCGTGAAAACAAAAGGCAAGCCCTTTGTCGAGGGGACAGATCCCTCGCAGCCTTTCTACGGTTGCGGTTTCAGGCGGGGTTACGCCCCGGAGATCAAAGACAAGGAGAATCCCAAGAGCGCGATTCTTGCGATTGACCCGGAAACGGGAAAACAGCTTTGGGCCATGCGCGATATCAACAACTACACCGGAGGTTCATTGGCCATCAAGGGCAACTACGCGGTGTATCAGGCGGCAAACGGATTGTTCTGCGTCAACGCCAATACGGGCGAGAGCGTCTGGGCCAATGAGAAGGAGGTTGTTAACGCACTAGGTCACGACTCGCTGACACCCGGCACAACGCCCAATACAGTCGTGATCGCGGATGACAAGGTATTTGCCGTCGAATCAATACCGACAAGCAAGATTGCCTCGAATTCCAAGAACACCTTGTACGCCTACTCGCTGAAAGACGGCAAAGAACTCTGGCAGGCTCCGATCGGCGGGAACTACGAGGCCTCATCCGACGTCTGCTTCGTCGGCGGAAAGCTGTGGATCGGTGGGCACAACCCCACGCAGCTCGATGTGGAAACCGGGGCCGAGATCAAGAAGCACGTCCAGAAGATGACAGGCCCCATGGGCCACGATCGCTGTTACCGCAACTACATTACCGAACGGTACTTCATCAACAGCAAGACAGGCGGCGCCGACTTCGTCGACCTGGAAACGGGCGAGGAATTCCCTCATCACTGGACCCGCGGCGGTTGCGGCTCGGGTGTTTTGCCGGCGAACGGGCTTGTCTACTCGACGCCTTACTCCTGTCAGTGCAGTATGGGAGCCATGTTCCAAGGGATGAATGCGTATGCGTCAGTTCCAGGACTGGAAAAGTCAGACGAGCCCGTCACCATTGAACGTACCGTTCGACTGGAAAGAGGCCCTGCATTCGGAGCGGTCAGCGATCAGCGGTCAGCGGTAAGTGAAGAAGATTGGCCCGCTTACCGTTGCGATGGCTTCCGTAGCGGCATCACCACGGCTCGGGTCTCAGCGGAACTGAACGTACGTTGGGAGGCGAAGCTTCCCACTGGGCCGAGTGCCGTGATCAGCGCGGCCGGGAAGGTATTCGCCAGTGATATCGATACGCACACGCTGTATGCGCTGGATGGCAGAACCGGCGAGATCGAATGGACGTTCACCGCGGACGGTCGGATCGACTCGCCTCCTGCCTACTACAAAGGCATGGTGCTGTTCGGGTCGCGTGACGGTTGGGCCTACTGCCTCAGAGCCTCGGACGGGGCGTTGGCCTGGCGGTTCAAGGATTTGCCGGATAAGTTGATCGGCGCATATGGTCAGCTGGAATCCGCGTGGCCTGTTTTCGGCAGCGTGCTGATCGTGAGTGACACGCTGTACTTTGCCGCGGGTCGCTGTTCGTACTTGGACGGCGGCATCTTTGTCTACGCGCTCGATCCGCGCACTGGTGAACTTCTGAGAAGCCGCGCTTGGTACGGCCCCTTTGACGAAGCGACGGGATTGCCTATCGGCGGGAACGCAGGATTCAAGAATGATATCCTGGTGACCGACGGCACGAACATCTACCTGCGGCACAAAGCGTTTGATATGGACCTGGCGGATGCCGTTGCCGGAAGGCACATCGTTCCTAGCAGCAGTTTCCTGGACGGCGAGCCGCAGCACCGGACCTGCTGGGCCCTGAGTTCTACGATCGGCAGATCGCACGCGGACATCTTGGTGAGCAACGGCAAACAGTATTACGAAGTCCAAGGTTTTCCGTTGTGGGCAAACCACTCCTATTTCGATCCACGGAAGAACGGATACACGCTTTTTGCCGGCACTTTGAATGCAGCAGCGAAACCCGCGTCCAAGGATGCAACACGAACCAGGCGGGGCGCAAGAAAGAGGGGTAGGGGTGGCGTTACCGGACAAGAAATGTGGCGTCTACAGATCCCTATCACTGGCAAAGCGATGGCGATGGCAGGTGATGTCCTCTTCGTCGCCGGCGAGCCAATGAAATTCGACGAGCCCTCTTACCAGAATTACATTGCTGCCTACAACGGCGAGTTGGGAGGAAGGTTGTTCGCTGTATCCGCAACCGACGGAAAGAAGATGGCAGAATACAAACTGAACGCCGCCCCAGCTTGGGACAGCATCGCCATAGCCGACGGGCAATTGTACATCGGACTTGAAGACGGGACAGTTCAGTGTCTGGGCAAGTAGCCGCGGAATCTCTCGATTAGCAGGTATAGCGAATCCTCTGCAAGAGATTGCATGTTGGGCGAGATGCGGCCGAGAATTCGTTAGAAGTGGATTCCCGTTCTTGCGACATGTCACCCTGAGCAAAGCGAATGATTTTGCATGGAAGGCAGATTCTTCGCTGAGCTCCGAATACCCGAAGTCCGGGAGTTATTCCCATACGGGTCAGTTGGACAGCGCCACTCTGAACTTCAAACGCTGCCTATTGCTAGATTTCTTGAGCAAATCAGCCGTTTGGGCGCTAGCCCCGGTTCCTCCCGCAAAAAACCGGGGCTAGCGCCCAAACGGCTAATTCAAAGTGGCGCTGTCCAATTAGGGCCGTCGGAACAATTACAGGCGGCGAATCACCGTGGCGTGAGCTTCCAGCTTGCGTTTCCGGCCTCGCAAGCTGGAAGCTTACGCCACTAATGTCCTGCAGGCAACTTGGTCTCTTGCAGTTCGCGACGCATCATAGCGAGCGTTCGTAGATGCGGTACGTCTTGTAGCGGCGCAGTTGGATGGCTTTCTCAATGACGCCGAGAGAACGAACGTTGCTCGCGGAGACCCACGAGATTTCGCCCGCATTGTAGCCGGCACACAGAACACGGCGCATGAACTCGACAATCAGTAGAACGGTGACGCCCGCGCTCCGGAACTCGGGCAGAACGCCCACACCGAAGATGCGGGCAGCGTGCACACGACGTTTCCCCAATAGGAAATGAAGCCAGCCGAACGGGAACATCCGGCCGTTCATTTTCTTGAGCACGGGGTTTATATCCGGGATGCCCATGATGCAGCCGACAGGCTGGCCTTCGTGTTCGCAGATCAGAATGAGATCGGGGTCAACGATCGGCTTCATATCGCATGCCATGGTACGAATCTCGGCATCGCTGGCAGGTACGAAACCCCAGTTGTCGCGACGTGCCGTGTTGAAGAGCCTGCCGAGGGCAAGCACGTCGTCGTCGTAGCGGCTCATGTCGATGGCCCGCACCGTCAAGCCCGGTTGACGCCTGTGGACGGCGGCGGCTAGACGCTCGAAGCGTTTCACCGTCGCTTGTTCGGGAGCCACGTCGTAGTCTTCGACGCGAAAGGCGCACAACTCCATATGGCACGTGAAACGGCTTTTCTCGACAAGCTCTTGGTAGTAAGGCGGGTTGTAGGGCATGAGCACATAGGGCATCGAGTCAAAACCCTCGACCAACAGACCGCATTCGCCATTGATATTGGGATTGAACGGTCCGCGCATCGTGGTCATGCCACGTTCAAGTAGATAGGCGCCCGCTGCGTCGAACAAAGCACCGGCTACGTCGGTGTCGTTGACCGCTTCAAAGAAACCCCAGAAGCCAACCTCTTCACCGTAGCGTTCGATGTGCGCGCGATCGATGATCGCTGCAATACGGCCGACAGGACGACCATTGCGCCAAGCCACGTAGAGATCAATCTCGCCTCGTTCAAAGAACGGGTTGCTGGCGGGTGAAAGGACTCGATCGGCGGCGTTTAGCAATGGGGGGACCCAGTATGGGTCGTCATCGTAGACCGTCCATGGAAGCCGCAGGAACCGTTTTCGCCCACTCTTGCCGTCGACCCGCCTAACCTGCACGTCGTTCGCCACGGATTCGCTCCCTCAAGCCCGTGCCGCTAGCCTCTTGGGCCGCCCATTGGTCATGAAGTCAATTGGATAGGACTCCCCTATTTCTGAAGCAGCTTTCAACAGCAGGTGGATGTCGGCCCGGCTGTGATTCGCGGTGGGAGTGATCCGCAAAACAGACGTGCCGAACGGCACGGCTGGATATAGGATGGGGCACGTCCGAATGCCGAAATCGCGATCCATTGCATCAGAGACATGGACGGCTGCAGATCCCTTGACGTGAATCGGCGTGATCGGCGTCTGTGTATTGCCGATGCTATATCCAGCAGCCTGCATTCCGTCCTGCAAGAGTTCCGCGTTTTGCCAGAGCGTCTTTCGACGGTCGTGTGAATCGCGCAACAGCTTTAGCGCTACGATGGTCGCGGCGGCAATACAAGCAGGCATCGCCTTCGTAAACAGGATATTGGGAGCTCGGTATTTCAAGAAGTCGATAACAGCCTCGTCACCAGCAACGAAACCACCGGCTGTTCCGACGGCCTTGCTGAACGTCCCAAGGTGTAGATCTATTTGCTCTTCGACACCGAACAGTTCCGCCGTGCCCCGTCCGTTTTCCCCACAGACGCCTGTTCCGTGTGCATCGTCCACCAGCAGCCGCGCACCGTTTTCCTTGCACAGTTCGCACAACTCCGGCAGTGGGGCCAAGTCTCCGTGCATTGAGTAGACACCGTTGACTACAACCATCTTTGCCTGTTCGGATGGCGCCCTGAAAAGAATCGTTTCCAGGTCCTCGATGTCATTGTGTCGAAAGATCTTGATTTCCGCGCCCGAGACCTTTGCCCCCCAGACCAGGCTGGCGTGTGCAAATTCGTCCATCACAATTAGATCCCGACGGCCAGCCAACGCGGCGACGGCCCCCATCATGGCGTCGCTGCCGGTACTGAAAACGAGACCCTGTTCGGTACGTTTGAAAGCAGCAATCTGTCGTTCGAGTTCGACGTGCACTCCAACGTTACCCGTCATTGCGCGCGCGCCCATCGGTGCGCTGATACCAAACTCGGAGACGACTTCCGACGCTGCGGCGCGAATGTCAGGATGGTCGGCGAGCCCAAGGTAGTCGTTGCTACTGAACTGAAGCACACGTCGACCGTTCAGTCTCAGCCATGGACCCGCGCTGTTCAGGGGCGATTCGCGGTAGAGGGACCTAACGGTTATCTCACGATCTTCCTCGGATACGATGCCGTTTCTTCGCTGGAATCGTAGACACTTATCGAAAACATCGGCCAATTCTCGTTCTCCCGCTGGAATTAAGTTATGCTGCCGACAATAGAACATTAAGCGAGGCTCATGTCCACCCGGAGGCGCTTACGGGGCGATTCCCGAGAGCACAGAAATAGGCCCCGAAGGCGGTCGCGAGTGGTTGAACGAAGTCCGGAACTGTTCGACCCGCTGTGGACGGAGAAGTGAATTGCCATGCCCTTCACGAAGAGCCATAATACTTGGACTTGAGTCAACACCCCGGTCGCGCGGATGTCCAAATGAGTCGTGAAGGACTATATGCGCCTGTCCCCTCTTCTCTGCAATCGCTTTAGCGGCCAATCGGCAGGCTGAGATTCTGCTCGCAGAATTGGGGCGTACAAATAGCAAGCGTAGGGTGGGGACCCACCGGTCGACCCAAATACAGTCAAACGCCCGGCTGGCAGGAACTGGCCCTACAGCTCTGCGAACAAGAAGGAAATTGCCATGTCCTCTCCAGAATCGATGACACGACGGCGTTTTGTTGGGTATCTTGCGGCGATGAGTATCGCCGTGGCCTGGGCCGGGCAGGCGGCTATCTTGTTGGCTGCGGATGTTGACACTGAGGAGTCGAACCCGGCGGCGTTTCAAATCGGCGCCGCTTCTTGCGTGATCAATCCCCAGATCGGCGACTGGGTACAGGCGGCCGGCGTCGCCAAACGCGCGACGGAGATTCGCAATAACCTGGAGGCAAATGGACTGTATCTGTCCGACGGAAAGAAGCAGATACTGCTGGTCAGTTGCGATTTGGGCGTCTTGGCATTGCCGCGAGTAATCGCAATGCGGGAGGCGATGGGCCGTGCGAGCGGGATTCCGCCTCGCGACATCATCATCGCTTGCACACACACGCGCGGCCCTTCGGTCTTCCGGAGTAACTACGTCATGCCGGTCGATGACGCTTACTTGGATCGTCTGAAAGGGTGGCTCGTGGAACTTGCTCAGCAGACGATCCAGTCGGCCCGGCCGGGGAAGCTCGGCTGGGGAATGGGGACCGCCCAGATCGGTTTCAACCGTCGCCTCTGCTGGGCGGACGGCACACACACGATGCACGGCGATGCCACACGCAAGGATTTTGCAGGGCTGGAAGGACCTGACGACCCGCAGCATCTGGCACTGTTTGCTGCGGACACCGATGGCAAGCTCATCGCGGTACTGCATCATAACACGACACATCCGACGCTCTTCTGGGGAACCTCGATCTTCTCTGTGGGCTTTATCGGCGAGGCTCGAAGGATCCTGCGAGAAGAACTGGGCAACGTCCCCACGCTGTTTCTGAACGGGGCACAAGGTGACATCGCATGCCGCAGTCAAGTACAGCCTCGAGGGGACTCTCGTGAGCAGGCCGTTCTGCGACTTGGTCGATTGATGGCCGACGAAACGTTGCGACTGTACAAGGACGTGCGGTACCACGACCGTCCCGTACTGGACCACATCTACGAAGATCTCCAGGTGAAGGTGCGGGTGCCCAAACCGGAACGACTGGTCGAGGCCCGCAAGGTATTAGCAAGGATCGACGCCGGCGAGAAGATTCGCGGGATGCAGATGATCATGGCGTTCGGAGCAGTGCAACTGCAGGAAGTGTACGGCCAGAACCCTGTCGACACGTTGCCGATTCACGCCGTCCGCATCGGAGACGTGGCGCTGGTGACGCAGCCCTGCGAACTGTACTGCCAGTTCGGGCTGGACATCAAACGTCGCAGCCCCGCGCCGATCACTGCGGTTGTCGGTCTTGCGGACGGTTACTGTGGTTACTGCCCGACGATCTACGGCCTGCTGGGCGGCGGTTACTCGGGAGAACCGATCTACTGGACCCGACTGGAGCCGTACGCCGGCTACCGGATCGTGGAAACCGCGGGACCGATGCTCAACCGCCTGTGGCGTTGAAGGATCTCGGCCGGACCCGCGGGAGATTCTTCGCTGCGCTCGGAATGACAGTCTCATAGCGATTTTGCAGAATGCAAACAAAGAGAGCTTGCCATGTGGCCAGATTCTGGAACGGTTGCTACATGCCAGAACAAGACGGCTGATTTCGTTCACTCTTCACGCAGCGAAAACCGAGGCAAGCGGAGCTTCGCAAAGGAGAACTCGCGCAGCGCGAATTTGGCTGCAGGTCCGTCGGCTTCGAATGCCGACATTGACACCCAACGCGGTATACGCGAAGCGCTCCGTCTTCTGGCCCTTGAGGATCTTTGAGCGGATTGGCCTGTGGAGCCTTTCCGTAGTAGTCTTCATCGTAGTAGTCCGCGCACCACTCGCCGATGTTCCCGGCCAAGTCGAATACTCCTTCCGGTGTTCGCCCTTTCGGAAAGCTCCCAACTGGTTTGCGGCCACCGAAGCGCGGACCATAGTTGGCTCTTTTTTCACCCGGTTCTTCGTCTCCCCACGGGTAGGTGCGGCCTTCCTTGCCGCCCGCGGCGTATTCCC
This sequence comes from uncultured Pirellulaceae bacterium, assembly GCA_964617665.1. GTDB lineage: Bacteria > Planctomycetota > Planctomycetia > Pirellulales > Pirellulaceae > JADHUC01. Next base: position 19,638 of record CAZUAH010000039.1, read on the forward strand.
ATTCCGCCTCGGTTGGCAGTCGTTTGCCAGCCCATTCGGCATAACCTCTGGCTTGATAGTGGTTCACGCATCCAACGGGCAACTTGGCCCACTCGGATCGCGCAGGCTTGAATCGTCCGTCTTCGTCCCGCTTGATACCCGGGTACCAAGGAGTCCAATAGCCAGCGTTGCCGTCGTTAAGGAACTTGCAGTATTCGTCGTTCGTCACCTCGCGTTTGTCGATGAGGAACGCACTGATTTGCACTTTGTAACTGTCGCCAGTGACGGGCTCGGGCCTACGTTGGACGAAGTACTTGCCCGACCGGACAAACTGGCCTCCTTCGATGGGCACCATGTCTGCCAGGAGATCCTCGGTTCGCGACTCGTGAGTCCGATTGACAGGAACCTGCTCAGGATCGGTCCCCAGCTTCCCGCTGAGTTGCCGTGTGATGAAGCCTTTGTCCACCAGCTTCTTCGCGCACTCCTCACTGCACGCGTGCAACCTCAGCCCCACGATATCTACGCGATAGTCCGACGTGCTTGCCGCTCCATCGACAGGGCAAACACGCGATTCTGCAGGCCGCTGCTCTTCACTGCCTGAAACGGACAAAACCGACACAGACGGAATGACGGCGATTAGCGTAGCCAAACAGAGTTTCTGCATTTTTGTTCCTTACGCACTAATGGAAAGGTGACAATGCGCCAAGTCGTGTAATAGCGTATCCATCAGAATGACGCACTGCAATTGCGCGGAGGCCAATGCGGACCTATTGGGCTAGTAGCCGATCACGATCACTTGCATTCATCTGCTCGACCTGGACAGACCGTGTGACTGCGGTTAGGCGTGCTCGATCCGGGCAACCTTACCACATGGTACGGGGCGGTCGCACGTCGCGACGGAGGTCAAACCTCCTCGGGAATGACCCACGGTTTGCGATACGCGCGCTTGACAAGTTTGTTGGCTTCTGGATCATCGGGAAACGTCTCCGTGTCGCCATCGAAGCAAAGAGCCCGATTGCCGACGTGATAGGAGATGTTGCCCAGATGACAGAGCGCCGCGGATAGATGGCCTTCCTCGATGTCTCCGTTTGGCAACTCGCCGCTGTGGATGCACTTGATGAAGTTGTCGATGTGCTCGTCAGCCTGATGTCGTCCGTATTCCTGCGTGACGAGGGCACCGCCGGGGCCGTATATCTGCCAGCCGCCCCCTTGGCGGCTCAATAGCATCATGCCCTCGGTGCCGTACAGTTCGATCCGGGTGCTGCTGAACAGCCACTCGGGAAAGGCATCGCCGTCCCGAATGCTGTTCGGGGTCTTCGACAGCGTCGGTGTCACCGTCGATCCCTGCATCACCATCAGCACGTTGTCAAACTCATAGGTAATCGCCTGAGTGTCCTGAGCCTCGCGGCCATCCTTCGCCACCATCACCCCACCGGCGTGATGAACCGTCCGAGGATAGCGTTTCCCGATCAGCCATCGAGCGACATCCAATTGGTGAACGGCATCATCCGGAATTGCTCCTGCCGCATAATCGAACCGCTGCTTCATCCATGAAGTCGATCGAAACGGCACCATCGGCGCCGGGCCACAATACATGTCGTAGTCGAATTCCTCCGGCACCGGTCGAACCGGCGGTAGCTCCTGATCCTCGGCTTGGCTTCGCTTGATTCGGGACACGTTGCCGGTCATTTGATGAACGCGCACGGTATGCACGACACCCAGCTTGCCGGATTGCACCAGGTCCACCGCATGATGGACATAATCGGCGGACCGGTTCTGCATACCCGCCTGGACGATACGCTTGTACTTCCGAGCCGCCTCGACCATCTTGCGGCCTTCCCAGATGTTATGAGAGACCGGCTTTTCAACGTAAACGTGCTTGCCAGCCTGGCAGGCCCACACGGTCCCCACGCCGTGCCAGTGATCTGGGGTAGCGTTGACGACGATGTCCAATTCAGGGTCGTCCAACATCTTGCGGAAATCGGTTATCCCCTGCGGCGTCTTTCCGGTGGCCCCGCCAACTGCCTCCGCGGGCCGGGCAAGTCGCCGTTGGTCCGCGTCACACACGTATTTCACGGAGATGTCGGCCCGATTGGCGAACCGGCTGATCAGATACGTTCCCCGACCGCCACATCCCATCAGGCCTACGACCATCTTGTCGCTGGCGGCCGACTTGCCGCCTGGCGCGGCCATTGCCATTCCCGCCGTCAGGCCGGCCGTCACTCCGGCACTGGTAGAGTCCTTCAAGAAGTTGCGTCGGTTCAACGGATTCATGGCCATTCCTTTCTTGTTCAGCAAGAGTCGATTGCCACACGAGTGCGGACGATGCCTCATCGATCGTTCTTCAACTGACCGAACGATGCTCGTTCGATCTCGCCCACCGGCACATAGGCTTGCGACGTATGAGTGTAGTTGCACGTGCATCCACCGATCACATTCGGCGCGTTCAGCACGCCGTTCGCCGGGTACAGATTGTTCATGCACGCGGGACGGATGTTCCACAACGACGTGGGCTCGCGCGACTCGAGGTCGATGTAAGCCGCGTTGGCGCGGACACGGGTCGTTACCAAGTGCTCACTCGCCCGAATGGTCGTACAACCGCGTCGGACCCACGCGGTGTGATCGCCCGTGCGTTGGCCCGTCTTGAGGTCGAAGACGACGAAATCCTGGACGGTTCCCCAAAGCAGCTTGTCGCCGATCACAAACAGCGGACCAGGCACCACGGGAGGTCTACCATTGACCGGCTTGGGCGGCTCGGGCAGCGCGTGGAGCCGTTCGCCACTGGCGCCTTTGTGGATCCCGGTGGCCGTGGCAACCAGATCGAGCGATTCGCTGTAGAGCACTTTCGATCCGCTGGCGATTTCCCAGATGATTTCGCCCGAGCGGATGTCAAACGCTCGTGTCTTCACGGCCGAGTGCTCTAGTTCGCCTCGGCGAGGGTTGAGCAGTTCCGCGCAGAACACGCGACCGCCTCCGACCGAGAGGCTCAGCGCGGCTCGATTGCACTCGTGTCGCCAAACTACCTCACCCGCATCGTGGTTGACGCAGACCACGAATTTTCCGTTCGTCGAGACAAGGTAGTCCTTCCAGCAGCGCAGATTCTGCCAGGCTCCGGGAAGAGCGTCGGGAAGCTCGATTCGTCGAATCTCTTCCCCCGTGGCCGGATCCAAAATGGCGCATGTCTTACCGCCGGTCGCATAGATCGCGTCGGGCGTAGCGACCAACTGATCGGTGACGGCGTGCGCAAACGGTAGTGTCGCTTCCCACAGGTGACGGCCAGTGAAGACGTCGACCGCCAGGAGCTTGTTCGATTTCACGAACACACGTCCGCCTGCAACTCGCACGACGGCGCCGCCCGGCTTGCGCTGCCATTCCCTCGGCGCATTAAACCAGAGCAATCCCAAAGGCGCCTTGACGAATCGGTCCGTAGACGCGCCGGTATTCGCCGCATTGGCTTCCTCGTGTGACCAGTCGGCCGCGCCAGGCAACCCCTCCGTACGTCGGAGCAGGGCCCAATTGCCCGATTGCCGGACTTGCAGCCCGGCGAATGGGCTTTCGGCGGGCGCGTCGAACGTCAGACCCGAACCGCCGCCGATCGCCAGGCACGCTGTGCCTCCGTACGGACGCAACTTGGCAAAAAGGTTTTGGCCTACCGCGGCAATTGCACCGGGCGTCAAGTCGGTGGAATGCTCAGAGACGATCAGATCGGCCAAGTAAGGAGGAAACGGATAGGAGAGCAAATTGCCAACACGGGCACACGCTCGCGAGCCGTACAAACCGGCTTCGTGTAGCTGCTGGCGAAGATTGGCGATCTTGTCGGCGTCCGGATCGACGACGATCATATACAGATCCGACTGGCGGACCAGTTCCTCGACCAATCGACCCGAATCGAGACCGAGCACCAGCGCGTAACCCTCCGTCGCTTTTGTGGCTTCGAGTATCTTGGCCGCCTTGTCCGTCCACGCATCTGCTTGTGGCGCGTCCCTCGTCGGCTTCGCGTGCGCGACGACATCTGCCGGTTTCTCGGACCCGAACGCAAAGATTTGCCCTTCGCGAGTAACGACAAACAGCCGTCCGTCAGCGGCTAGCAATCGATTCGGCGTGCCGTCCAGTGTCGTTTGCCATTGGAACTCGGGCTGCTCGCCTTCTTTCGGAATGCGAACCGCCGCCACGGTTCCCGTTCCAGCGCAGAAGAGTCGATCCCCAGCTTTGATGTGCACCTGAAGCTTCGACGGCAGCTTCCACGAGTCCTGGAATACTCCCGTGAATTTGTCCGGGTACGTGTCGTCTCGACGATTGGGTGGAATCTCGGCTTCGCCTCGTGGCGTCATCCGCAACGAGGTGAGGTCGCGGGCCGTGATGCCACCATCGTTCTCGTAGAACGCTTCGGGTGTGAAAACCGGCTGTTTGAACTGGCCAATGTCTTTGTGGTTGGTCTTGTCGATACGAAGCCGCGTATAGGCGCCCGTGTAGAGTTCGCTTTTGAAGTCGTTTCCTCCGCGCGAGTTGCGGAACTGTTCGTCATTCGGTCGGCTTAGATCGTAAAGGTCTCCACTCTGGCAGAGATACTTCCCACTGCCCGCAACGAACCAGGTTCCCTTGGGCAATCCATCGCGACCGCCCCAGCCCATGTAGTACGGCTCGAGTCCGCCGGTCTCGAGGTTGAGCAGTGCGGGTAACTGTGTTCCGCAAGGGACGACCAGCTTCTCGTTGACGATGGCCAAGTATCCCTGAGGCGTGAGGCCCGCATACTGGGCGATGCCGTGGTCCTGGTTGGCACCGGGGATGTGGTTGCTGTCGGTATTCGACCAAACGACCTTACCCGTCTCCGCATCCAGCGCGTGGACGAACACCCCGTCAGCCGGCCAGAGCCCGGCGGCAAAGTAGACTACTCCGTCACGCAGGACGGGTCCGCCGCGGGCCGGCCACAACGAAGTCAGTCGGCCGTTACCCAGTAACGTGCGGTCCTGCGTGTCAGCCGTCAGACCCCGGAACTTCCACCGCAGCTTGCCGTCGGCTGCATCGAGGCAATAAAGAAAACCGTCATCCGACACAACATAGACCTTGTCTTGCCACGCTGCTGGTGCGAACCGCACAGGCCCTTCGGCGAAGAACCGCCATCGCACTTCGCCCGTTGCTGTGTCCAACGCAGTCACGCTTTCGGTGATCATCGACGGAACAAACATCGTCTTGCCAAGAACGACCGGATCGTAAGATGTATCGAATTCCAGCCTCACGTTCCGTGGAAACGCCGGGGCGGGCCGAGCCAGTTCGCGCACCCACTGAAGGTGCAGATCCGCAGGCAACTCTTCGGTCGACGCGGCGGTACGGCCCGCATCGTAACGGAACTGCGGCCAGTCGCCGGCGGAAGCGTCCAACGCGAACAGGGTCCCAACGATCGCGATCGCAAGCAGGATAGATCGGTTCATCAAACGTTCTCCTTGTGGGTTTTGGGGTATGTCTGGCATGATAGCTTAGCGGGTCCGAGGCATGAGCAGATAGTCCTCGCCCCAAAGAAGCGGCATAGAACATCGTCGGTCGAAGGCATCGCGGCTGCCGCCCTGTAGAAGATTCGCGGTTCGGTTGCCACCTCCTTCGTGCATCAGTTCATACTCGTGGATCGGTACTTGGAAGTAGTCGCGGCCTTTAAGGTACCGCATCACCGAGCGTGCGCCTTGGTACTGGCCCGGTTTGAACAACACGTCGACTTGCCACCCAAGGGAGCCAGCCTTCTCTAGCCAGTCGTATGCCTCGGTCTGGCTCTCGGCCGATTGCCGGAACGTGATTCCACCAATACGCAGCAGGTAACGAACCGTCTCCGAACTCCGTTCGGACGCGTCCGGCGGATGCACTCCGACGCGTTGACCATCTGGGCCCACGCGGCTGGTGGCGTATTGGTAGCCGAATTGAGTCAGTATCTCGCAAGGACCAAAACGTTGTATCGTATCGTACTCCGGCACGGCGATTCCGTGGGCCAAGTCGGGCCATTGCGTTTTCAATTGCGCCGGACCGATCACCGGCTTGCCGGCAGCCACCAGCCGCCGCGCCAGCGAAAAGTCGGCATGGTCGTGATGACGATGAGTAATCAGAGCAACGTCGACTAAACCGGCCAAGCGATCCCGCTGTTCGCGCGTCATATAGAAACCACTTTGGTAACTGTCGGACTCTTCTGGTTCGCCGGCGTTATTCACAGGCCCCTGGCAGAAATCGAGGGCAACCGTTCCATCCGCACTCTTCAGAATTACAGAAGAAGAATAGAACTTGAAAAGATGCACTCCTTCGACCACGCGAGTTCTCTCCAATGCGTCGAGCCCGCGATCGACCCTTTGCCGGTAGAAACGTACCATCCCTCTGAGCCAAGGCTTCAGCTTGGGTCGATCCTCGTCGGAGACATGCTTCACCGAATAGCAAATCAGCCGGTCCATCGACTGCATGATCTTCAAACGTTCGTCGCCGTTGTCGAACGACGGTGGATAGCTCTCCATGGCCTGATAGATGTCGTCCCAGGACATATTGGACGAGAGGCAAGGCGCAGATTGGCTTTCGCCTGCGATGGCGTCCGCTGTCACTCCCAGCGCCACAACTAACGACCAACTGAACCATCGCGACCAAGAGCCGGCGACCATAGTTCGGATTCCTCTCAAGAAGGCACTTGTTGCGGGGTGAGACCGCGGCATGTAAGTTAGGTGGGCCCTCTGCGGAGTGCGTATTGTAGCATGAAATTACACCACAACCTACTAACCCGTCGCAATTGCTGATCGAGGGTGCGAACTCATGAAGTCGGGACAGCGTTTCTCACGACGACGATTTCTGAAGCGTATCACGTTGGCAGCAACGGCGGGAATGACGGCACCGTATGTCGTGCCTGCTCGTGTCCTGGGACTTGACGGCCAAGTGCCACCCAGCGAAACAATCGCATTAGGGACCATCGGACTGGGCTTCGCGTGGCAGGCGGGGATGGCGCACAAAGGTGTCCGCTTGCTTGCCGTGTGTGATGTTCAGCAATCACGCCTCTCCTCGGCCAAGTCGCAAGTCGACAGGCACTACCGCAATCAGGACTGCCAGGCGTGTGGTGACTTTCGCGAAGTGATCGGACGCGACAACATCGACGCCGTCTACATCGCCACACCCGACCACTGGCACGCTCCGATCACGATCGCGGCGGCCAGAGCAGGCAAGCACATCTACTGCCAAAAACCGCTAACACACACGGTGGCCGAAGGCCGGGCTGTCGTCGAAGTCGTGAATCGCTACGGGGTCGTGTTCCAGCACGGGACGCAGCACCGTTCCGAATGGGCCTTCAACGCCGCCGCCAGGCTAGTCCAGGGCGGCTACTTGGGCAAGTTGCATACCATTCGCCTGGGTATGCCGAGCGGCCAGCGTTGTCCGACTCAGCCAGTGCAAGCGGTACCTGATGGTTTCGATTACGACATGTGGCTGGGGCCGGCGCCCTGGGCGCCATTCACGTCCAAACGTTGCTTTGGCATCCACTCTTGGTACTTCATCTCTGACTACTGTGTCGGATACATCGCGGGTTGGGGCGTCCATCATCTGGACAGCGGCCAGCATGGCTACGGCGCGGACGACGTGGGGCCGAATTGGGTCCGTTCAAAGGCAATCTTTCCTACTGAGGGGCTCTACGATACGCCGATTCACTATCGGGTCGACTTCGAGTACAAGGATGGTGTGACGATGACATGTATCGACACAGCCCACCACTGGTCCAAACCGTCCGGCATCCCCGCTGGGCAGGTTCGGGAAATCCACGGCGACGCGGCCGGCCGACACCGTTTCGGCGTGCTTTTCGAAGGCACTGAAGGCAGCGCGTTCGTCTGGCGCGAGGGGCGTTTGGAGACGCAGCCGGAATCGTTGCGTTCAGTCGTCGATCGGGACATGCCGCCCACGGCCAAGGACTATGGGACGCCCGGCCATTTCGGAAACTGGTTCGACTGCATTCGCTCGGGACGCCGCACGAATGCTCCGGTCGAGGTGGGCCATCGCTCGACCACGCTGTGCAACATCGGAACGATCAGCATGTCACTTGGCCGTGACCTCCAGTGGGATCCCGACGCCGAGCGTTTCGTCAACGACGACGATGCCAACCGTATGCTGTCCTGCCCCATGCGCGAGCCATGGGGGCTATAGACCTGGGCTCAAGCCTCGATTCTTCAGCCAAATCAACCAAGTAGGAGAACGTCGACGTGGCGGAACGATTTTGGATTGGCGTGATCGTATTGGTGTGCTCGACTGCCGCCGCGGATGACACCGACCGCGATGGCATACCGGACGTGGTCGAGCGCAAAATCGGGACGCCGGAGGACGTGCCGCAGCGTTTGACGCTAGTCACGACTAGCCCAAATCGCGGATTCAGCGACGAGGACGCGGCGAAACACGCGCCCGACATCATCGAGTTCTCGGCCTGTCACGTTGGTGACCAGCGGCTTTTGTTCAGAGTGTCCTACTCGCACAAGCCGAATTTCGCCAACGCCACGTTCATCATCTACGCGGACATGGACAACGACACCTCGACCGGCCGAGTGAACGAGCACCACGGTGGCGTCGACGTGATGATTACCGTCCACGGAAATAAACTCGGCGCAAGCCTGCACAACCCGCTTTTTGCGCGACAGAACACGATTCCATGTGGGGCGGTTCACGACAATTCGTTTTTCGTGACGCTTGACGCGCCGCTGCGGGTGCGAGACGAGCAAGTTGAGCTGGGCTTGCACCTGCTATCGCAGCGCACTGGAGGCACAAGTGACGGCACACGCCACGTGGTGGTGAAACTTCCGTCGGTGAATCGTCCTGTGCCCAAGCTGCCTCAACGTCGATCCGACAGTCTGCGTAGCCTGGCCGACTATCGTTACTATGACGACAAGGTGAAGTACGAAAAACTCGCAGACAAGGGGCTCACATACGAGCAGGTTGCACCCAAGGAGCCGATTCAGTTTGGCCGCCCTCGCCCGCCGGTACCGTTCTCGACATCGCGCAAACCTGGGCAGCACGGGACAATCCAACGCCAGCGAGTGAAAGTGAACGTGCTTGAGGAAGCCGGCGTGGCTCGAAGGGGCTCGCCGATCACTTTTGGTCTGCCGATTCCTCGAGGCGGGTTGTACGACTTGGCCAACCTGCGTGTACTGTCCCCCACGGGTCGAGAAGCGCCCGCACAATTCACGGCTACGGCCTTTTGGCCCGACGACAGCCTGAAGTGGGTGCTTGTCGATTTCCAGGCCGACCTGAAAGCGGGGCAAGAGGCCGATTACACCGTCGAACTCGGGGCCGATGTGAATCGGGAGCCAACGACATCGAAGTTGCAGGTCGATGAATCAGCCGACATCATCCGAGTGAACACGGGTCCGCTTGGAGCCACGATCGACAAGCGGAATTTCAACGTTTTTCGCAGCGTGAAGATCGCCGGAGAGCCAACTGTCGCCTCGGCGTCGAGCGGCGTGATGCTCGTGGACGAGCATGGCGCGATTTTCTCGCAGTCTGCCACACCTCCACGACACATCGCAATCGAAGAAATCGGGCCACAGAAAGTCGTCATTCGCGCCGAGGGTGATTACAGCAACGACGCGGGGCAGACGTACATGGCGTACATCACGCGATTGGAGTTCTGTGCAGGATCGACACGCGTTACGGTGGCGCACACACACGTGAACACGTTCGTCAAGACCGAGTTCACCGACATCACATCGCTTACTATGCCGCTCGCGCTTTCCGGCGGCGTGAAGCGGGCGTGCGCATTCGTGCGCGACGATGATGGAGTGCTTCAGACGCGACCGGGAGACGCTTCAACGTTTCGAGTTGCCCAATGGAACGAAAGGGAATTCACATTGGGACGCCAAGAGGCCGACGGCCGTGCAGGTCAATACTCGGGCGTTGTGCGATTCGAAGGCGACGGCGGCGCGGCGACCGTCGCGTTGCACGAATTCTGGCAGCGCTGGCCAAAGGCGTTCGACGCCGACAAGGAATCATTTGCAGTCCACTTGCTGCCTCGGCAACCGAGTTCTGATTTCGGCGCGGATCTGCCTTTCTGGCTGATGTATCCCTTCGTGGACGGCAAGTACCGTTTCAAATGGGGCATGTCATTCACGACGCGTGTCACCTTCGACTTCGCGGGCGAGACGGCAGTGGACCAGTTGCATGCAGACGCCAACATGCCGGTCGTGGCGGTGCTGCCGGCCGATTGGTATGCGTCCAGCAAAGCGTTGGGAGACGTGGCCGTTCCCAAGGGAAAGCAGTTTGCCCAGTGGGATGCCTATGTGGCCAACGCGTACAGGAACCATATGCATCGGAAAGCCTCTTCGCGCGAATACGGTCACCTGAACTACGGCGATTGGTTCGGCGAACGAGGCCGCAATTGGGGAAACAACGAGTACGATCTCGCTCACGGCTTCTTCAGGCAGTTTGTGCGAACCGGGCGTCGAGACTACTTTCGGCTAGCGCTCACCGCAGCGCGGCACCAAGCGGATGTGGACTGCGTGCACGCGTATCCCGATCCGTACTATGTCGGATCCAATCATCAACATTCCATCGGACATACGGGGACCTGGTCGCAAGTTCCCACGCGCGCGACATGGTCGCATCGTTACGACAGCCACACGGACGCACGCAACGGACACACCTGGGCCGATGGCATGATGGACGCGTGGTATCTGGCTGGCGATGCTCGCGTGATGGAGGCGTCGATCGGCCTGGGTGAGCACATCACGTGGGCCATGTCTCGCAAATTCGACCGGCTCGGCACCCACGAGCGTTCCGCCGGCTGGTCGTTGGCGGCCATCGTAGCCATCTACCGCGGCACGTATGACCCCGAGTATCTGGCGGCAGCCAAGAGGATCGTGGCGATTCCACTGCGGGAACAGAGGTTTGACGACGGCGGCGCCTGGCCGCACGTGTTGCCCCGCGACCACTGCGGCGGCCATTACGGCGCGAGAGGAAACAACCTGTTCTTGATTGGCGTGCTGCTTGCCGGCCTGAAAGACTACCACGAGGCCACTGGCGATCCCGCGGCGGAGAAGTCGTTGATCTCCGGCGCACGTTGGGTATTGAAATCATGGGACGAACAGGCCAAAGGCTGGCCCTACTCCGCGTCCACGAGCGGCGAGCCGTACTACGACAACGTCTCGCCCAGCCTGAACATGCTGATCATCGACTCGTTGGCCTATGCCGGCAAGCTGACCGGCGATGAACGTTGTCTGGATATCACCGAAAAGGCATTCGCAGCAGTTGCGAGATCCAATCCGCCATCCGACGGCAAGTCCGTGGCGCAGAAGATATTTTTCGCGACCGACATCATGGCATCGCTCCAACAATGGTTCGCTGCACATCAAGATGACGAGGGCATCGGAGTGCTCGACTAGATCCTTTCGGACGTTGAGAACTCACTCCGCGAGCCTTTCAATGATCATGTTCGCGATTTCGTCATTGTTATTGTCTTGCATGTGTAGATGCGAGTTGCCTTTGATGCCAAGTTTGGGAAGCCAGATCACGTCGGCCTTGCCGCCTGTGGAAGTGATTTCCTCGGCCATGTTCACGCTGGCTTCGTAACGGCCGGCCATCGGTCGCAGATCGAAGTTGTCGCCATACACTCCGATGAATCGTTCGTCGGCGAAATGCTTGCAATATCGTTCGGATCGGTTTGCGAGCCCGTGGCTTCGACTGCTACGATAGTTTTGACGAGATCAGGCCAAAGCCGGGTTGCCTCGCAACCGAAGACTAGAGCGCGTATCAGATCACTGTAGCTTCCCCACGTACCAATGACTGACATTCGCATTGAACATCTGGAACGCGATCGGCTTGGGGATGCTCGTAAGTTGGTATGGCGAGTTTTCCCTCATCAAAGTCTCCCAGAACGGCTTAGTTTCTGGGCGATCGCAAACTGCGATTCGCCGCTAATGCGTCGACTCATCGCATGGGCGGGTGTGGACGACTTTCTGGAGCTCTGGGGTGCCGTCGACCAACAGACGGGAAGACTTGTCGGGACAACCGGCCTCTACGCCTACACACGCGACGCTGCCGAGACAGTCTGGCTCGCTTGGTTCTGCGTAGATCCCGAGATGAGGCGAAGAGGAATCGGTTCCCGATTGCTCGATTTCACGATTCAAGAAGCACGAAGAACGGGGAGACAGTATCTACGGCTGTACACATCTGACAGGCCGAACGAAGCGGCTGCCCAGCTCCTCTACGAGAGCCGTGGCCTAGAAGTTGTGGCAAGAAAGAAAAGGCTGTTCCAAACGATCATCTATCGCGAGCTACGACTCGATCAACCCGGGAAAGAGATTGATCCACAGACAGAAGTCTGCGGCGATGATTAGGTGTATCTGTCTCAGCTTCGCGAAACGCGACCTCATCAGTTCTTGACATACCACGCAAACGGCAGTGAAATGAACGGGGCTGTTTGGCGGAAGCCGCGCAATGGCGGCTTCCAGAATTCTGCGGGGGTGCCATGATCGAAACGCTGGACGTCACGAGCCGAACCGAGGTTGTGGAGACGATTGGGGCGGCCTTTCGCGAACATCCGCTTCTGCCGCCTGATCCGTCCGGCCGCAAATCGCGGCTAATGGCCAAGTCCCTACTGGACGCCTTCGCGGCCGCTCCGGATGCACACGTGTTCGGCACCCGGCGCGAGGGTCGCTTGGACTGTGCCGCCTTCGTGTTCGATGCTGCTTATGAACCGCGCGGATGGAAACTGATCCAGCTTCTGATCCGTATGGTCCGGATGGTGGGCTGGAGGATGAGCCGCACGTTCGCGCAGGTGCTCTCGGAAAAGCCCGAGGGAAAAGACAGGCGGCTCGAGCTGTTGATCCTGGGAACACGCGAGGGTTGTCAGGGACAAGGGCTGGGACGCGCCATGATCCACCACGTATTCGACTTCGCCCGCGAGCTGGGATATCAGTCTGTTGTGCTGGAAGTGGCGAAGGAAACACCCGCCCACGGCTTCTACTTGCGTGAGGGATTCCTGGTGGAAAAAGAGATCGCCCTGCCCACCATGCCGCTATGCCTGCTCCGCCGCCCACTGGCAGCAGAAGAAGCAGACGAAGCACCTGACCAGTAGTAACCGGTCTTACTTGCTACTCGCCTGAGTGAATGTGCCCGCGCACGAAAACGGCCCCCGGGGTTTCCTTTGGGGCCGTTCGAATGGTGGTATCGTGTCAATCAGTCGCCGATGAAAGCGTTGATAACTTGATCTAGCAAAGTCTTCTTGGGCGCACTCGCCGTAGGCCTTCTCTTGGCCAACTGGATGACGCTCTCGTGCTCCTCGTCGACCTTGAACGGACCAGTCTTCATGCTAACACGAACGCGATACTCCTTAGCTGTCTCGGATGGTACTCGCCACGAGTACCGGCAGGTGAAGCCTCACCCATACTCGAACTTGCCGGTCTGGACCTTTTTGCCATCCGGATCGGTGATAGTGAACTCGGGAGCGGGCGGACGGCTGCCATTGACATAGATACCGCTACACCGCTCGCCGCCCGACCCGATCAGCGCCATTCCGAGGGAAGCGGTTGACGAGCCAGCCCCGTGCGATACGGTGACCTTCGGCGTGTAGGGTTGCCCAAAGGGAAACTCGACGGTCTCGCCGCCGCGAACCTTGACCGCGACGTAACTGTCGGTCCCGTGGGCAGAGATACGTGTAGTCCGGGCCCTCGAAGAACGTTGAGTCTTGGTGAGAGCTGCCGAGAGCGTGTCCAACAGCGACGCCGACTCCTTCTTCTCCTTTGCCTCTTCAGCAAATCCCGTGCGGTCGATTGTGTAGGAGGCCAGTTTCCAGTCGCCTTCGGGCAACGTTGCTTTGCCCGAATCATCTCCGCTGATCTTCATGAACCCAATGTCGCTGTAGACGACGGCCCGGTAGCCCTTGTTTGCGTTCGTGACGTGGCCCACCGGGATCGAAGATGGGGTGAGGCTCAGCTTGTCGCCTGCGGGCGAAGTCTTGACGTCATAGAAACTCCCTTCGATATTCACGAGCTTGCTCAGGTACTGCTGGCTGTCGTTCTCGGTCGGCGAGTAGCCTGACGTAACGCGAGCGTCCGGAGCAACGAAGACCATGTCGCCTGCCTTGGAGTACACTCCGCCGCCCGAGTAATGCGTGTTGGGATCGATCACCCATCCGTCGTCGAATCGCCCGTTACTGTTGTAGTCCACCAGCACGATCCGCTTCGTCTCGCCGTTCAGGGTGATCTGACCATCGCGATACGCGGCAGCGTTCAGTGACGCATTGGCGTACGAGTAGCTGGTCGAGCCGTAGGAATAGACGCGGAAGTTGAAAGCATACTCCATCTGCACGCCATCGGCCTCGATCGTCAAGTCTACTCGTGCAAACGAGTAGTTGAAATAGTTCGACTGTCGGCTGAGACCACGAGGCTCGACGGCTTTGATCACCTCGTCGTCCGTCAGGTCCCCGTTGTGATTCAGGTCGAACAGCAGGCGGTTGTATCGCACTATCTCGAATTGCTGTTTCGTGCCCGTGGACTTCTTTTCTTCCTTGTCTTTGTCCTTGTCATCCTCTTTGGCAGCCGTATCCAGCACAAATCCGTAGTGCTGCGAGCCCAATTTGGCCACGCCGCGGAACGGTTTGTCCGTTTCGTATTTGGCTGGCTCCTTCTTGATCACTTTCGAGAACGCCGGAAGTTCGCGGTCCGATCGGCTGGAGACAGACCCCGAGCGCATGTAGAAACTCTGTGGGTAGGTCGACTGGAAGACGCTTTCTTCCGGTGTCATCGAGGACGTCGACAGCCGTTTGAGTTCCAACCTGAAACTCTCGGCATGGACGCAAGTCACCGCCAACATGACCACAGCAGCGATCAGGACGATGCTCTGTCGGTTTAACAGTCCAGGCATGAGTACAGTCCTCCTTATAGATTTGTCGGGGCACGGACTCAAACGACAACATGCAGTTTACTCTTCATTCAGCCAACTCACAAGAACGAGACCCCTCGTAGGCGGCATTGGCGGAACAGATGGGACAGCATTGCGCGGGGCCGACTCTTGGAGTACGGCCTTCAGTTTTCGGCAGAGGCGTCTGCTTCCTGGGCTTCCAGCTTTTCCCTGAGAAACCGGGCACGCAGCAAGTTGCCGTGCTTTTGCGGAGAGTCGTCTAGCAACAGTTCGCTTCGCGCCTTCTGCAGGTCTCCCATCGCCTCGTAAACACGCGAGAGGTTATATCGGGCGCCGCCGGTCCAGGGGCCGTCCTCGGCCGCCTCTATAGTCCGAGTCTTCAACCATTCCAGCGCGGGTTCCAGCCGGCCTGTCTCGTAGTGAATCAGCCCCAGCCAGTAGCTCGCATTCCGTTTGGTGCGGATGACAAGCAACTTGTGCATTTCCAGTCGTCCCTGCCACTGCTGGATGTTTTCCTCTTTCTCATTGCGAACGAGGCCCATGTGGCGTTGGATCTCCGGCGACACTGCAATCCGATTGATATCCGCATCTGGTACACGCGAAATGAAATACCTGGCCTTGGCACCGTCCTTCTGCCCCACTTTCTCGAACTTGCCCCGAAGATGCAGTTGCCGTCCCTCGGCCAAGGGAGTCACACCATCGAAAAGCCACTCATCCAGCATCAGCCGCCTTATCAATTCCGGATCGTCTCGCGATCGTAGACCGAGCGCGATTCGGTAGACCCACGTTTCATAGGGCGTGTGCCACAAGTCGACATCGGAAATGCCGTCGCACTGGCGCAAACGTTCGGCCAGTCCCGAGGGATCGACCGACAGGATGAGTTTTTGACCGGTCGCTATCTTCGTGTGGAGCAACTTCATCCGGCGTGACAGAGCATCAGGGGAAGCGTCAATCAGCGCGACCACCTTGTCCAAGTCAGCCTTCGCCGGTGCGTACGGGTACACACTGCCGACCTCCAGTTCGCTCAGCAGGTTCTTGTCCTTGCGCACTTGCTCCAGCGTGGCGATCCCGACGCCGCCAGGTCCGGGTATCGGCAATCCCAACTCGGCGTCGAACAAGTACAGTCGATCATCAATCAAGGCAGCCGGCAGCCAAGGACGAGGTCGCGGCGTTTGGGCAGTGTCGTCCAATGCCAACATAACGACCTCGATTTGATGCTGTCGCGCGAGCTGAATGAATACGCGTGCACGCTGCCAAGCGTCGCCGCGGCCGAACATCAGCGTCTGCCACGGATGAGTCGTGTAGCCGGGGCCGGCTGTAGCCTTCATCAGAGGCGAGACTCCATCCGACGCCTCACTGTCGCCGTCCGCAGTCGGATACGGAAGGAGTTCGTCCAGTTGGATATTGCGAATCGTCCAGTCGAAAAGTCGTGCAGCCACGGATAGTTCGTAAGCATGCGGTTCACCCCGCGACTCCTCGACCTGCTTGAGCCAATCTTCAATTCCCAAGTCCGTTGTCTGCTGCAAGGCCCAGTCGGAAATGCTCTGCATCCACGACGCTTCGCGCAGGAAGAACACGTCTTCGGTTGTGAACTCGTCTTTCGAAAGTTGTCTTAAGCGCGGAATCTCTCGCAGATTGGCGGGCAGATCCGCGACCATGGGATCTTCCTTCCATTGGACGCCTTTGTCCAAGCCCTCTGTCCAGCGGTTCAAGTGATATGCCGTTTGGAGCATTCCCTCTTGCGTGTCGAATTCCTCAAGACGGCCAAGATAGTCCATGGCCAGCGATAGATGATCCTGTTTCGGTGTGATGCCTCCCGCCACCGGGCCTTTACCAGCGGGTCTGGGCTGTTTTTGACATCCCAGCATCAGCAGCGTAACCGCCGACAAACATGTGACGGCGACAATAATTGGGGCGAGTATTCTACGATTCATTACGAGTTGTACACTCCAAAGTGAAAGATCCGCACGCAGCCGTCAGCCATCAAAGCTCTCGACAGTCTCACGGATTTTGACAATGCGTTCCAGTAGCCCGGCAAATTGGCCCAGGGGCACCATGTTGGGACCGTCGCTGAGCGCCGCGTCCGGCTCGGGATGCGTCTCAAAGAATAATCCGTCCAAGCCAACCGCAGTCGCCGCCCGAGCCAGTGGTTCGACCATCTCGCGTTTTCCGCCGGTGGTGCCGCCCAGCCCGCCTGGCTCCTGGACACTGTGAGTAGCGTCGAAGACGACTGGCGTTCCAAGCTCGCCCATTTGCGGCAAGGCTTTCATGTCGTTCACCAGTCGCCCGTACCCGAAAAACGAGCCGCGTTCGCACAACAACACATTCCCGCATTCCGACGCCACCAACTTGTCGACCACGTTTTTCATATCCCACGGCGCCATGAACTGCCCCTTCTTGACATTAACCGCGCGGCCAGTGCGAGCGGCAGAAACAAGCAGGTCTGTTTGACGCGCTAGAAAAGCCGGAATTTGTAGCAACTCGCACACTTCAGCGACGGGTGCCGCCTGATGTGCTTCGTGAATGTCCGTAGTGACAGGCACACCAACCTGTTCTCTCACCTTGGCCAAGATACGCAGCCCTTTTTCGAGCCCCGGACCTCGGTACGAGTCGATGCTGGTCCGGTTCGCTTTGTCGAATGACGCTTTGAACACGAATTGCAGTGGCAGCGTTGACACGATCTCCTTGAGTCGCTCGGCAATGGAAAGCGTCAGTGCTTCGTTTTCTATCACGCAAGGTCCGGCGATCAGCAGCAGGCTCTGCCCTTTGCCGCATTGATATGGTCCGACAGTCGCTGGGTTGTTGGGCACCGTTTCGTTTCCCATACGAGTCTCTATTTCTTGCCGGCCTGCCAGCCTTCCGGGACGAGCAGCGTCAACCGTTGCGGTAATACTTCGATATCGACCGGTAAATGGCCGCCAATATCGCCGTCAACTTGGTACGGAACCTGGGCGTCCGATTCGATACGGATCTTCCGGGCTCGTCGCGTCACGCAGTCGTCCCAGTTCTCGTGGCGTTTCATGATCACGCCGGTCAAGTATTTCAGTCCCTTCCAAAGCGATCCCTCTTTGAACGTACACACGTCCAGGTTGCCATCGGTTCCGACGGCATCAGGTGCAATGCCCAGCCCCATGGCATAACACGGCAGATTCACCACAAATGACCATTTGGCGATGATTTGCGGTTCCGCAGTAGCCGACTCCTCCTCTAGATCCAAGTATATCCGCAGTTCGGGATACTCATAACTACGGATCATTTCGAAGATTGGTTTTACGTAAGCGCGCCTGCGGATGTGACCACTGCGATTCTGCTCGACGCGCTGCACGACCGCAGCGTCGAATCCAGCGCTCAGCATAAGCAGCATGATACGTTCGTTGGCCTGGGCCGCATCCAGGCGGACAAAGGCGCCACGCTTGATAATCTCGCAGATCCTCGCCGGCTCGGCTCTCAGTTTCAGGTATTTGGCCAGGAGGTTTTCCGTGCCGAGCGGCAGCACGATCACGGGGGCCCCCGGAGGAGTTCGGTTGACAACCAGCGAAACCGTTCCATCGCCGCCCGCCGCTACTACCGCACGGAGCGTACCGTTTTCCAGTTTCGCCGCTGCCGTCTCCGCCAAATGATCGATATCGGGTGGGATTTCGACCTGGTATCCCGACTCTCGCAGCGTCCCGGCAGTCTGGTCGACAATCGTCTGGCTGGACCGCGCACCGGCTTTCGGATTCACCGAAATAAGTACGTCAGTCGCCTCATCTGGCAGATGGCTGACTCGATTGTCCGCTTTCGATGTGTCCATGTGTCCACTGTGTCGCAAACGTGATCAGCGCCGAGCTGTTTTGCTACACCCGAAAGTCCCGTTTGTAGCAAATTGAAACATCTGAGCCTGTCGACAGGTTTCTGGCCGGCCCTCGTATGTTATTCCGCCGACGAGAGAAACGGAATGTCAGTTTCTCAAGTTGTTTGTGAGACAGAAGTTAGGAGATCGATCGTGGTTTTCCGCCAGACGAACAACGGGCTGGCACGCGGCGTGCTTAGAACAAGTGCGTCAGTCTATTCCAAGATCTGGCCCGCGGGGTCTTTGACGAGTAATTTTGCCGAGTGGTTTGCCTTGCCCCTGGCCATTCTGCTTGCCAAAAACGTTTTTGGCGCGTCAAAGACCCCCGTTTTTTTGCGCGCTGTGCGTTGTCTCCATCAATCAGAGAGCTGCCGCGGAGATGTCGTAGTACATCAGCATTGTGACAATTCCCGTTGCGCCAATCACCAGAAATGCCAGTAACAGTTGTTTGAATAGGCCGCGGTGGCCCAGGAACAGAACCAGAAACAGCTTCATGAATGTGTTGGATAGCGCACCCAGCACGAGATTGAAACTAGCCCAGTCGAGGGTGATGAAACCAGCCTGTTGATCATTGCTTACCGAAAAGGCAATTGCATCAGCATCAGTCAGACCGCTGACGATCGCCACCAACGGCAACCACTGTACACCTAGGTATCTAGTCGCCAGCCGCGTGACCATCAGGGTTGTCGCAAAGATAAGTCCAAACTTCAGCGCCGCCCCGAGGCTGAACGGGTTTGCCAGTTGAAGCGATTCGGTTCCGGCCGATTCGGACTTCGAGCGGAAGAAGTAGAACGCGGCAACGACAAAACCGGCGCCCCCCATCACGCACAACGGCACGGCGATGTTCTTCATCAACGCTTGATTCACAAACGCGATCTGTATGATCAGCCGCGGGAACATGACCGACGAGGCGAGGATAACGGCTACGGCAAAGTACCGGTTCCATGCGGGTGTTTCGAGGCTGCGTTTTGCAAAACTCAGCGTCGTTACCGTGCTGGACGCCAAACCGCCAACCAGTCCCGTCAGGCCGATACCCGCGCTGCTACCCAGTACTTTCACCAGCACGTATCCCACGAAGCTGATGAACGAAACCAGGACCACGATCAGCCAGACCTTGTAGGGCACGACCGCTTCAAGCATCGTCGACAGAAACTCAATTCCTACTTCGGCTCGAAGCTGCGTGTCGGCCGTCAGTTGCTGAAGATAATCGCCCTGGTAGGTTGCAGTCATGCGGCCGGGTGCGGTGCTTGCGACCGTCAGCGTTCCCAGCGATCGGCCACGACTATCGTAGATGTCCACTTCATCACCAACGCGGTAACTCTGGCCAGCAACCAACTCGACCGACACGTCTGCCGACTCGTCAGTGGGAATCACCTTGCCCATTGGCAAGGTCAGGTAACCGCTCAGCGCCTGGTTTGGCAGAATCGGCAGAATGATGAACGTGATGACCAGCAGCTTCAAAGTGGCTTCGAGTTCATATCGCTTTATATGGCTGCGGAACTCGCTAAGCGCCTGCTTCTTGGACAACACGACGAGAATGATGATCGCCAACGCGATCGACAGGGTGACTTGTTCTTCGGCCACAAGCACGCCGAGGAAGAACGTAAGTACGCCCGCGATCTCTGTAGTAATGCCCACGTCCTGCTCGCCGCCGGCACGATGTCGGGCCCAGTAGCCGGAAAGCAATAGAACAACAACGCCCAACAGTCCCAGAATCACGATCCAACCATTTGTGAGCTGCTGGGCCGTGACAGCACAGACCGCCCCAAAGAGAGCGAAGAGAACGAAATCCCGCAGACCAGTTGCCTTCGGCTGGTCGGCGGTCATTTCGCGTTCAAGTCCGATCAAGAAGCCCAAGACGGCGGCCAGACCGAACTTGATGAAGTAATCTAGCAGAACCGTATCTTGCATTGGGAAAACAACTCGGCAATGGAAAGCGAACGTTTCGTGGCATTACCCTATTTCGAAGTGTAGCCCGAGCCTACGGAAAACCAACACCCACGTGACATTTAGGGCGAGATGGCTTGTGCCGATTTGCGACCACGGAATTCAAAACGCGTTGTCCTCGCATTCCACTTCATCGTTACATCTTGACAAATCTGCATGCTAGATTGTTCAAGTAGGCGTCGGTGGTGCTTTTTGTCGCCTTTTCTCCATGAAGGCGTATAATTCCCTCCGCGTTTGGTCCTTACGGAAGGTAACACCATGGTTCGTATTCACGCCGTAGTTCTCACGGCTCTGTTCGCTCAAACCGTTTTGGCCGAAACGCCAACGGACGACCACCCTTTGCTTCCTGTTCTGCGAATGGCCTTCGATGCATATCAGCACATAGACGGAGAGGTCGACGATTACACCTGCGTACTGACCAAACGCGAGCGAGTTAATGGATACTTGCGGGGGCACGAGATGATGTTCGTCAAGGTCCGCCACCAGCAGGTCGAAAACGGTCGGGTCGTGACTCCGCTCAGCGTCTATCTTCGTTTTCTCAGCCCGGCAAAAGTCAAAGGCCGTGAGGTCTTGTACGTACATGGGAAGAACGACGGAATGTTGATCGTGCGGAACGGAGGGACGCGGTTCGCCTACATCACGACCGCAGTCGCACCGGACAGCCCCGCGGCCTCGCAGGACAACCGGTATCCGATCACGGAGATCGGGATCAAAAACCTCACTCGTCGCCTGATCGAAAACGGCGAAGACGAATTGCAGCACAAAGACGTCACCGTCCGAACAGTGCCGGGAGCGAAAATCAACAACCGGCCATGTTCGTTGATACAAGTCTCGCATCCGAAACGACGCGAAGGGTTGCCGTATCAATTCGCTCGCATCTTCGTCGATGACGAATTGAGATTGCCGGTCCGCTATTCCGCGTACGATTGGCCTGCGGAAGAAGGCGGGAAACCGCAGTTGATCGAGGAATATACCTACACGCATTTCAAGACGAACGTAGGGTTGACCGACTGGGACTTTGATCACAGGAATGAGAAATACCAATTCCTGAAGAGCTTTAGCCCCAGCCGCGCGCAGGCGAGTCGGACCGTTCGGTCTGACCGAGTCGGCGGATGAACCTCTCCAAGTTTCAGTGTTCAGGTTTCAGCATGTGCCGCCCTCTAGCCCTACACCTGACACTCTAAAACTCTCCTTCAACTCAAGATTTGATCCAATGTCTTCTAATCGCATCCTGGTACTAGGCACGCACAATCGCAAGAAGGGAAAGGAGCTGGAGCGGCTTCTCGCCCCCTACAGATTCCAGCTGAAGACGCTTGCGGATTTTCCCGACGCTATCGAAGTGGTCGAAGATGGCGATTCATTTGCTGCAAACGCCACGAAGAAGGCCGTCGAGCAATCGCGTCACTTGGGTCACTGGCTGATCGGCGAGGACAGCGGATTGGAGGTAGATGCGCTGGATGGTGCACCCGGCATCTACTCGGCCCGTTACACGGGCGAGGATGCAAACGACAAATCGAACAACGAATATCTCCTGGAGCAGTTGGGGGACACACCCCTTGCACAGCGCACGGCGCATTACACCTGTCACATCACGTTGGCTGACCCAAGCGGCAACGTCCGAGCCGATTGCGAGGCCCGCTGTCATGGTCGGATCGCCACGGAGCCCCACGGCTCGTCGGGATTTGGCTACGATCCGTTGTTCGAAGTCGTCGAGTATCATCGAACGTTCGCGGAACTCGGCGAAACCGTCAAATCGGTTCTGAGCCACCGATCACGAGCCATCGGGCACGTTTTGCCACAAATCTTAGCCTTGGCCGATTCCGGAGAATGGCCCGAGGGGAATTGAACGGGATCACCGGCTGCTAAGCGTCGGGCCCTTTCTCACCGACGAATTCCACTTGATACAGCCGTCCTCCATACCGTCCGCCTAGGCCTTCAGACCATCGAGGTCGACCTCCAATCGTTCGTTGGCTTTCAATAATTCCTCCATGGTCATGCGGCCTTTACGAAGGCATGCTTCGCGGGCCAGGATCGTGGCCAAGCAACTGTCGATTGCCATGCGCACCGTGTCGTTCGTGAAGTTCGCTTCCGTGATGTTCTTGTGAAAGGTCGCGATATTGCGGGTCGCTCCCGCCGCGTACAGGTTGTCGATACTGCCGCCCCCGTAGTGCCCTTTGCCGCCGCGAATCAGTGCGCGTCCTCCGTAGCCGATGATCATATAAGCTTCACCCAAGAACTCGCACGTGGCCAGGGGATCGCTAGGGCCTGTGAGGCCGCGAGCATGGCGGCCCGTGTGGTTCCAGATCAAACCGTCGTCGAACTCATAGGTAATTCCGTACATGTCATGGCTGTCGCCGTGCGGATTGGCGCGGGCGACACGCGAAATCCCAACGGCCGCTACCGGTTTCTTGTCCAAGACCCACATCATGGCCTGTATTGGATGGATGCACGCATTGACGTGATAGCTGCCGCCAATCGCCACATCGTTCACCCAAACCAAGGACCGTAGCCTGCTTTCAATGGAGTTTGTCAACGGCGGGTCGCCAAAAAGTCCGCCATAATAAAAACTCTTGACGATCCCCAACCTGCCCAATGCTCCATCGCAAAAGCGTTTGGCGCATTCGATAACATGCGGATCAGTAGGCATTTGGTAGTCGACCAGGAAGCAACGTTTTTGATCCGTGGCTGTCTTGGCAGCGGCCTCGACCTGCAGGCAACCCGGCACATCCACGGCCACCGGCTTGGCCATATAGACATGAAGGCCCGCGTCGACCGCAGCCTGGACATGCTCGGGAAAGAAGTACGGCGGCGTTTCCAGCGCCACTGCCTCGACGCCGCTTTCGATCAACTTCCGATATCCCGACAAGCCCGAGAAGCGGCGCGCTTTGTCGACACCCAGAGCATCCCCGGCAGCATCCGCCACTTCTTGGAAATAGTCGGCTACAGCGTGCATCTCGTAGCCGCCGTGTTTTTGAAAGAGGCCAGCAATCCATTTGCCACGACCACCACAGCCAACCACGCCCAGTTTGATCTTGCGACTCGACGCTGCGGGATCCGCGGATTCGCCGCACACCGCGTTCGGTACTACCACGGCCGCAGCCGTCGCAGCAGTACCCGCGATGAAACTGCGGCGGCCAATAGTCTCGGTGCGATTGTGCGTTGGGTCAGTTTTGGGTTGGCTCATGGATTTCTCCTGGTTTTCAGTTGTCGTTAGCGGCGGGCACGGAGATCCGGAAGTCGCGATAGCGTGCCGAGCGAGTAAACATATGCCGCAAGCCGACGCGTCCTTCGAGGATCGGTGGGAATGACTCGTTCTTCCAGTGACACAACATCTGCTTCTCGTCATTGTGGATGTGCATGAACAGTTCTTGCCCGCGTTTGATCACTGTGATTTTGTGCGGCACGCCGGTTTTGAAAAATCCGGTTCGGAAATAGTCGGGCACAAGGTCCGTTCCGCGCAAACCGTCGGCTTCCGGCATGTACCGGCGTGCTCGAATATAGTCCTCCGTCGAGTCCTTATCGTTGGGATACGCGGCATAGCTGACGTGATACGTATTCATGTGGTTGAAATACATTCGCATAGCCGGCACGGCCCGCAGCTTAGCCCATTCGGCGATGTCTTTCGTATGCGCTCCGGCGCCGCTACCAGTCGCCTGGACGTACAAAATGTTCACGCAGCGAGTCTCCGAATCCAGGCGAGTGTATTCGTATTCGATTCTCAGGTCGCCCGCGAAGTCCTTCTTCGTCCACAGAACCATGTGGTGGGCATCGTTCCTGAATTCGGGACCTGCCCTCAATTCCATCCCCTGGGCTGTGTTCTTGACGGTGGCTACTTGACAGTCCAGGAACCAGAGTTCTCGCCAGTCCTTCGTGCATGGATCGCTGAAGACTTCTCGCCAATCAGCCGCAACGAGCCGATCAAATTCAGCCCGCGTCTCGGCCACAGCCTTCGCTTCATCGTCCGCCCTCGACGCAAGCGGAAGCCAAACTACCAAACTCAGGCAAACATACTGCAACGTGACTCTTCGCACACAAAAGGCTCTCATGTTCGTCGTCCTCGTGTCATAGTACAACCGTTTCAAAGGCCAGGTCGCTTCGTCTAAGGAGGAGGAAGCTGGATTGGGTTACCGTCCGCTCGCATGATAAGGTGCTTCAACATCTGCTCGTCGAGAGCGGTGGGGAGCATGCGGACCGAACCGTCGCAGAAAGCCGCGCAGAATCCAGTGGGATGCCAGCCGCCGATCTTCGGCGGAGGCTGCTCGGGATCGAATGGGATATCTTCAGGCTTTGTCCATGGGACGGCACGTTTTGATTCCACGGCCAAGAGCGTGTTCGACGTGCCGTCCGTTATGCTCCGGAAGCTGCCCTCATACCGACGATTGTCCAGAGCGGCCTCCGGCCCATCGAAGACGAAATAGGAAGTGTTCGTAGAATTCCGACGATCACCGGGACACCGATATACATCAGGTATCTTTTCAAGCAGTTGCAGGTTGTGTTCACTGTCCCAGGGTTCGTCCTGCCGATACGCTTCGTACAACTCGCGCTGCCCCACGAAGGGCAAGATTGAGATGCGCCAACTGTGCGCGACCTCCTTAGGGCCGATTTGACTCGCCGCCGGGAGTGTTTTGTACGTGTCGTGGTAATTGTGGAAAGCATGGGCAATCAGCTTGAGGTTGTTGGTACACCTTGTCCGGTAGCGCGCCGCCCTCGCTGCCAGCGTCACAGGAACCGCCATCGCCGTGACGGCTTGCGTGCTCTCTTTGTCCATGTGGACCAACACACCGACCTGTGATTCCTTACGAACGACGGTGGCGTCTTCCAACAACTCATCGAAAAGATCGATCTGTTGCATCAAAATGGGGCCCGAAGCGTCCTCGAGCACCGCACGTTCACGCAATCGGGACAGCATAAGTCGACCGCAGGCAATGGCAGACAGCATCGCCGAGTAGACCTCATTCGCCTCTTCGACGGTTCCCGATTGGCTGATGATCCGCAAACGAATCTGATCGGTCACGGTCAGTTCTGCAACCGCGATGTCCGACCTTTGCCACAGCGGCGACAAGGTGAATGCCGTGAGCTGAACTTCGTCTCGCGTGTAGCGATCATGGGCTATTTTTCGCAGGCCGGCGGCGACCAGGTGCGGCGGGAATGCTCGTGTCAACGAAGTGTTCGCAACGGCCGCCACATCGCTGGTTGCTACCGTCGCCCAACGATCGGCCCATCTCGTCCGTGTGGCCCCAACTTTTCCGGCGGCCAGGCACCTTCGCATGGTTGTGTCATCTGGTGTAGCGAGGATGGCGGTTTCGTTGAGACGGCAAACACACCCCAGCCTCCCAGACCCCTGGTAGGTATGGCCCGCGAATGTAGAGGTTTGCGGTTCCACATCCAGCATCGTGACCACTGCGTCGGCTGCGTCACGGGACGCCGTGTGAAAAATCATGGCCGGAAAAGCGGTCCCTCGAGAGTTGGGCAACATGAACATGATGAACTGTTTGACGTCTGACGGCTGCAGGGGCGAATCAAGAGACTCTGTGAACATCTCGTGAATCGCTTCGGCAAACGGTTCAATCGCGGGTCGCTGCAACAATGCCCCAGGGCGAAAGGCTACAAGGGCCAGTGCATCACGCGGCACGTACGCCAGCCTGAACGCGGGCGGTTCGGCCGGCGTCTGTTCAGCTGCGGCAAGCCGAGCTTCGAGCCCGTGAAAACTTGGCAAGATCAGACTCACAATCAGTGTCATGCACAGGCTCCATTTGACTGCTCGTCGCCTGGCAAACCAAGACGTGTGTAGGTTGCGGTTCATTTCTCGACCTCTATCATGCTGGATGTGTGAAACAGAAACAGTCTATGTGCCTATGGTAACCGGCTGATGGGAATTCTGATCCCGTCCGGCGGCCCAGATTCTCTTCACGATTGGGGATCATTTTGAGGGACTCCA